>JAAYLA010000343.1 GCA_012522135.1 Bacillota bacterium | reverse complement strand
CCCGCCGGGGCACAGCGCCGGGCTGGGCATGCGGGCATGGTCAAGGTCACGCGAAAACGGCGCTCGGAGGACGGCGAGCCCCACGGCTACTTCCATTTCCTGGAGCCACCGCCCCGTCCACACCGCCCCTAGCAGCGGGTGAATCCGCTGCGCCGCAGGTAACCTTCTCCGCGCCGCGGCCCACCCGCCCGAAATCGCGTCCGTTTAGCCGCCTCGGCGTTGCGCCGCCCTGGGCGCACCACGAACGTACAGCCTCCACGGCGACCGCCGGAAAGCGCGGGCCCTTTGCCATGCCAGGCTGGCCCTCCTGATGAGGCTCAGCACGAGGCGGATAATGTCCCGTCAAGTGGTGTAAATTGGGTTCCAGCGTGTCGGTCGCGAACTACTGCTCGGGCACCGTTAAGAGCCCCTTGGTCTCAGGTAACTCGTCCTGACGGTAGAGCTTTCTCATCGACTCCTGGCTAAAGTATCGCCGAGGGGTAGCGATCCACTCGTCTTGCTGTTCCATGAGAACTGCGCCTGCTAGGCGAATCAGCGAGGCTCGGTTAGGGAAAATCCCTACGACATCAGTTCTTCGGCCGATTTCCCGCATCAGGCGTTCCAAAGGGTTCGTGGAGTGCAGCTGGCGGTGATGCTCACTTGGAAAGGCCATGTATGCCAAGATATCTTCTTCCGCATTCTTGAGTAGCTCTGCGGCCTTCGGAAAACGCTGTTCCAGGTTCTCTGCAACATTGGCCAGTTGAGCATGAGCTGCAGCTTTCTCGGGCTGAGCGAAGATGGTGTTAACCAGAGCATGAACCATCTGCTGCGCCGATTTAGGCACCTGCGACAGGAGATTCCGCATGAAGTGAACTCGGCACCGTTGCCAGCTGGAACCGCCAAATACCCTGCGGATCGCCTCCTTCAGGCCCTCGTGAGCGTCGCTGATGACCAATAGCACGCCACTCAATCCCCGACGAACCAAACTGCGAAGGAACTCCGTCCAGAAGGGACCGTCCTCGGTCAACCCTACGTCAAGGCCGAGCACCTCACGTTCACCGGCCTCGGTGATACCTACCGCTACCACAAGCGCCATACTCAGAACGCGTCCACCCTCGCGAACCTTGATGTACTTGGCATCGAGCCAGAGGTAGGGGTAACGACTGATAAGCGAGCGATTGCGAAACTCCTCCACCATTCCATCCAGTTCGGAGCACAGTCTGGAAACCTCGCTCTTGCTAATTCCAGTCATCCCCAATGCTTGCACCAGATCGTCGACTTTACGTGTGCTCACGCCATGAATATAGGCTTCCTGGACGACGGAGACCAAGGCCTTCTCGGCCCGGCGACGAGGCTCGAGCAAACTCGGAAAGTAGCTGCCTTCCCTCAGTTTGGGGATGCGTAGATCGATGGTGCCGACGCGTGTGTCCCACTTCCTGGTTCGATGTCCATTGCGATACGTCACCCTGTCAGCCGTTCTTTCATGCCGCTCAGCGCCTATCTGTCGAGACACCTCTATTTCCATCAGTTCCTGGGCAAGAACGCGAACTGCTTCACGCAGAAAATCAACATCAGCTCCGCTCTTGTCAAGAAGCTCCTGAAGTGCGATCCTAATGTTAGTGGCCATGATAGGGTCCTCCTTTGCGATGTACTCGTCCTACACGCATAGAACCCAATCGTGGCCACTCTTGTCAAGAGCGGAACCACATCCTGGAATTTACACCACTACCTGGTACTCTAACACGAGGCGCCGTCGCGGCGACGCACGCCTGACATCCCAGACCTGCCGGAGCGCAGCGCCCGTCCGGGCATGCGGGCATGGTAAGGTCACGCAAAAACGGCGCTCGGAGGACGGCGAGTCCTACGGTCACTTACATTTCCTGGAATCACAGCTCCGCCTACACCGCCGCTAGCAGCGGGTTTATCCGCTGCGCCGCAGGCAACCTTCTCCACGCCGCGGCCGACCCGCCCGAAATCGCGCCCGCTTAGCCGCCTCGACGCTGCGCAGCTCGGGGACGCACCCCGACGTACCGGCTCCACGGCACGCGCCTGCTGGAAAAAGCGGGGCCTTTGCCGGGCCGCCCCCTCCGGATGAGGCTCAGCACGGGGCGCCGTCGCGGCGACGCACGCCAGGCACCCCCAGCCCTCCCGGAGCGCAGTGTCCGATTGGGCATGCGGGCATGGTCAAGGTCACGCGAAAACGGCGCTGGGAGGAGGGCGAGCCCCACGGCTACTTCCATTTCCTGGAGCCACCGCCCCGTCCACACCGCCGCTAGCAGCGGGTTCATCCGCTGCGCCGCAGGCAACCTTCTCCACGCCGCGGTCCACCCGCCCGAAATCGCGTCCGTTTAGCCGCCTCGGCGCTGCGCAGCTCGGGGACGCACCCCGACGTACCGGCTCCACGGCACGCGGCCGCCGGAAAGCGCGGGGGCTTTGCCATGCTGGGCAGCGCCCTCCGGATGAGGCTCGCTCCCGCGCGCCGTCACGGCGATCTTCACACGACATCCCCAGCATTCCTGAAGCACAGCGCCCGGCCGGGCATGCGGGCATGGTCAAGGTCACGCGAAAACGGCGCCGTGAGGAGGGCGGGGCCTGTGCCCGATTCCATTTCCTGGGATCACAGCTCCGCCCACACCGCCGCTAGCAGCGGGTTTATCCACTGCGCCGCAGGCCACCGCCCCCGGCTGGCGGCCCACCTGCCCGAAATCGCGTCCGTTTAGCCGCCTCGGCGCTGCGCCGCCCTGGTACTCTAACCTGTGCTGCGCCGGCGCTGCGCAGCTCGGGGCGCACCCCGAACGAACCAGCTCCACGGCGGGCACCGCAAAAACGCGGGCCCTTGCCATACTAGGCAGCGCCTCCGTGTGAGGCTCGCCACGGTATCCGCCCTTCGCCGCTCTGGGCGCCTCCACGCTCCACGGCACGCAGCCGCCCGATAAGGCGGGCCCTTCGCCCTCCCAGGCCGGCCCTCCAGATGAGGCCCGGCACCACGCGCCGCCTCGCAGCCCTGCGGACCGGATCCCACCCCGAAGCGTCCCGATCCGGGGCCCCCTTCCGGCCCTGTGCTCGACCTGGATAATAAGATGTGTGCTTTCAGGCAATGGGGATTGCAGCGTCGATGCGAATCGCGTCTGGTGATCCGCTGGGAAGTCGCTCATCCGGTGCAGGGGGCTGACATCGCTGGAAAGAACCAACCGCACCCGAGCAGGATAAATCAGAACAATGCAGAATACTGCGGGTCGTGAACTTGACCATTGAACTAAGCCGCAGCCCTAAGATTTCGCAGCAAAGCGGGTTTCGGTCATGCCGTGAACAGGAGTAAGTCGGGCTCAAAAACCTGAGGCCATCAACGCAACGGAGCAGGACTTGTGGAGGGAACGCCTGGCGGT
>JAAYLA010000342.1 GCA_012522135.1 Bacillota bacterium | reverse complement strand
TGCGCCGGGCGGATCACGTCGCGAGCGGCGGCGATCCCGGTGACAATCCCTTTGCCGACCGGCTCGAGCGGCTGTTGGACGAAGTGGTCGCGGAAGGTTCGGCGTTCACGGTGAGGGACCTTGCCATCGGCGGCCGCGAGGTGATGGCGGCGACGGGCCTCGCACCCGGTCCGAAGGTGGGCGAGGTGCTGCAGCGACTCCTCGAGCGGGTATTGGAAGCGCCCGAGCTGAACGAAGAAAAGCGCCTTATCGAGCTAGCCCGGGAAATCGCCGCCGAACTCGACTGAAGGACAGCTCGCGGGGAAAGGCGCGGCCCGGGTTCACTTGGAGCCGTAGACGACTTTCTCGTAGCGTCGGCGGGTCTTTTCTTCGTGCTTCAAGACGTCGAAGAGGGGATCTTCCAACAGGTCGCGACGGACGGAGGGGTCGACCTGCACGGCGCGCTCTACGTACTCCATGGCTCGCAGCAGATCGCCTTCGCGGATCAACAGGCCGGCGATGTCGCGGTAGGGCTCCTTGCGGTCGGGGTACAGCATGAGCGCCTTGTTGAACAGCTCGAAGGCCTTTTCCGTTTCGCCCCGGCTGTAGTACGCGTAGCCGAGCGCAACGTAACCGCCCAAGCCGTGAGGGAAGGAGCGGACGGCCTGTTCAAAATGGGCGATGGCCGTGTCCAGGTCGTGGCGGTCGAACCAGAAGGAGTAGCCGTTGATCAGGTGCTTACGTGCTTCATCGTGCCGGGCTTGCTCGATGGCGAGCCGTCTGCGGAAATCGTACAGCGCTCTGTTGACGCGACGCTCGACGGCGACATCGGCCTGACGGAAGAAGTACCAGCCCAACGTGGCGGTGCAAAAGCCGACCGCGCCGGTGAGAAATGCGACGGCCAGCACGACGCCCGTCGCCGCCGCTTCGCCGGAGGCGTGCATGTTATCGGCCACCAGCCGCACGAGCAAACCGACGATGAGGACGAATAAGAAAACCGCGAGCGTTCGCACCCATCGCTTCACGACGACTCCCCTCCCTTAACCCTTATCCTATCATAGTAAGTCACATTCTCGGAAGGTACGCGCAGGAAATTATCCCGAGGATACAGAAAGCTCTCGTGAGACAACCTCTTGCCAAAAGGAGCGCGGTCGCATGAGGCCCAAGGCTGTCCTTCTGCACAATGTCAACCTGAAAAACAAGCTGTTTTCCGACGCACACATCGAGCGCATAGAAAAAGTCGCCGATTTGCGGTACAACGAGAGCCCGCAAAATCCTACGGAGGACGATGCGAAAAGGCTCTTGGCGGACGCCGACATTTGCGTCACGTCGTGGGGCTGTCCCCGCATGACCGAAGCGATTCTCGACGCTGCACCGAACTTAAAGCTAATCGTCCACGCCGCCGGTTCGGTCAAGGGCATCGTATCGGACGCCGTCTACGATCGGGGCATCACCGTGACGAGCGGTGCACCGGCCTTGGCCGTGGGCGTTGCCGAGACGACCTTGGGGCTGATCATCTGCTCGCTGAAAAACGTCTGGCAGCTGGCCCGGATCACCCGTGAAGGCCGCTGGCACGGGCCGGAACAGGCTCGCATCCGGGAGCTGTACGAAGTGACGGTCGGGGTGGTCGGGGCAAGCCACACGGGGCGCCACCTGATGAAGCTGTTGCAAAACTTCGAGGTGGAGGTGCTTTGTTACGACCCGGTGCGCTCGGCCGAAGAGATCGCGGGCTACGGCGCCGCCAAGGTGGAGCTGGACGAGCTTCTGCGCCGCTCGGACGT
>JAAYLA010000391.1 GCA_012522135.1 Bacillota bacterium | reverse complement strand
CTGTCAAGGCCGGAACAAAATTCCCCAAAATCGCCGGAGCAGACTTCCCCGTTTTCGCCGATCTGAAAACTCCCCAGCCTCATGCCTTCGTGTCAACTGACGCCGGCGGCACGATACCACCGAGTACCCCGGCCTTGAGCTTCTCTCGTAGTCGATAGCTCTCACCGCGAATGTTGATGGTGAGCGAATGATGCAGCAAGCGATCCAGAATCGCAGCGGCAATAACGTGGTCGTCGAAGATCTCACCCCATGCGCCGTAGCTCTTGTTGCTGGTGAGGATCATCGCTCCTTTCTCGTAGCGTTTGGACACGAGTTCGAAGAACAGATGCGAACCCAAACGATCCAACGTGGTATAGCCGATTTCATCGCAGATGAGCAGCTTAGGCTTGAGGTAAACCCTCAGTTTCTGGACAAAGCATCCCTCCTTGTACGCTTGAATCAGTTTCTGCATCATGTCCTCGAGGCGGATAAAGTAAACGCTATACCCACGGCGAATGGCCTCCGTGCCAAGTCCCACCGCCAGGTGTGTCTTGCCGACACCGGGCGGACCGAGCAGGATCACATTGGTCGCCCGCTCAATGAACGCCATGGAGGCCAGATCCATGATGGCGCGTTTGTCCACGCCGGGCTGGGCGGCGAAGTCGAACTGATCGAGGGTTTTCCGGAAAGGGAAGTTTGCCAGCCGCGTGCGCGTTTCCACATATCGCTCGAACCGCACGGCCAGTTCCTCTTCAACAAGCTGGTATAGGAATTCAAGGTAACCGGAGGAAGCGGCGGCCGCTTCCTCCGCACGATGCTCAACCACTTGCTGCATATGCGTTAACCCCAAACGCTGCAAGCCTTCGAGCAGCGCAGCCCGGTCGAAAACGTTCATGGCCGCTCGCCTCCCTCGGCGAACAGGTCGTAGATCGCCAACGGACGCTGTTCGACCTCAGGCATGGGAAGGATCGGCACATGGTTGTCTGTACGGTTTGGCGGTAGGGCATGGTGCTCCGGGATACGAACCGGACGGAATCGCTCACTCAAAGGCAACAACGGATGGACTGCCACTACCTCATCACCGTTCAAGACTTCCAACCATCCCTCCGGCGTTTCCCTTGTCACAAGCCACTGGCCAGCGAATTGCCAAGGAACGGAATACCGATTGGTGCGCACGACGACATAACCGTCCCGCGAGACCTTCCTTCGACTCACGATGGAGGTATCGTAGGGCGGAACGACGAGCGACTGCAGTGCGGCGCGCTCGGTGTCTTGCCAGCGAACAAGCGGTACTTCTCGTGTCGTGCCGTGGACCCGAACATTAGCCACGTGGTCGAGCCAGCCTCGGGCTAGCCCATTGAGGTCTGGAATGTCCGTAAAAGAGATCCCCGGCCAGAAGTTGCCCTTGATATAGCCAATGGGCCGTTCCACTTTGCCTTTCGTCTGTGGCCTTCGTGGCGAGTGGACGCGGGGCTGGAAGCCATAGTACTGTGCAAAGTTGAGGAAGTCCGTGTTCCATTGCACGCGGCCATCCTCAAAGCGGCCGATGGCAACAGTTTTCATGTTGTCATAGAGAATGCGCTTCGGCACACCCTGAAAATACTCGAACGCATGGATATGACAGCGTTGCAAAATGGCTTCCTGCGTCTCACACACGAACTCGATATACAGCATCCGGGACCAGCTCAGCACCATGGCGAAGCACCACAGATGTCGCTCCACGCCCCACAGCTTGTACCGGCCAAAGTAGCCCCAGTCGACCTGGGCTTGTTCACCCGGTTCCGTCTCGTATCGGACGGTAAATCTGCTCTGACGTTGCGGCCGAAGCGGCTTCATGAAATCCTTCAGGATTGTGTAGCCGCCTTCGTAACCTTGGCTGCGGATCTCTCGCAGAATGACTTGGGCATTCGTCACGCCATCATCTACTACACGCTGTCTGATGTACTCCTTGTACGGGTCAAGCTTCGACGCCCGCTTCGGCTGCGCACTGCGCTCGTAACGGCGCGAGGGACCTTCTTCTAGCAGACGTCTGACCGTCTTGCGATCGATCCCCAATATCCTTGCGATTTCCGTCTTCGAAAGGCCTTTCTCGTACAACTCTCGAACCTTCAACACGTCCTCACCTCGATACATGCCATCTCCTCCTCCGCGTTCGTTTGG
>JAAYLA010000341.1 GCA_012522135.1 Bacillota bacterium | reverse complement strand
TCAACGCGTACAACCCCGAACGCATCATCCTGGGCGGCGAGATGATCAAGGCAGGCGAGCCGTGGTTCGAAGCGATGAAGGAGTCCGTGCGGCAGCGCACTTTACCCGAAGTCTATGCCGGCACGGAGATCTATATGTCGGAACTCGGGCTCGACCCCGCTTTCCTGGGCACCGGATCCCTCGTCATTTCCGCTGCTTTCGAGAACGTGTCGGAACTGGAGATGAGCGCCACTGCGGCTGAGTGACGGACGCCTTGGGCCGGTGTTTACATAGAAACGCCTTGCCAGACGGTCCTCCGCTCGCCTTGCGGATCGTTCAAGATATCGTCGATTTCGGCCAGTTGGCGGGCTTCCACGGCCTGGGCCCGGGCGTTCACTTCTTCCGGATTGCAGGTCTTCCGTAGTTCCCGCTCCAGCTCACCGGCCACCTCCGATTCCCGCGACCACATGGTGACCCGCTCCTCCGGATCTTCGTGCAAGTTGTGGAGCTGATGCGGCGCCGCCATGCTGTAGATCAGTTTCCAGGGGCCTTTTCGTATCATGAAAGCCCCCGAGTGAACTCCCGAGCTGTGATACTCGGCGAAGACCGCTCGCTCGGCGTCGTAGTCCGGGAGGTGCTGCAGAGGCTCCCCCACCCAATCAGACGGGCGGTGCGCACCGACGGCCTCGAAAACGGCAGCTTGCAAGTCGCGCAGGCTCACGGGAGTCCGCACCCGCCGGCCAGGCTTGAACCTGGGGCCGGCCCCGAGCAGCGGAACCCGCACGGCGTCTTCGTAGAGGCTGCTCTTAAACCACAGGCCGAACTTTCCGAGCATCTCCCCGTGATCGCTCGTATAAGCCAGTACCGTCGTCTCGCGCAAGCGGAGCTCTTCCCATGCACCGAGGAGCCTGCCGAACAAGCGGTCCACGTGTGTCACCAAAGCGTTGTAACCTTGTCGCATGCGCCGGGCTTGCTCTGCGGTCACCTCGTCCGTGCGCTGGAACCGGCGCAGGTCCAAAGCGTACGGGTGCTTCGCCGACTCCTCGTCCGTACCGTACTTGGCAGATCGGCCAGTTCCTCGTACATCTCCCATAGATCCGGAGGCGCTTCCCAGGGCGGGTGCGGGGCGCGGATCGTGATTGTCAGCACCCAAGGGACACCCAGGCCGGGCGCAGTCGTCTCTAGCCACTCGATAGCCCGGTCGACGTCGTGAACGTCTTCTTGCAGGGCTTGCGGATCGGGACCCCACTTTTGCGCAGGCGCTCCCCCCGTAAGCACAGGCAGAGGCGAGCGGCAAAAGGTCTTCGCCAGCGACTTGGGCTTTCTCTCCACGCCGAGCATTACACTGAATCCCAATTGGAAAGGATCGCGAAACAAGTTGGCCCCCCCGCCGGCGAATACGGTGTGGACGCCTTGCTGCGCCAGAACTCCCCCGTACGAGGCGTGGTCATGCCCGATCACCTTGCAGTTGTTGAAGATCAGCGTTTGGTGCGGCCAGCGGCCCGTCATGAACGCCGAGCGGGACGGGACACACACAGGCGACGCGCAGTAGGCGTACTCGCAGACGGTCC
>JAAYLA010000340.1 GCA_012522135.1 Bacillota bacterium | reverse complement strand
GGTCCATACAGGTCTGGAGATTCAGATTTACGACACCTACGGGGCTCCGGAGATAAAGAAGAACAGCTGCGGGGCGCTGTACGACATGGTCGCTCCGAGTCAAGCAGTCGAACGGCCTCCGGGAGAATGGAATCAGCTGATCATCGCCTGCGACGGTCCCCGGATAGCGGTGCGGATGAACGGTGTTGATATCGTGGAAGCGAACATCGATCTTTGGACCACGCCCGGCATGAACCCCGACGGCAGCTCCAACAAGTTCCGCAACGCCTGGAGTCAGATGCCCCGCCGCGGCTACATCGTCCTGCAGGATCACAACGGGCGGGTTTGGTTTAGGAATATGTGGATACGGGAACTCGACTAGCAGCGGTAAGAGAGGGCGGGGTACCTGCCAGTGGGTCTAGAAACGGGCTTGGCGACCCACGTACGGGTCGGAAGGGACGTTTAGGTACCCGCCAGTGGGTCGCGGCGCGGAATGTGGGTGCATCAGTGGCAGAGCAGGATCCAGCCCAAGTCCTGTAGCAGGCCTTTAACATGCCTGCGCGTAGGCAACCGCACCGCGCGGACCGCCGAATCGGTCCCGCGATCCACCAGCACCAGCACTTCCATCCAACAAAAAGAGCCCTGGATCCCTCCAGGGCCCCATTTCCGCTGCCCGGGGCCATCACACGGCACGTGCCTCGCAGCGCACCTACCTCCGCGCCACACCGCAGCCGTCTGCCACGTCCCGGGCACGCAACGTCCAGGCCACCGACTCCAGCGCATCCTCCGGCGGCAGCACCATGTGATCCACACCGCTGCGGATGCCGGTCACAAAATCATCCTCCACGCTGGGCGTTTCATCCAGCGGGACCTCCGTCGGCGGGGCCTCATCGGTCGTTAGGATAACCCGATCTCGCACCGTATCGACTTCGATCGTACCCCGCTCGCCCGTGAAGATCGCACGGCAATCCCCGTGATACGGCGCAGCCGACGGCGTGTACCAGTTCGCCTCGAAACTGCCCACCGTGCCGTCCTTCAGCCGCAGCAGAACGTGGGCTGCATCCTCGAAATCGCTCTCGCCCGATGCACCGTAGTTGCCGTGCAGGGCGAACAGCTGCTCAACGTCTTCCAGCGTGGCGCCCACCACCCAACGGAAGTAGTCGATGTCGTGGATCGTCAAGTCCGGGATCAAGCCGCCGTAGGTCGCACGTCGGAACATCCAGTCGGGCCGGGTGGGACGCAGCAACTTGTGGGGGCGGGTGAGCCACGCGTGCACTAAGCGCCCGATCGCTCCCTCATGCACCAACCGGCGGGCGGTGGCGTAGCAGGGGGTGAAGCGTAGGGGCAGCATGAGCGACAGAATGCGCTCGGTACGCTCATAGGCGGAATGAAGGCTCTCCAGCTGCTCCCACGAGACGGCCAAGGGCTTGTCGACAATGACGTGCAAGCCTGCTTCCATGCACTCTACCGCAAGCTGCGCCTTCTCGGAGTTGACCGGGGCCAGGGCCACTGCCTCGACAGCCACATGGCCCAGCAGTTGGTGCAGCGAATCGAAGCCGGGAATGCCAAGCTGCTCTTCAAGTTCACGGCGTAACGCTTGGTCC
>JAAYLA010000339.1 GCA_012522135.1 Bacillota bacterium | reverse complement strand
TGATAAAATCGCTAGGCTGTGACGTGATGTGATCCTTCTCCGACGCTTGCCCTTCACGGGTCCGAACCGGGAGCGCCGGGTCCGGCTAGAGATCGAGACGCCCGGCCTGCTCACGATGAACCAGACCGTCACGACCGTCATCACGCTGCGGGAGAAGGCCGACGCCGTCATCGTCCCCAACGCGGCGATCCGGGAGTTCATGGGGCGCACGTACGTCCGGGTGCTGGAAGGCGATACCCGGCGGGAGGTGGACGTCGAGATCGGCATCCGCACCCCGACGCACAGCGAAATTCTCCGGGGCATCGAACCGGGGACCGTCGTGATCGGGCGGTGACACGATGCGCCTCCTCGCCACGTTTTGGATCGCGCTCAAGCATGTATGGTACAACCGCAGGCTCGAGGCGGGACTTCTGGCGGGACGAACGGTCGCCGTCGCCATCGCCGCGGCCATCCCCATTTACACGTCGGCGTCCCTGCAGCGGGGGCTCGTCCGGGAATGGACGGAAAGCAGCACGTCCCGGCCGCCCTTCGCCGTCATGATGAGCTACTGGGGCACGGGAGCGGGGCCGGCGACGGGGCCCGGCGTTCCCACACCCGGTGAAACAGCGTCCGAGGGGAGCCAAAGCGCACGCCCGGAAAGCCCGTATGAGCGGGTCCACGCCCTGCTCGACGGCCAAGTCCCCGCGGGCATCGGCATCCCTTACACCACCTACGCCCGGGCCGGAGCCTTGGGAGTAAAGCGCTTTGTCCCCGCCGACCCGAGCCGCCGTCCCGCTCAGTCGCCGTTCGCGGACGTGTGGTTTATCTCGAACCTGCAGGATGTGGCCGAAATCATCGACGGCCGCTGGCCGACGCCCCACGCGTACGACGACCCTACCCATTTCGAAGTCGTCGTCGACGAAGCGGCCTTGGAATACCTGGACCTCATCGTCGGTACGGACTACATCTACACGGCCGGCGCCGGGGCGAACCAAATCGCGCTGACCCTCCACGTCGTCGGCGCCTTCCGTCCGGTGGCTGAGCTACTCGACACCACCCACTGGGTCCCCGTGCCGCCTTTTCAGAACGTGTTTTTCGTAACGGAGGAGGATTTTAAAGGGCGGGCCATAGACGTGCTGGGACTGCATCCAGCGAGCCTCGATTGGTACTGGGTATTCGATTATCAAAAGGTGCACATCCACGACCTTGGCCGCTACATCCAAACTTTGACCAACCTAGAAACCCGAGCGGGGCAACTCCTTCCCGGAACCCGCCTTTGGACGTCGCCGCTGACCATCTTCCGCTTCTATCAAACCCGCGCCAACACGGTGTCGCTCTTTCTCATCGCTTTGAGCCTGCCCGTCTTCGCCCTGGTGCTGTATTACGTTTCCCTCATCGCGGGCTTGGCCATTGCGCAGCGCACGACGGAAATTGCCATGCTGCGGAGCCGGGGCGCTGCGGCTCTTCCCCCCTGTTAATGCGCCTGCTTGCCTGGGTCACGGGCAGATGGAGCGGCGTCTCCTGGTCCCTCACCCTGCGTCACATGGCCCGCGGCTCGGGGCAATATGCACCTTTGCTCCTTCTCCTCATCGTCACGACGGGCCTCGGGATCTACGCCGCCGCGGCCGCCCGCACCATGGACCGGAACCTCGTCGACCGCATCGGGTACCGCTTTGGCGCTGACGTCGTGTTGCAGGAGCAGTGGGTGCGGACGGTGTATGTGCCGGCCAATCCGACGAAACCCGAATCTGAGCTCGTGCCCGTAGACGAAGTGGTCGAGCCGCCCTTCTAAGAGCACGACGGATTGCCCGGAGAAGGTGCCGCCGCCCGGGTGATGAGCCGGCGGGTCGACGTGCAGCTCGGCGGCGTCCACCGGGGCCAGGCGAACATCCTGGGAATCGTCCCCCACGAGTTCGCCGCAGTTGCCTGGTTCCGGGACGGCCTCCTGCCGGCCCATCGGAACCATTATCTCAACGCGCTCATCTTGCACCGGGAGGGCGTGCTCGCATCCCGCTCCTTCATGCAAGCAAGCGGCCTCGAACTCGGCGATTGGGTTACCTTTGACATCGGGGGACAACCGGTGGAAGCGTACATCGTCGCGCCGATCGATTACTGGCCGACCCTCGATCCCCGGCAAGGACCCATGTTCGTCCTAAATCTGGAACACATTCAAGAGCAGACGATGATGGAGCCCTACGACGTCTGGCTGGCCCTCGAACCCGGCGCCCAGCTGCAGCCGATCGTGAATGCCCTCGCCGAGGAAGGGATTTACGTAGTCCGCCTTGACGATTCCCGCCGGGAGCTAGTCGAAGCCCGCAGGGACCCGTTCCGCATGGGCTTTTCCGGCGTCTTGACCATCGGCTTCATCGTGGCCGGCGTCGCGACGGTGACGGGCTTTTTCCTGTTCCACTTCTTGTCGCTGCGCAGCCGGGCACTGCAATTCGGGGTGCTGCGGGCGATGGGGTTGTCGCTCCCTCAGCTTCTGTTCGCTCTCGTGTTGGAAGGCGTGCTGACGGTCGGGGCGGGCCTCGGACTCGGAAGCCTCCTCGGAGTCGCCTCGGCCCACTTCTTCTTGCCGTTTCTGCAAGTCAACCCCGAGATAGCCGACTCCGTCCCGCCCTTCACCGTGGTGATCGACGCAGCGGACGTCCGGCGCATCTACGTCGTCCTAGGTGTGATGCTGTTTCTTGGCGTGTTGGTCTTGGCTGCGGCCCTCGTGCGGATCCAGCTCCATCAAGCCGTCAAGCTGGGTGAGGAGGCGTGACGATGGACGAGACCAGGCCCTTTGTCTTCTGCGAAGACCTCATCAAGATTTTCAAAGTGGTCGACCTGGAAGTGCTGGCGCTCCAAGGTCTCGATTTGCAGGTCGAACGGGGTGAGCTCATCGCCATCGTTGGATCGAGCGGCAGCGGGAAAAGCACGCTCCTCAACGTGCTCGGCGGACTCGACGCGCCCACGGCCGGCACGGTGCAGGTGGGCAATTGGAACCTCACGCGCCTTTCCGACCGGGCCCGCATGCGCTACCGCCGCGAGATGGTCGGCTTCGTGTGGCAACAGACCGGCCGCAATCTCATTCCCTATCTCA
>JAAYLA010000338.1 GCA_012522135.1 Bacillota bacterium | reverse complement strand
GCAAGAGCCGCAAGAGCTTTCCCTCCAGGTCGCCCTCGCCCGGGTTGAAGGTTTCCTCCAGGATCACGTCGCCCCGCCGGTAAAGGGCTTTCGTCTCCGGGAACAGGTGGAAGTAGATCAAGAGCGGCTCGCCCTCCATCGTGTTTTGGAGTGCGACGGCGCGCACGACCCATTCGGTTTCCGAGGCGGCGAGCAGGTCTACCGTCTGGAAGAAGTACTCCTCGTGGGCGATTTCCAAGGCCCTGTCTGCCTTGCCCGGAATCCGTGCGCCCCGGGCCAAAGCCACCTGCTCGGCCCGCTCGAGGAACTGCATCAACGCCGCCTCGGTCTCATCTGCGCCCATCCCGCCCTGCAGCACCTCGGCGTGGACGATCTCATCGGCGAGAAAGGCGACGCTGCCCTGCCGCCGCCGAGCCTCAAGCGCCCGCAGTTCGTCGGTCAGCTGGCTCAGCCGCTCTTCCAGCTCGGCCTTCACAAGCTCCAGTCGGTTGATGCCGCTTCGCAGCTCGCCGGTCAAGGCCTCGAGCTCAACCACCTGCAGTTTACGCCGGTTCAACTCTGCTTCGGCGTCGACGAGCCGGTCTTGCAAGGCGGCGTTTTGCATCTGCAAAAGGCGCATCTCCTCCGCGGCCGCGTCCCTAGCCGCCACGATGCCCGCCAGATACTCTTCGCCCATCGAGACCTCGGCCCGCAAAGCCTCTAGCTGTTTCTGACTTTCCTCGTACTCGATGCGGCTTTCCCGGTACGCTTGCCGGATCTCCTGCATGTGAAAAAGGGCTGTGCGCACGTCGTGCGAAAGCCACGCCATCGTACCGATAGAAGCCGCGACAATGCACAGGCCCGTCAGCACCGTAATCATAACGGAAGTATGCTTGGGACGCAGGCCGAAGATGGTGAGTTTCCTCCGGCCCACGCTGCGGCCAATGCGGTCGCCGATGTACGCGATGGCGCCGCCTACGAGTACCAAGACAATGATCAAATAAACCCCATACACGCGGGGCGCCTCCTCACCCTCCTTGTCGTATAATCAGGAACACTCCGGTTCCCCCGATCACGATGTTCTGCAGCCAGCCGCCCAGGGCCGGAGGCAAAGTGCCCGCCTGCCCCAGCGCGCTGCCGAGACTCATAAAGACGTAGTAGAGGAAGATGATCACAATGCTCAAGCCGAAACCGATGGACGATGCCGACCGCGTCGGTTGCATTCCTAAGGGTGCCGCCACCAGCGCGAACACCAGGCTCGCCATCGGCAGAGCGTACTTCAAATGCAGGTCGACTTCGTACTTCCTCACGTCGACGCCCTGGGCACGTAACACCTCGATATGCTCGCGCAGCTCGGCCACGTTCATCTGGTCGGGATCTTTCGTGCGGCGCGCGATTTGGCTGGGCGTCTGAAAAATCTGGAGCGGCTGCAGCCCTTCGCTGTACGTCGTCGTAATCACGCGGCCGTCGGAAAAGTAGCGATGGCTGACGGCATCTTCCATGTACCAGGTGTCGTCTTGCCACACCGCCCGGCGGGCCGACACCGTCTCGACGGGACGGTAACTTTCCATTCGGGTCAAGACGATATCGTTCATCACCTGCGCCGCGCCGTCGAACCGCCTCGCGTACAAAATCCACGTTCCGCCGCCGTCCTGTCCCCGCAGCACGACGTGATCCTGGGTCGTCGGCATGCTGCGGCCCCGCACCTCTTCGATCATCACACGCTCCGCCTCGTAGTTCGTATGCGGCACGACGGCTTCGTTCAAAATAAAGGCGGCGACGCTGACGATAAGGGCCACGGTCCACACGGGCAGCATCGTACGGACGAAATGACGGCCCGCGGCGCGCATGGCTATGATCTCGTTGGCCGCCGACAGCCTGCTGAGGGAAAGCAGCGTCGCGAGGAGCATCGACATCGGCAACGTGTAGACGATCACTTGAGGCAGCTGCAGCAAAAACGCCCGGACCACGGCATCGACCGGCGCGCCCAGTTCTACGACGAGCCGCGTTAAGTGAAGAAGCTCCGTGCTCATGAAAAGACTGGTAAATATGCAGATGCCGAAAAGGAAGGGCATGACAAGCTCGCGGGTGATGTAACGATCCAACAGATTCATAGCGTGAACCTCTCACCCAAGTAGAGCTTGCGCGCCTCGGGATCGTTCGCGATGTCGACCGAAGAGCCCGAGACGAGGATCCGGCCGCTGTGCATGATGTACGCGCGGTCGGTAATGGCCAAAGTCTCGCGCACGTTGTGGTCCGTGATCAGAACGCCGATGCCCTTTTGCTTCAAATGGGCTACGATCGCCTGAATGTCGGCCACCGCGATCGGGTCGACGCCGGCGAACGGTTCATCGAGCAGCATGAAGGAAGGCGAGACGGCCAGGGCGCGGGCGATCTCCGTGCGCCTGCGCTCGCCGCCGGACAACGTGTAACCTTTTGAACGGCGCACGCGGGCGATGTCGAATTCCTCGAGCAGCTCCTCCAAGCGGCGGCGGCGTTCCTCCTTGTCTTTTACGGCGACCTCGAGCACGGCCATGATGTTTTGCTCAACGGTCAGTTTGCGGAAGATCGACGCCTCCTGGGAGAGGTAACCGATGCCAAGGCGGGCCCTTTGATACATGGGCAGGCGGGTGATGTTGTGGTCGTCGAGCCATATCTCGCCCTCATTCGGCCGCTCGAGCCCGACGATCATGTAAAAAGTGGTCGTCTTCCCCGCGCCGTTCGGCCCGAGGAGCCCGACGACTTCACCCCGCTCAACATGCAAGGACACGCCGTCGACGACTTTTCTGCCCCCGTACCGTTTCACCAAACCTTCCACACGAATGCTCACGCTTCCGCCACCCTCAACCCGACACCTGGGCGCTCTGAAAGTCCACGTCCTGGACGGCCATGGCGCCGAACAGCCGCCTGTACAGTCCGTTTTGCGCGCTCAGCTCGTGGTGCTTTCCTTGCTGTACGATGCGGCCCTTGTTGACCACGACGACCCGGTCGGCCGCCTGAACCGTAGCGGCCCGGTGGGCGATGACGATGGTGGTACGCCCCTGCGAAAGCCTGTCTAGGGCTTCTTGCACCAGCTGCTCCGATTCCGCGTCCAGGTTCGATGTCGCCTCGTCGAGAACCAATATGCGGGGATTGCCCAGCAAAGCCCGGGCGATGGCGATGCGCTGCCGCTGCCCGCCGGACAAAGTCGCTCCGCCTTCGCCGATGACCGTGTCATACCCGTTGGGCAGCTCCATGATGAAATCGTGGGCATTGGCAAGGCGCGCCGCTTCTTCGATGTCTTTCCGCGTAAATCCCTTGCGGCCGGCCGTGATGTTCTCCGCGATGCTTACCCGAAAGAGCACGGTATCCTGGGAAACCAAGCCTACCTGGGACCGCAACGATTCGAGCGTGACGGTGCGCAGGTCGTGGCCGTCGATCTCGACCGTACCCTCCGTCGGATCGTAAAAGCGAGGAATGAGCCCTGCGATCGTGCTCTTGCCTGCGCCGCTCGGCCCTACTAGCGCGACCGTCTCGCCCGGTTTGATCTCCAGGCTCACATCGTGCACGACGGGCCGTCCCGGCTCGTAGGCAAAGGTCACGTTCTTCAGGCGGATGTGGCCCCGCACGGGAGGCAACTCTTTCGCCCGGGCGTCTTCTTTCACCTCGGTCTCGGCATCGAGCAGCTGGAACACGCGCTCGGCCGCGGCGTTGGCTTGCTGCACCATGCTCCAAGTCTGCGACAGCGACGTGACCGGATGCGTGATCATGCCGACGTAGGCCAGGAACGCAATCAGGTCGCCCAAGGTGATCCGGCCGGCCAACACTTCCATGCCGCCCACCCAAATGACGAGCACCATAGAGCACACGATCAGGATTTCTACGATCGGCGTCATGGTGGCGGTCGCCTGCACGGACTGCATACTGGCCTCAAATCCCGACTCGTTCTTGCGGCTGAAGCGTTCCGCCTGGGCCTCCTCCATAGTGAACGCTTTCACGATCCGTATGCCCCGCAGCGTCTCGCTCATGATGGCCGTCAGCTCGCCGATGCGTTCGTTCAGCCGGCGGCTCTGCAGGCGAATGCGCTTGCCGAAGGCCGCGATGGTGAGCGCCGCGAGGGGCATGACGAGCAGGGTGACCAGGGAAAGCTTCCAGTTCGTGATGAAGATCATGAGCAGAATGCCTGCGGACAGCACCACATTGCGCACGGCGGACGCCAGGCCGTTCGAGATCGCGTTCTGGATCACGGCGATGTCGTTTGTGGCCCGGGCAATCACATCGCCGCTGCCCTGCTTCGTGAAAAAGGCCATGGGCAGGTGCAGGACGTGGCGGAAGACGGCGGAGCGCAGATTATGTGCCGTGCGGTTGCCGACGAACGACGTAAGGTACACCGTGCCGTAAGTGAAGACTCCCTTCGCGGCGAAGAGTACGACCGCGCCCACGGCGAAGAACGTCAGCTGCCCCGGATCGCCCATGCCGGCCAGCGCTTCGTCGATAATGCCTTTACCGAAGACGAGCGGAATCACGAGCTCGACGCCCGCGACGACGAGCACGCACAGCAAGCCACCCAAAAAAGCGGGCAGTTGCGGGCGCAGCAGCGTCAGCCACCGCCGTGCGACGGACTTGCTTCCCATGCGGTCACCCCCTTCGTCCCGTTCCAGCTCCAGGGTCCTTTAAGTATCCTTCTATACGCAAAATAGAAAGCCAACGCTCATTCCGCGGCAAGGCGCAGTATGTCGGCCACGATCGTCCGGGCCGCCCCCGCTTCGCCCACTGCCGAATGAGACTCCTTTGCAATCCTCTCTCTTACATGATCGTCCATTAGAAGCTCTAATGCAACTGACGTTACCTCCCAGGGTTGTAAGGAACGCCCCTTTAGCTCGGGTACGATCTCCTTTCCCGCAATGCGGTTCGGCAGCGCCGTAAAGGGGACCCTCCGGGCGTACTGGAGCACGACGAATCGTTTCAAAGCGCTGCCGATTAAGGGTATGTTCCCGATCATGCCCGCCAGCCCGTCGAGGGGGACGTCCTCGGGTTTGAACAGGGGCAAGGAAACGACCGCGGCCCGGCGCAGCGCGGCCGCCTCGAGCGTGTTGCTGCCGGGCAAGGTGAGCACCAAATCGGCGGCTTGAATGGCGATTTGCGAAAGGTGACTGGCTGCGATCACCTGCTCCCCTTCCACCTCGGCCCGCACCCAGGTGCCGGGCGCGACGTGGAGCCCATATGCGTCCTTCAATGCCTCGGAGAAGGGCGAAATGGCCAAGACCGCTTCCAGGCCGGGCAGTTTCCGTCGCAGCTCGCGGACGGTTTGGCTGTAAAAGGGCACGAGCACTTCCCATTCGAAACGCCTGCTGCCGGGTAGCACCGCGACGACTGGGCCTTCCGGCGCCAGGCCTAAAGCTTCCCTGGCCTTCTCCTTCGTCGTCACGTAGGGTTGCACCGAGTCGACCATCAAGTTGCCGACGACCCGCACCTGCTCCTCCCTTGCCCCGTGCCGCAAGGCGCGGTCTTTGGCGCGGCGATACGGAACGTAGATGCGGCGGAAGGCCCGGGCCGTGTTGACGAACCCTTCGGTGTACAAGGCGGCGGGTACGCCCAGGCGACGTGCTAGCCAGGCAGCCAGTTTGATCTCGCCTCCCAGAAAAAGCAGCACGCCCGGACCTTCGTGCCGAAAGCCCCGGGGGGCCCGGCCCGTCACGGCGTAGCGGGCCGTCTCACGGGTGCCGAAGATGCGGGCCACTTGGGGCATGGACGCGAGCACATCGGCCTCCTCGCCGCTCGCATACCGGCACGGCGTGACGAAGACGTACACCTCGCAGGGCCTGCCCGTTGAACGCCGCGTCCGCTCCAGCTCGTCGACGACCGGACGCACCCACGTGGCCACCTCTCCCGGGCTGTTCGTCGTCAGATAAACCCGCATCTTCAGGCCTCCCGGAGTGCGTACTTTTCCGGGTCGACCAGCTCTTGCTCCGCCGCGGCCAGCACCACCTTGGCGGCCCGCTCTACCGCGCCCTGACGGCCCAGCCGGCGCACCACATCGGCGTAATCCTGGCGCATGCGCCGTACGGCCTCGGCATCGTGAAACAGAGGCCGCACAGCATCGGCGATAGCCTGAGGGGTCACGGCATCTTGCAACAGTTCCTTCACAATTTCCTTCCCCGCCACGATATTCGGGAGGGCGACGTGGCGGATGCGTACGAGTCGTTTGGCGATGCCGTAACTTACGCTGGAAAGCTTGTAGACCATCACCTGCGGCGTGCCCAAAATGGCCGCTTCCAACGTCGCCGTACCGCTCGTTATGACGGCCGCATCCGCAGCTCGCAGCGCAGCGTGGGTCTGTCCTTCGACGATATGGATCGGGGCGTCGCCGATTAGCTCCTCGAGGCTGCTGACCGGCGTCGTGTGGGCCGCAGGCACGACCCCTACAAGGTCCGGCATCTCCGCCCGCAAAAGCTCGAATGCGCTGACCATGGGCCGCAGGAGGCGCCGTATCTCCTGGGTCCGGCTGCCCGGCAGAAGGGCCAGTACCGGCCCGCCGGACGGCAGGCCGAGGAGCTCACGGGCCTTTTCCGTCTCGAGGTCGGTCTTGACGATGTCCAGCAGGGGATGGCCCACGTAGATCACGTTGGCGCCCGCCTTCCGGTAGACCTCTGCTTCAAAGGGAAAGACGGAGCAAACGTTCATCCCTGCGTTAGCCACAAGCTCGGCCCGCTTCGCCCCCCACGCCCACGTGCTCGGACTGAAATAATACACGACGGGTATGCGGAGCATCCGGGCTTTGGCGGCGAGCTTGAGATTAAAACTGGGAAAGTCGATGGGCACGAAGACGTCAGGCCGCTCTTCCTCCAGAAGCAGGGCAAGCTGCTCTTGGACGCGCCGGAGGGGCCGGACGCTCTTCAGCGCCTCGGTGAAACCGATGACGCTCTGGCGGGTTACATCGTGCAGGATGTCGACTCCCGCTTCGGCCATGAGGCGGCCGCCCACGCCGAAAAAGCGTACGCCGGGGCGGAGCCGCAAGATCTGCCGGACGAGGTGGCTGCCGTGCAAGTCGCCCGACGCCTCTCCGGCCACGATCATGACGCGCAAGACGCTCCTCCCTCCTCGAAGCCGGACTCGACAGCGACCAAGCTGACGCCGGCGCCGTCTGCCACATCCTGCATCTTTTCCCTGTCGACGAGAATCGTGCGGTGCGCTTCAAAGGCCAACACACGCACGCCGCACTCGGCCATGGTACGCACCGTGTCGGGGCCGACTGTGGGCAGATCGAAGCGCGGGTCCTGGTCCGGCTTGGCGACCTTGCAGGCGACCACGTCGCCCCTGCCCAGCTGCGCGCCGCGCCGCAACGTTGCGTCCGTGCCCTCGATGGCCTCGACCGCCAGTACGGCCTGTCGCTTCACGACCACAGTCTGGCCGATGTCAAGCTGCGCCAGGCCCTTGGCCATGCGAAAGGCGAACCGCACGTCGCGCCACTCCTCTTCGGTCGGCTCTCGGCTGGTCAACACACCCGGCCCTGCCGTCAGTTCGGGCAGGAGCTCCATTTGCTCGCGGATTGTGATCCCGCACCCGGCCAAATCGTCGGCAAAGGCCCGAAAGAGCGCGTTGTCGCTCGCATCCTGCGCGCTGCGCACGACGGAGAGGAACCGCTCGTCCATCGGAGCACCACCGTAGAGCGCACGTTTCGGAACCGACCCCAACACGTAGACGCTTTTTACCCCGTGCCGCTCGAGGGCGTGCACCACGTGACCCCACTGAGTGATGGGAATCGGCAAAAACCGCTCGACGTGTTCCGCTATCTCGGGCGAAACTCCGGGGGTAGCCCCTATCGCCAAGACCCGAAAGCCGCGTGCCGCCGCCCTTTTCGCAAACTCCACGGGCAGAGCACCGTTTCCCGCTATCAGACCGATGAACTCTGACTCGGTCATGCCGTCGTCTCCTCCGTTACCGGCAGATGCCGCGCTCGGCGTTACGCAAAAATCTGAGGAAGTGCTCGATCTCGGGCGTGCTGTCGAGCACCTTCTCCATTTCCTCGATAGCCTGCGAAACGTTGTAACCCGAACGATATAATATCTTATACGCTTTCTGAATTTCAAGCCGCAGTTCAGGCGGGAACTGGTTACGGCGAAGCCCGACGATATTCACCCCGAAGGGCTTGGCGGGATCCCCGTTGACCAGCACGTACGGGGGCACGTCCTTCGTCACCATGCTGTGGGCGCCCACCATGGCCAAAGCGCCGATCCGGGTGAACTGGTGCACGCCGACGATGCCGCCGATCCGAGCCCGGTCCTCGATGATGACGTGTCCGGCGATGCCGCTGCCGTGCGAGATGACGATCCCGTCGCCCATCTGCACGTCGTGGGCCACGAGGACGTAGGACATGATCAAATTGCCGTTGCCGATCCGCGTGACGCCGCCTCCGTGCAAGGTGCCGCGGCTGATCGTTGCGTACTCGCGAATCATGTTGTCGTCGCCGATGATCAGCTGTGTCTTTTCGCCGGAGAACTTGAGATCCTGCGGTTCGTTGCCCACCACCGCCCCGGCGTAGACTTTGTTTCTCTTGCCCATCACCGTCCAGCGGTCGATTATCGCGTGTGGGCCGATGACGCAGTCGTCGCCGATTACGACGTCTTCGTTCACGATCGCGTACGGCCCTATCGTCACTCCCTTGCCTAACTCGGCGCTTGGGTGGACGACCGCGGTCGGGTGGATGCGTGTCTTACGTTCGTTATCCTGTGGCATAAACTTTCGCTCCTCACCTGCTCTCGAAAGGAACGGCCGCGCAGACCGAAATCAACCGCCGGGAGCCTCGGTTTGCAGGGCAAACATGACCTCGGCCGTCGCTGCGACCTCGCCGTCAACCGTGGCCGTGGCGGAAACTTTGGCCACTCCCTTGCGGAACCAGTCGACCGTCGCTTCAATGCGCAACTGATCGCCGGGTACGACCATGCGCCGGAACCTCGCCTTGTCTACCCCTGCCAGGAGCGGTACCGCGCCCGCGAGGCTCGCATCGCCAGCCAGGAAAATCAAACCGCCTACCTGTGCGATTGCCTCCAGAATGAGGACGCCGGGCATGACGGGCCGCTCCGGGTAGTGGCCGGTAAAGTGGGGCTCATTGACGGTGACGTTCTTGATCCCTACCGCCCGCTTACCCGGCTCGTGCTCGACGATGCGGTCGACCATGAGAAAGGGGTAGCGATGGGGTATACGTTGCTGAATCGCGACTGCATCCATCGTCACTTGGCAAACTGGCCTCCTTTGGCTACGCTTCCGTGCGCGCACGAATTCCGCCCCCGCAAGTGCCGTCGTCAGGCAGCCGCAGTCCGCGAGGGCCGTCTGCTGCACCCGGCGCACAGGGCAGGATCGCAAGGTGATCTATCGGCTCTGGATGTAACCGGACACCAAACCCAACTGCTCCGCGATGCGGTAGGTCAGGCGCGTGTTCAGACGATGCGAGGGCCGGACGGCGATGATGCGCGCATGCAGGTGACCGAGGAGAGCAAGGTCGCCTACCAGATCGAGCAGCTTGTGCCGGGCAGGCTCATCGGGAAAGCGCAAAGGTGTCAGGATGCGATCTTCACCGATAACCACGGCGGTATCGAAGTTACCACCCAAGGCAAGGCCCTGCCGGCGAAGCTCCTCTATCTCCTGCAGAAACCCGATGGTGCGGGCGGCCGCAATCTCATCTTCGAACGTGTGCGGATCGATGTCGAATTCGACCCACTGGTGAGTGAGCGCCGGATGATTGCGGTCGTTAGCAAAGACACACGATATCGAGAGCCTGTCGTGGGGCAACGCGACGAGCTGTGAACGGCCCTCTTCCACGAACACCGGAGCGTCCAGCGTCACGGGAGAGCGGGGCACCGGCAGAGAGCACAGACCGGCACGATGGATTAAGGCGACGAACTCCGCTGCGCTGCCGTCGCCTGCAGGGGGCTCTTCCCCGTCGACCTCGACGATGCAGTTGTCGACCTCGAGCCCGCGCAGTGCCGCCATCACGTGCTCCACCGTGCGCACGACGGCGCCACCTTTTCCGATCACCGTGCAACGCTGTGTGTTGACTACGTTCTGGGGCAAGGCCGCAATGTCGGGAGCACCCGGCAAATCGACGCGCCGCCAGACGATGCCCGTCTCCGGCCCCGCCGGCCGCAGCGTGATGGTCGCCTCACACCCGGTGTGCAAAGCGACACCCGACATTGTGACCGGCTGGAGGAGGGTCGTCTGGTAACTGGAATGCATTCTGACACGCCCTTCTAGCGGTCTACTTACGCAGGAGCGGCTGCTCCTGAGCCAAACCTTAACTTGTTTGGATGTTCCCCATAGGCGCCCGTTCTCCTGCCGCTTTGCACCAGAGAAAGCTCCCGCATACGGGCGAGGCGCGCGTATTCCTTTCCGATCTGAGAACGCGGGCTTGCCAACACGTCCGCCGGCCTGCCCTCTTCCACGATTTGTCCCCGGTCCATGAGGACGAGGCGGTCCGCCGTGCGCAAAGCGAAGGGAATCTCGTGGGTGACGATCAGCATGGCGGCTTGCCTCTCGGCGACGAGGTCCTCCATGGTCGCCAGGACCTCCTGCACGCGTATGGGGTCGAGCGAAGCCGTCGGTTCATCCCACAACATGAGTTCCGGCCGGGAGAGCAGGGCCCGGGCGATGGCGACCCGCTGCTGCTGTCCGCCGGACATCTGGGCGGGCAGCCGGTCGGCCAGGTCGCGCAACCCCACACGATTCAGAGCTTCTTCCGCTAGGCGCCGCGCCTCGGCGGGGTCGGCGCCGGCCATGACCAACCCAAGGGCTACGTTTTGCCACGCCGTGAGCCTTTGGATCAAGTTGAAGTGCTGAAAGACGAAACCGATGTTCCGGCGCGCAACGCGCAGCCGCTCTTCCGGCATGGCCAGCAGTGATTCCCCGTTGAGCCGGATATCGCCGTCGTCCGGCTCGATGAGCCGGTTGACGCAGCGCAGCAGCGTCGATTTGCCGCAGCCGCTCGGGCCCATGATCACGACGACCTCGCCGCGTGCGACCTGCAAGTCGACTCCCCGCAGCACGGGCGTCTTCCCGTACGCCTTGCGCAAACCGATAATCTCGAGCACCTTTCTCCCCCCCTTTTATCTTCGCCTAGAACACCTGGCGCCACCGGTTCAGCAAGACGAAAAGCCCCGGCCGAGCGCAAGGTACCACGATTTCGCGCATGATCTGGGTATGGCTAAGGCCCAAGGAGACGCCCGCTACCACCTCGTCACCGTCGATAGGATTGATGCGCGAGGCGAGTAGGGCGCACGCCAAACCCAAAACACCGCCCAGGCCCATTAGCCCCCACCGCCCCCCGAAAGGCAGCTCCGCCCCGCTCATTCGCGCGATCAGGCCGGTCAAGGCCGCTCCCAGCGCTGCACCCTTTGCGATGGTGACCATCCCGCGGCGCCCGTCCCGGCGCTCCGCATGAACCAGGCGCTCCATGCTGAACAGTATGGAGTAGTCGAAGAGCAGCACCAGCAGTGCGACGATTAAAGTGCACAAGGCCGCGACGAGCTCACGCACTTGGCCGAGCAGCTGGGCCAACACGGCGCGGGCGTTCGGCGCGAGCACCCCGCCTGCCGTCGGCACCAGGCGCACGTCCGTTATGCCGAGTCCGGCGGCTAGGGCCTGCTCGGCTCGGTCCCTCGCCACACCCGGCCGTGCGACGACGGTCAAACGGTCGCCCGCGATGCCGCCGCCCAAGTTCCGGTCGATCAGCTGCAGCGACTCGGCGATCTCCTCATCGGTAAACAAGGGCAGGGTGCGCCGCATCCGTTCGATGCCTTCCACAACCGCATCGACGTTCAACTCGGCCAACTCGGCAACGCCTGACGTCACGGCCTGCAGGTTCCCGGCTAGGGCTGCCAGATCGATCCCGCGCAGCCTTTCCTCCACTGCGCCCGTCACAGGCTGCGGTGCGCCGCCGCTCAAACGGTTCAGCCAGCCCGTCACGAGGACGCCGAGCAGCGCCTGGGCGGGAGTAGCCTCGGCACTGCCGCCTGTCTCGGCGATGGCCTTTTCGAGCTCCCGTATTTGCCGGTCCAGGCTTTGCAGATGTTCCAGCGCCTCATCGAAGGACGCAACCAAGTGTTCGGCGTCGGCTACGCTCAGACGAGCTTCCTCGGCGATTCCGGCCAGGTTGTGCAACAGATGCAGACTCTCGTCAAGCGCCGCGGCCAGTTCGGCACGGCGGTTCCGCAAGGTAGCCTCCCCGACCCGCCGGCCGACTTCTCCGCCGGGCAGTGCCTCGTACGCGCTCCACGCCCCCCGGCGCTCCTCCACGGGACCGCTCAGCACAAAGCCCCACGCGCCCCCTTCCGCCGGTCCTTCCATCTGCACTGCG
>JAAYLA010000053.1 GCA_012522135.1 Bacillota bacterium | reverse complement strand
GGCGGCATCGGCGGTAGGCATGGATAAAGTCCTCATGAAGGCTGTTTTTCGGGCTGCCGGCCTGCCGATATTGCGCTACCGGGTCGTGAAGCGACGCGATTTCAAGGAAGATCCGGAAAGGGCGGCGGCCGAGGCGGCGAACGAGATCGGCTTTCCCTGCTTCGTCAAACCCGCGTGCTTGGGTTCGAGCGTAGGGATATCGAAGGCAAAGAACATACAAGAACTCCTCGAAGGCTTGCAGACCGCGGCGCGCTACGACCGAAAGCTTCTGGTCGAGGAGGCGGCCGTCGACTGCCGTGAGGTCGAGGTAAGCGTACTCGGCAACGACGAGCCCGTGCCGTCTATTCCGGGCGAGATCGTGCCGAGCAACGAGTTTTACGACTACAAAGCCAAGTACCTCGACGACCGTTCCGAGCTGCACATTCCCGCTCGCATCGCCGCGCCGACGACGGTCAAGGTCATGGAGCTCGCCGTGCGCGCATTCAAGGCCATCGACGCGGCGGGCCTTGCCCGGGTCGACTTCTTCGTGAAAAAGGACGGCAGCGCCGTATTCGTCAACGAAGTCAATACGATGCCCGGTTTCACCCATATCAGCATGTATCCGAAGCTTTGGGAGGCCAGCGGGCTGCCGTTCAGCCAATTGGTGGACCGGCTCATCGAACTTGCCTTCGAGCGCTATGCGGACGAGGCCGAGTCGCAGCGGACCTACGAGGGGGAGTGAGCGCGAGGTGCGGACTGGAAACAGGGTTTGGCATTGGATCGGCGTCGCCGGCTTGCTCGTCTGGACCGTCCTCTTCTACCGTGCATTTGCCCGCCTGGCGATTCCGGCCTTCGGCTCCGCGGAGCAGGCTGCCCTGGCCGCCCGGCAGCTAGGCCTGCGGTACGGCGTGTGGCTGGTGGCGGGCTGCGGCCTTTGGTTCGGTCTGCGGGTCGGATGGTACAAATTGCTGGCAGCGCGGCAGCGGCGAAAAGAGAGGCCCGTCGCGGGTTCAGTCTAATGGCGTTCCGTAATCCGCTGCTAGGAAGCCTGCGGGCGTACCCCTGACGCCGGCAGGATTCAGGCGCGTCCATCCAGAATAAGAGAGCAATCCCACCGGTCAAGACGAACGGGAAGGTTCTCCTGCGCAGAATCTTCCTTTTTTCGCCTAATCACGCTTGTCGCTGCATTCCGTTCCGGCGTAAGAACGATCAACACGTCGACCTGTGTATAACCCGTTCGTGTCCGCTCCATCCGACGCAACACGCGGGCCGAACGGTTAACGGAGGAGTCATTTATGGGCAAGAGCGAAGTCTCGGCTGGCCTGAGGCTCGGCCGTCGTCGCTTGCCGTCGCTTTCGGTCCCCGGGGAGCTGTTTGAACTTTACCAACCCCTTATCGGGTCGGAAGCCGTGATGGCGTGGCTTAACCTTCGCTGGCTCATCCATACGGGCGAAGACATGTCCGACATAGAAAGCGTCCTCGTATACCGTTTCGGAATGACCCACCAAGGCATCAGCGCGGCCTTGCAACGATTGATTGAGTTCGAACTGCTCGAGCCGGACCAAGACAACGGGTATATCGTGCACGAGCCGCTGTCCGCCGATGCCTTTTTTCACCGCTTCGGCGACGGGCGTCCGCTCGTGGAACAGCCGGCGCTGCCTGCCTTCGATACGGGACAGGCTGCAGCTGCGCCCTCGTCCATGCCGGCAGCCGAGGCGCACGGGCGCGGCCTGCCGGAGGGGGAGCCCGAGGGCGCGGATTCTGCGCACGGTGCGGGTCCGGCCCATGCCGAAGTTGCGACCGTGTCCACGCCGCAACCGGCGACCGTCGTTCCGCCCGGGCCTTCCGAATCCGACGTGAAAGACTTGAAGGCCGTCGTCGAAATTTACCACAAGCGGATCGGCATGCTCGGTCCCACTCAGTTTGAAAAGCTGCGCTTCTGGGTGGAAGAGCAGGGCATGGAGGCGGAGGTGGTCGCAGCTGCGATCGAGGAGACGGTCGCGTCGGCGGAAAACCCGCGCATCAACTACTTGGAAGGCATCTTGAGAAACTGGTACAACTCGGGCATCCGTACGTTGACTGACCTGATGAACAACAAGTACGCTTCCAAGGTGTTGCATCCCCGGCCCGAGCGGCGCAGCGACACGAGCGGTGCACCCGAGGGCGCACCCAACGCGACGGCCTATCAAACGGTCAGCCCCGACATAGTCGATCGTTGGAAGGAGCTCTATCCGGATGAGTACGACGAGTAGAAGTGCTGAGGTGCCCGCATTCACGCCGAGCGATCCGGAAGCAGAGAGGCGCATTCTAGGCATTCTCATTCGACATCCCGACCACGTGGACACCGCGGTGGAAAAGCTCAAACCCGATCACTTCGTCGAGCCAGTCCACCGCCGGATCTACGAGGCCGTGCTAGATATCTACAGCCAAGGCGGGCGTGTGTCCTATACGCAAGTTTACAACCGCCTGCGGAAGGAAGGAAACATCCCCGGCCTCGACGAGGTGCTCATCCGCATTACCGAATCTTTCATCAGCCCCGCGGAGCTCGAGCCGAGTATCGAGATCCTCGTGGACAAGCAGGCGAAGCGGGCCCTGCTGAAAGCTGCGGAAGAGATTCAGCGGATGGTGCTTTTGGAGACGGAAGAGAGCTTGAGCGCGCTGCAGGCCCGTGCGCAGGAACTCGTTTTTCAGGCGACTACCCACTCGGACGAGGAAGACGTAAAAGACCTCATCGAAGTTCTGAACAAGTGCTATATGAATCTCGTCGACCGCCGGGAGGGCAAGCGTCCGAGCGGTCTGCCCGTGCGTTTTGCGGCCATCGACGCGATGACGACGGGTTTCAAGAATAAGGACTTGATCATTCTGGCGGCCCGGCCCAGCATGGGAAAGACGTCGCTCGCGCTCAACTTCGCGGTCAACGTGGCCAAGCCGCCGCGGCGCATTCCGGTGCTCATCTTCAGCCTGGAGATGGACGACGAGCAGATCGGCGACCGGCTTGTCATCAGCGAGCTTTTCCGCTTCCGCAAACCCGACGGTACGCCCGAGATCACCAGCATGCAGTACAACACACGGCTCGACGATGAGCAGTTTGCCAAGGCGCAGGCGGTGTTCAGCGAACTGTACAAGCTGCCGATTTTCATCTGCGACAGGCGGGGCATGACGGTTAATGAGATCCGCGCCAAGGCGCGCAAGGTGAAGGCGGAAAACCCGCGTCTTGGACTCATCATCATCGACTATCTTCAGCTCATCAAACCTTCGCCGGCCTCCAGCAAGCACAGCTACACGCTTCAGGTGGGCGAAATCGTACGCGAACTGCGCGATTTGGCCGGCGAGCTCGACCTGCCGATCATTCTTTTGTCGCAGCTCAATCGCAGCGTCGAGCAGCGAGAAAACAAGCGGCCGGTCATGAGCGATTTGCGGGACAGCGGAAACATCGAGGAGTTTGCCGACGTCGTCATGTTCCTGTACCGGGAGGACTATTACTTCCCGGATAAGGCCAAGGAGAACGGGACGGAAGGCTACACCGAGGTGATCTTCGCCAAGCAGCGCAAGGGGCCGACGGGCAGCTGCCACATCCGTTTCGAAAAGGAATTCACCAAGTTCATTGAGGAGTATCACCATGACCGATGAGCCTCGCGACGCCTTGTTTGAAGAGATGGAACGGGTCAAGATCCGTTTCATCGCTGCATACGAAAAGCTGCTCCGGAAAGGCCTCATCACGGAGGAAGATTTCGAAGACATTCTCGACGCGCTCGACCGCATCGACGAGCTGAGCGACGAGGAGCTCGAGCGGCGTCTGGCGCGCTTTAAGAAAATTGCGCCGCTGAATGAACCGACATAGTCTAGGAGGTTGACGATGGCACAAGTGCAGCCTAGGGAGACCGGGTCCGTTCAGAAAGGGCTGCGGTTTCCCGTGCGCCTGGTGATCTTGCTGTTGGTCGTCGCGGGCGCCGTCACTTTATACGTCGCGCGCACGGAAAAAGAGGAACCGTTTTCCGTACTCGTTCACGTCGCCGGGGACGAGGCGAAGATCGTGCAGACCGTCGGCGGTACGGTGGAGAGCGTGTTGGCGGAGGCCGGCATCCAAGTAGGGCCCCACGACGTCGTCACGCCGTCCCTTTCCGAATACGTCGGACCCGACACGGAGATTGAGATCGTGCGAGCCGTCCCCATACGCGTTACGGTCGACGGCGGCGAAAGGGAGCACTGGGTCGTTGCGGCAACCGTTGCGGAGGCGCTCGGCGAAATCGGCATCGAGCTAGGACCCATGGATCGCGTGACGCCGGGCAAGGGAACGGACGTCACGCCCGATATGTCCGTGCAAGTTGTCCGGGTGACGGAGGAGTTCATCGAAGAGACCGAAACGTTGCCTTTCAAGGTGATACGCTGGGCCGCACCGGAACTGGAGCAAGGCCAGACGCAAGTGATACGTGAGGGCCAGGAAGGTATTATCAAGAAGACGGTGCGGGTAGTCTACGAAGATGGAAAACCCGTGAACCGAACGATCGTAGCATCCGAGGTGGTACAGCCCGTCATCGACCGCATTATCGGTGAGGGAACGCGGCCACCGGCTTTATACGTCGACACGCCCCACGGGCGCTACGCCTACGTCGAGGTGATGGAGATGGTCGCTACGGGCTACGATCCGGGTCCGGCCAGCACCGGAGAATGGTCCGATGGTCTAACGTTCACGGGGCTGAAGGCGCAGCGCGGCGTGGTAGCCGTGGATCCGACGGTAATCCCCCTGGGAACGAGGTTGTACATCGAGGGCTACGGCGAGGGCATCGCAGCCGACATCGGGGGCGCGATCAAAGGCAATCGCATCGACCTTTGTTTCGACACGTACGAGGAAGCCATCCAGTGGGGGCGCCGGACCGTAAAAGTGTACATTCTGGCAGATTAGGTGATGGTTCGTGAGCGGCAGTCGGCTGGCGTCGCCCGGCACCGTGCGATCGCTCTTGCGGGCGTACGGGGTTCAGGTGAAAAAGCGCTACGGGCAAAACTTCCTCATCGATGCCAACATATTGAACCGGATCGTCGAAGCGGCGGAGCTGGGCCCCGACGACACGGTGCTTGAGATCGGGCCCGGCGTCGGGGTACTGACCGAAGCCATGGCCCGACGGGCCGGGCGGGTGGTCGCGGTGGAAATCGATGATCAGCTCGTGCCGCTGCTGCGCGACGTGCTGGCCGGCTGCGATAACGTCCAGATCGTGGCAGGCGACGCGCTGCGCATCGATTTGGAGCAGCTCGTGCAGGGGGCATCCCGCGTCAAGGTAGTCGCCAACCTTCCCTATTACGTCACTTCACCTTTGATCATGCGTTGTCTGGAAGCGCCTTTGCCGCTCGAGCGCATGGTCGTCATGGTGCAGGCCGAGGTAGCGGACCGGCTGGGCGCTGCGCCGGGCACGAAGGAGTACGGCGCCCTCACCGTCGCAGTTCAGTACCGAGCCGACGTGCGACGGCTCTTAAAGGTGCCCCGCACCGTATTCTTTCCCCGGCCCAACGTAGACTCCGCCGTGGTGGTCCTCACGATGCGGCCGTATCCCGTTCAGGCCCGAGACGAGAGGCTCTTCGAAGAAGTCGTGCGCGCGAGTTTCGCGCAGCGCAGAAAGACTCTTCGCAATGCTCTTGCCTCCGTTGCAGGTGCCCATGGAGTGGATGTCGAAATTATGCTCCAGCGAGCGGGGGTGGATCCCGGCCTGCGGGGCGAAAGCCTCACTATCGAGCAGTTCGTCGCTCTCGCCGAAGCCTTGGCCGCTGCGGTAAAATAGAATCGGTGATACCCATGGAGTTTATCAGCCCCACCCGTGGGAGACTGGATTTTCAGGCGATGTTCCAGGACATCGTAGCGTACATGCAGGAAGATCCGGACGCCCATTATAATCTGATTGTTGGTACAGATTCCCAGTTCGGCAACGAGACCTGCTTCGTCACGGCGGTGATCATCCACCGTTTGGGCAAGGGCGCCCGCTACTACTATACCCGGCAGCGGGAACGTGTCGGTAGGTCGCTTCGCCAACGGATTTTCTACGAAACCAGCCGCTCCCTCAGCTTGGCGGGTCAACTGGCCGAGGCCCTCGCCCAAAACGGGCACGCCGATCTGAACGTGCAAATTCACCTGGACGTCGGCGAGAACGGACAAACCCGCGACCTGATTCGTGAGGTCGTCGGCATGGTGGTAGGCTCGGGCTTCGATGCCCGTATCAAACCCGATTCCTTCGGAGCGTCTTCCGTGGCAGACCGCCACACCAAGTAGGCCGTTCGGGAAAGTCGCTCCGCTTGCGAGGCCACGGCTCATCTTTGCGCGTGGCGGGGAGTATTCATGATGTGAATGGCGGACCCGCCTACAAACGCACCGAAATGGGCATGCTGAAGGTAGTGCTCGGGCCTGCCGGGCAGGGTGCGTCGAGGAAAGTGTACCCGGTTGAACAAGGATGTTTTCGCCTTGACACCGATTTCGCGCCTTGGTATATTACTGGGATGCAGTAACTTTACTGTAGGACTGTACAGCAGGAAGAAGCTGGTAGGGAGAACGAAAGAGGACCTCACCACCGTGCCACCAGACGAGTACGGGAAGTACTCAGAGGGTGAGGTCGTCATGTTATCAATTCAGGATGTATGGCTGCGATTCCTGCGTGTACTTGAGGTAGTTGATGAGGCTGTCACGG
>JAAYLA010000337.1 GCA_012522135.1 Bacillota bacterium | reverse complement strand
AGCGACTGGCGCGACACGGCTACGAGCTCTCCGGGGGCGACCGGCTTGACCTGTACTCGACCGCCGGCCGACACGCCCAAGGTGACCGGACGCTCCTCGATCGTGCCGTCTTCGCCCACGACGAACACGACCGGCCCGGCGGCCTTGTGCACCACCGCGGACACCGGCACCGTCGTCGCGTCTTCGTGGACCGCGGTGACGACCTGCACCGTAGCCATCATGCCCGGCTTGATGAGGTGATCAGGATTTTCCACCCGCACCCGTACGGGATAAAGGCGCGTATACTGGTCGACCACCGGCGAGACGGCCATCACTTCGCCTTCATATGCCGTATCCGAAAGAGCGGGGATTTTCACGCGCACTTTGTCCCCGGGCCGCAGCATATTGACGAGGCGATCGCTCGCTCCCGCCTCCACGACCACTTCGTCCAAGTAGACGAGAGTCGCCACGGGCGAACCGGTGCCGAGAAAGGATCCGACTTCGGTGTGCAGCACGGCGATGCGTCCGTCGATGGGCGCGGTAATGGTCGCATCGCGCACTTGCTTTTCGGCGAGCTCGAGTGCGACTTCGGCTTGCTTCACCTGGGCTTCCACTGCCCGGATGTCTTCCGGCAGCGCGCCCCGCTCCACTTGAGCCAACACTTGCCGGGCCGCTTCGAGCTGGGAGCGGGCGATCTCGTATTGGGAAACGATGGAATCGTAGGCATCTTTGGCAATGACGCCTTGCTCGAGGAGGAACCGGGCCCGCTCGTAGCTCTCCTCCGCGAGACGGAAACCTGCTTCGGCCTGGGCCACGGTGGCTTCGGCCTGCCGCCTTTCCTCGGCGGAAGCGCCGGCTCGCAGGCGGTCAAGGGAAGCTTGGGCCTGCTCGTAGACGGCTTGGGCTTGCTTCAGCTGGAGCTGCAAGTCCGCGTCGTCGATGCGGGCGATGACATCGCCCTTGCGCACGAGCGTGCCGACGTCGCCGGCGAGCCACTCGACCGGTCCCGTCACCTTGCTAATCACCGTAACCGTCTGCAGCGGGGTGACCGTGCCGGTAATTTCGGTCGTCTCCGCTACCGTCTCGACGAGGACGGGTGCCGCGGCGACGGCGATCGCCTGCGCAGCGGCGGTGCCCGTGGCAGGTTCCGTCTCACGGGGGCGGCCGGCCATCCAACCGAGGGCACCGGCCGTGACGATCAATACGATGACCACGATTCCGCGTATGACGCGCTTTGGCACGTTGAAAACACCTTCCTTGAAGAGGGGGCTGCCCTGCTGAACGGATCGCGGGTTAGAACCGGGCCAGGGCAGGCTGGGCCAAGATCCCGCAGAGCTGCAGCCGGGCGATCTCATCGGCCATCGAGTCCAAATCCGGCTCCTCTTCCGAGATGATGAGAGCCGCCATACGTTCCATGACGGCGATAAGGCTATGCGCGGCTAGCTCCGGGTTCAGGTTGGCGCGAAGGACGCCGCGCTCGGCGCCGCGCCGCAGCTGCTCGGCGATCCTGGCTACCACGTCTTTGTAAAAGGCGAGAAGCTTCGCCTCGATCTGGGGATCGGCTCCTCGCACTTCCGTCAACATGAGGCGCACCAAAATCCTGTTCTCGGCCAAAAGGCCCAGGACGCGCCGGAAGATGCCGGGCAAACGCTCGGCCACGTCGGGCGCCGAGATATGGGCGGAGCCCCACGAGAGGACGCTCTTGAAAAGGTCTAGCGTCTCGTCGACGAGCGCCTCGAAGACGGCCTTCTTGCTCTCGAAGTAAAGATAAACGGTGCCCTGGGCCACTTGCGCTTCCTTGGCGATGTCCGAGACGGTAGTGACATGATAGCCTTGCCGGGCAAACAGGTGGGCCGCAGCTTTCAGTATTTGTTCGCGGCGATCGTTCGACACGATTGGACCGCTCCTTTTCAGTGGACGAGCGTGGAAGGGCTCCGTGCTGCCCACCCGGTTTCCGGCGGGATTGGACTCGGTGATAGATTACCTGTGGCTGGTCGTTGCAAGCCCGCGGGAGGTGACTGAACGATCATTCAGTCGTTCTTAGTATAGGCATTGTCGGCTCGCGTCGTCAAGCCCTAGGGCATTCCCCGCGGCCAACGTTCCGCCTCCCCGTCCGGCGCAAGTCGTCACTGGCCGATAACGGTCCGCATCACGTCGCCGATCTGCAGACCGTAGCGAGCGACCGTTCCCGCAGGCACCTCCAGAACGTACCGGACGGGCTGGCCGGCACCGAAGGACGGGCATTCGCCCTCGGAGGGACATGGCGGGACGTCCTCGATCATATGGACCACCGTGCCGCGCCCGTCGACGAAGAGAAAGTCCAGGGAAATGCGCATGTTTTTCATCCACATCATGGCGTTGTGGGCTGCCGGATAAATGAACAACATCCCGTGGCCCTCGGGAAGGTGCTCCCTTTCCATCAATCCGCGCACTTGCTGTTCGGGTGTCGTGGCCAACTCGACCGTGAAGGAGGCCACCAGCTCGCCGTCCCGACGAAACTCCACTCGGGGCAGCGACTGGTCCATCTCGGCCTCCTGCGAACGGGTAGGCGGCCGCAGCAGGAGTCCCCCTGCCACCGCGACCAACAATACGAGCGCCCCGACGATGAGCCTCCGCTTTCCGTCCATCGCATGTCCCTCCCGACCGCTCGACGCTAAACTCTGCAGCTACACATTCTCCCCGCGGGGCCCGTGCCCTCCCCGTCCGGCAGGATGAGGGCGGCGGGTCTCGAAGAAATCAATGGCCGTCTGTCTGCCGCACCACAATTCCGCTGAAGGTAGGTGCCTTGCTTGACCGCCATTTCTCCGTCTCCGCTCCGGCTGGAAGACGCGGAACGCCCTCTGGTGCTCACCCTCGACGTCGGCACCTCTTCCGTGCGCAGCCTTCTTTTCGACGCCCGGGGACGCCAAATCGAGGGTATCGGGGCGCAGATCCGCCACACGCCCGACACAACTCCGGACGGCGGGTACACCTTCGTCGCCGACGCACTATTGGAACGCTGCGTCGCTGCCGCCGCGGCCCTCCTCGAGCAGACCGACGTCACGCCCGACGCCGTGGCCGTGGACACCTTCTGGCACAGCCTCGTGGGTGTGGACGCAGCCGACAGGGCCGTCACCCCCGTATACCTTTGGGCGGACACGAGAAGCCGTGATTACGTGCCGGCTCTGCGCGACATGCTGGACGAACGGGCCGTCCACTCCCGTACGGGTTGCCTTTTTCACACGAGTTACCTGCCGGCCCGCCTCCTCTGGCTACGGCGGGAACACGGCGATCTTTTCCGGCGGGTGAAGCTATGGCTCTCCTTCGGCGAGTACATGTGGCTTCGGCTTTTCGGAACGCCGGCCGGCAGTCACTCGATGGTGTCGGGCTCGGGCCTCTTCGACATCAACAAACTGCAGTGGGACGAGGAGGTCCTGAACGCCCTCGGACTGGCGCCGGAAAACCTAGGGACCGTAGTTCCGGTCTCACAGCCGTTCGAGGGTCTTACGCCCGCCGTCCGCGACCGACTGGGCCGGCTCGCCGGAGTACCGTGGTTCCCGGCCCTCGGCGACGGTGCCTGCAGTAACGTCGGCGCGGGGTGCGTCACGCCGGAGCGGCCCGCGATCATGATCGGCACGAGCGGGGCCATGCGCACGGTTTGGCAAGTGGAAGCCCTCACGCCGCCGTGGGGCCTGTGGGCGTACCGGGTCGACGGCAAGCGCTTTGTCATGGGCGGAGCTCTCAGCAACGGCGGCAACCTGATCGAATGGTGGACGAGGACGCTGCAGCTCGAACGGCTTCACGAGTACGAGGACGCCCTGCTGCAAGCCCGGCCGGCCGCCCACGGCCTCACCGTCCTTCCCTTCTGGGCCGGCGAGCGCAGTCCCGGATGGGCATCGGACGCCACGGGAGCCATCGTCGGCCTCCGTCTCCACACAAGCCCGCTCGACTTGATTCAGGCAGCCATGGAAGCCGTCGCCTACCGCTTCAGCCTGATCTTCGAGCGGCTCGTGGCTACCGTCGACCGCGTCGATCATTTGGTGGCGACCGGCGGCGGCTTGTTGCGGAACCGGGCCTGGCGGCAGACCGTGTGCGATGTCCTGGGCAGGCCGCTCGTGGTCAGCCTCGAAGCGGAGGCATCGAGTCGCGGCGCGGCGCTCGTCGCACTGCACGCCCTGGGGGCATGGAACACACTCCACGACGTACCGGCTGCCGTGGGCGAAACCTGCTATCCCCGGCCCGACTTTCACGCCGCCCACATGGAGGCGCGGGCCCGCCACACGAAGTTGTACGAACGGTTAGTCGGTACAAGGATGGATTCGTAGTCGCGCCTCGGTCGAGGGGAAACTTGGGGAGGCTCGCCATGTCGGCTGAAAAGTTGCTGCGGGAGACGGTAAAGGGGGCCGCCTACGCAACCGCAGCTGCGCTGTTGGCCCCCGTAAACGTCCTACTGTTGCTGCGCCGCCTTTGGTACGCTGTCGCCGCCGTCGGAGTAGTCCAACTGGCTCTCCTTGGCGCAGGCATTTACATCATGATACGTGCCCACAAGAAGGCCCGCGGATGAGCCTATGTCCGGCATCGCGCCCGGCCCGTCACATCCAGCGGAAGGTGTTGACCGCGCGAATCCATGCGTCGCGGTTGAATCCCGAGTAGTCGGATTCGTAAAGGAAGTAGGTCAGGTAAACGAGGTCGTCTCCCCGGCTGAAGAAGACCGCCCGGAACATCGCGCTCTTTCCGTCGGCCGCTCGTGCCAGCTGCGAATAGAAGTAGGCCCGCAAACCCATGGACGTTTCGATCTCTCGGTCGTCTACCACGCGCACGTTCGTGAACAGGTGGTCCCTGCTGGCGCGCAGATTGTCACGGATAGCTGAGATCTGCGAAGACGACCCTTTGAGTATGCCGACCGCCATGACCGGGCCATCCTGCCCCATCTGAATCTCGAGCACTTCTTCGCCGAATTGCGTACGGTGGAAGTACAAAGGATATGCGCCGCCCGTATTCGAGGGGACCAGGATCTCGAAAGCGGGCTCCGTGCCGACGAACCACCAGAACCGGTTATCATCGGGGTATGTATACAATTCCGCTGCTCCTGCCGCGCCACACAACAGGGCAGCCGCGCACACTACCACCGCCAACTTGACCAAGCCGCGGCGAACATTCACAACATCTCGACCTCCCGAAAAATGACGTGGCCCATCTGATACCTGATGGACCAGCCCCCGTCCGGCCCCTCTCGCGCCAAAACTTCGACAATCCTGCGGGTCCTTCCTGCTGCTCCGCGCACGTTCGCGGCAGCCCGGGCGGGAGATCGCAGACTTGCGGCGTATCTTCCTGGTAGCGTCTTCAAGGACCGAGCGAGGTGGTATCCAACGTGCGAATTCGCCGCGTCGTGCTCCGAGAAATCGCCATGCCGCTTAAGACACCTTTCCTCACCGCCTACGGCCGCGAGACGCTCCGGCGCCTGTTGATCGTCGAAGCCGCGGCGGACGGCCTGACGGGCTACGGCGAGGTGAGCGTCCTTTCCGCGCCTTACTACACCGAAGAAACTCCGGAGACGGCGCGGCACGTGCTCGCGTCCTTCCTCATCCCGATCGCCCTGCAAACTGACTGGCGGACGCCGCGTGAGCTCGCCCGCGCCTTCGCCACCGTGCGCCGGCACCCTATGGCCAAGGCTGGTCTGGAAGCTGCGGCCTGGGACCTTCATGCACAGGTCCATGGCATCTCCCTCGCCCAAGCCCTCGGCGGCACCCGCACCCATATCGAGTCGGGGACGGTCGTAGGACTCGTCCGCGACGTCGACGCCTTGCTGCGGACCGTGGAACAGCGCATCGCGCAAGGGTACCGGCGCATAAAGCTGAAAATCGAGCCGGGCTGGGACTACGAACCTCTGAAGGCGGTGCGGGAAGCCTTTCCCCAGGTTCCCCTCGCGGCGGATGCCAACGGATCCTACGACGTGAGCCGGACGGACGAGTTGAAGCGCCTCGATTCCCTGTCCTTGACCATGCTGGAACAGCCCTTTCCGCCCCCTGATCTTCTGGCCCACGCGCAGTTGCAGGCCAAGATCGCGACTCCCCTTTGCCTCGACGAGAGCATCGAGAGCGTGCACGATGCACAGCTGGCGGTCCATCTCGGCAGCTGCCGCACGATAAACCTCAAACCGGCCCGGGTAGGCGGAAGCACCGCGGCCGCGGCCATACACGACCTGGCCCGGTCCCATGGCATTGCCGTGTGGTGCGGAGGGATGCTCGAGTCGGGGATCGGGCGAGCCCACTGCCTGGCCGTGGCATCTCTTCCGGGCTTCAGCCTGCCGGCCGATCTTTCCGGTTCCGACCAGTACTGGCAGGAAGACATCGTCGAGCCCCCGATCACCGCTCGGGACGGCTTGATCGCCGTGCCCCGGGGCGCCGGTCTCGGCCTCCGCGTGCGCACCGACCTCATCGAGCGGCTGACCGTGTGGCGGCAAGTGTTTGAGTAGGCGTTGTCGCGCAAGGAAAGGCCCGGACGACGGAGCTTACGGCCGCGCTGCGCTACCCTCGGGTCACATGCAGCAGCGCTTCTTCGAAAGGCGCACCGCTCTTGTGCACTTCGTGGTAAGCTTCAGGCACATGGATCAAACGGGCTCCCGGGATCCAGTGGGCCAGCCGTTCGGCCACGATGCGCAGGGCAGGATGGCTCCTTCCGCCGCGGTATACCCGGACGGGGAAGCGGAAGTTCGCCGCGGTGAAGGCCGGCGGCATGTACGCGGCAGGATTTTCCTCGTAAGGCAAGCGCCCCGCTTCTGCCACGAGCTCGCTCCAGACCGGCCGGGTCCGCACCTGCTGTACGAAGGCCTCTCCCGCCACCATGGCCAGAAAGCGGGCGGCGAGCTCCTCACTCCGGAGCCTTCCGGCCTCGCGCCACAGATCGAGGGAACGACGTATTAGAGCTTGCACCTCGGGCACGTCGGCAGCGATCGTCAGCATCGGCGGCTCGATGAGATGGAGCGAGGCGACCGCTTGCGGCGTGCGTACGGCCATCTCGTACGCAACCAGAGCACCGTATGAATGGCCCGCCAGATGCAGGCGTTCCAGGCCGAGCGCCGCCGCCAGCTGCACCAAGTCGCGGGCATCGCTCGCGATAGTATACGGCCTGGGCAGACGGGGGCTCTTACCGTGTCCCCGCCGGTCGACCACTATCAACCGGTGGTAGGCCGACAGAGCTTCAGCCGTCCGGCTCCACGCGAGCAGGCCGTTCGAAAGACCGCCGTGTACCAGCACGAGCGGCGGTCCTTCTCCCGTCTCCCAGAAGTGGAGAGGCGCTCGTCCCTCACCCATCGCGGCTCAGCTCCTCGCGCAGCGCGGAGCGGACAAGCTTTCCGGACGCGTTGCGGGGCAGTTCGTCTACGAAGCGGACCTCCCGCGGCACTTTGTAACCGGCCAGAAGCTCGCGGCAGTGCCGCGCCAGCTCGTCCTCCGTCACGACCCGGCCTGGACGCAGCTTCACGAAGGCCACCGGGACCGCTCCCCAATCTGCATCTTCCCGCCCGATGACCGCCGCTTCGGCCACCGCAGGATGGGATGCGAGCGCCGCTTCGACCTCGGCCGGATAGACGTTTTCGCCGCCCGAGATGATCAGATCGCTGCGCCGGTCGAGAACGTATAGAAAGCCCTCGTCGTCCAGATAGCCGACGTCGCCGGTATGCAGCCACCCCCCGCGTAGAGCCCGGGCCGTCTCTTCGGGGCGCTTGTAATATCCCGCCATCACGTTGGGGCCGCGCACGAGTATTTCCCCGGCTTCGCCCGGCTCTGCGTCCCGTCCCTCCAAGGCGATGCGCACCTCGACGGGAAATAGGGGCTTACCGGCGGAACCGAGTTTGCGAAAGGCGTCTTCCGGAGCCAAGGTCACGACCTGGGACGCCGTCTCGGTCAGCCCGTACGTCTGGACCACCGGCACGCCCAGCTCGCGACAGCGTTCGAGCAGGATCTCCGGCACCGGTCCCCCGCCTGCGAGAAAACAGCGAAACGACGGAGGATATGGCCTGTCTGCCCGCTCATCCAAGAGGCGGGCGAGCATGTTGCTGACGACCGACACGATCGTTACCCCGCCGTACTCGATGGCGGCGTTGACCCGGGCCGGTTCGAAGCGTTCGTGCACCACGGCAGGAATACCGTAGATGACGCTTCGCATCAAGATCGAAAGGCCGCTGACGTGGAAAAGGGGCACGCAGGCCAGCCACTTATCCCCTTCGCGCAGGCCAAGGTTGAGCACGGAGCCGACGGCGCTCCACCAATGATTGCCGAAAGTGAGCATGGCTCCCTTCGGACGGCCCGTGGTGCCCGACGTGAAGATGATGGTGTGCGTGCGGTCCAGCTCGAACGGTGTCGCAGTAGGAGGCGGCGCGTGCGTGCTTTCTTTATCGACGCAAAGGATGGGCACTCGGGTCGCGTGCGCAAGGTCCGCCGCCCGCTGCGCCAAGCTGCTGTGGTAAACCAGGAGCGACACGTCGGCTTCCTGAATCTGTGCCGCCATCTCGGGTGCCGCCAGGCGCAAGTTGAGGGGCACCGAAACGGCACCGAGCCGTGCTAAAGCATGTACCGTCCAGACGAAATGGGTGCCGTTTGGCAGCAGGAGCGCCACCCGGTCGCCGCGCCCCACGCCCCGTTCGGCGAGGAGTGCGGCGACCTCGGCGACGTTCCGGTGCATTTGTGCGAAGGTATACTGCTCGCCGCCCGCCTCAAGGCCGATCCGCTGCGGCGTAAGGCGGGCTCGCTTGGCGAGCCAGTCGGGCATTGCGATACCGCTCACAGCAGATAACTCCCCGCAAAGAGTAGGCCGTAAAAGAGCTGCAACAGTCCCGTCCGCTTCAGAACGGGATTGAGGGCACGGCCACGGGCAGCGCCGAACACGGCGCAGATGAGCATGGAGGCAAGCGGCAGACTGAGCCACGGCAGCCAGAAGAACGATGAGACGTATCCGCCGCGCCACAATGCGAACGGCACCAAGAACGGGATGGTCACGCACAAAAGGTACTCGACCCGGGTCGCGGGAGCACCCAGGCGAACGGCTAAGGTGCGCTTGCCGGCCTTGCGGTCGGTCTCGATGTCCCGCAAATTGTTCACCACCAGGAGCGCCGTCGCGAGGCATCCCACGGGCAGCGAAGCCAACAAGGCGTGTAGCGTCACCTGGCCGGTGTGCAAATAGTAGGTGCCCATCACCGCGACAAGGCCGAAGAAGATGAAAACGAACAGATCGCCCAGGCCGTGGTAACCCAAGGGCCAAGGTCCGCCGGTGTACAGAATGCCGGCGGTGATGCTGGCCACGCCGATGAGCAGGATGGGCCAGCCCCCGACGTAGACCAGGTAAAGACCAATAGCGAAGGCGAGGCCGAAGGTGACGGCCATGCCTTTTGCGACGTCTTCCGGCGTCAACAAACCGGCTTGCGTGACACGGGTCGGACCTAAGCGTTCCTCCGTGTCGGCGCCCTTCTTGAAATCGAACAGGTCGTTGGCGAGGTTCGTCCCGATTTGAATCAAGAGCGAGGCCGCGAGGGCCGCAAGAAACACCAAGGGGCGAAACTGACCGTCGCCCCAGGCCGCAGCCGTGCCGACAATGACGGGGACCGAGCCTGCCGGGAGGGTTTGAGGCCGGGCCGCCATGAGCCACGCCTTTGGCCTAGATACGGCCGGTCCGCTAGCCTCACGGAAAGCGCGGGAACTTCGAGAAGTCGGGTTCACGCTTTTCGAGGAACGCATTGTGACCCTCCTTCGCCTCCTCGGTCTGGTAGAACAGGAGCGTCGCGTCGCCGGCGAGCTGTTGCAGACCCGCCAGGCCGTCCGTGTCGGCGTTGAACGCAGCCTTGAGGAACCGCAGGGCCGTCGGGCTCATCTTCAGGATTTCCCGGGCCCAGGCGACGGTCTCCTCCTCGAGCCGCTCCAAGGGGACTACCGCGTTGACCAGCCCCATGTCGAGTGCCTCTTGGGCCGTGTACTGCCGGCAAAGGTACCAGATCTCGCGTGCCTTTTTGTGGCCTACGATGCGGGCCAAAAGCGTCGCTCCGTAACCTGCGTCGAAGCTCCCTACCTTGGGTCCCGTCTGCCCGAAGATCGCATT
>JAAYLA010000336.1 GCA_012522135.1 Bacillota bacterium | reverse complement strand
CGACGCTGCCCGATGCCGTTAAACTTGACACCCGCGACTTCGACGACGGTGCGTACGATTTGACGGTCCGGCTCGAGACGGTGACGGGCAGCTGGGCAGAGCGAACGGGACGGGTGGTGCTCGACAATTGGGATGTCATCGTCGATGAGCTTCAGCCGCCGCTGCAGTCGGGTTGGTTCGGCTCGGTCCCGCAGCGCCGCACGGTGATCGAATCGGACGGCTGGCGCGAGGTAACGGGCGACGGGGCCGGCTTCTTCGGCGACGAGCACCGGCTGGCGAAGGCGACGGACTGCGCCGAGCACTTGATCTGGGAGGTCGAGCGGCTCGCCCGCTTCGAGCTGACGTTGTACGCACGGGACGCGGCCCTGGACGGGTATCTGGACCTGGCCGTCTCGTCCGATGGTGAAACTTGGCGGACCGTAACGTACACGGCGCACGAGACCGGCGAGGCGGCGAGCGGTTGGCGGCAAATGGTGGTACAGGGACGGCTGGACGGAGGCGAAGACGTCCGGTACTTCCGCCTTCTGCTACGGGGCGACGCCGCGGGAGCCGACCGGATCCAGCTGGGGCGGGTGGAATTCACTATAACCCGGGCACCGTGACGTTGGGATCGTTGCGAAGGGAGCGAAGTGCCTTGGCAGATCGGTTGTCGCTTGCGGGATGGAGCATCCACCGCAGGTTTCAAAGGGACGAGAATCCTCTCGCCTTGACGCAGTATCCGGCCGTGGCAAGGGAAGAGTTCGGATTCGATGCTGTCGAGCTGAATAACCTGTTTTTCGCATCCACCGACGACACGTACCTGCGCGAACTCGCCGGTGCCGCCAGGCGTGCCCGGGTTACCTTTACCGGCATAGCCGTCGACGGAACCGGCGATCCGTCCGCGCTCGATGAAAGGAGAAGGCGCGAGGCGGTGCGGAGCGCGCTGCCGTGGTTTGAGATTAGCAAGAAACTGGGCATCCCGATGTTGCGCATCAATACGGGAGGTAACGGAGCAGAAAAGGATCCCCGCGCGATCGACCAGTGCATCAGGAGCATGAAGGAGCTAGTGAAGGCGGCGGAGGAGACGGGGGTCAAGCTGTTGATCGAAAACCACGGCGGCCTTTCGGTGAACCCGCTGAACATGGTGCGCATCGTGCAAGAAGTGGACCATCCCATGTTCGGGGTCTTGCCCGACTTCGGCAACTTTCCCGATCCCGAGCGTCCCCGGTTTCTTTCCTGGCTGCAAGAAGAGGCAGGAGGCATTCCCCCGGAGGAGGTGCGGTACTGGGGGCTCAAGCAGTTGGCCCCGTACGCCCTGGCCGTGCATGTGAAGGTGTATTCCTTTAACGACGCCGGAGAGGATCAGCGTATCGACGTCTTCCGGGGCGTCCGGATTTTGCGGGAGGCGGGCTACAGCGGCTACTGGGCTTTGGAGTACGGCGGACGGGGCGATGACCACGAGGGTGTTCTCAAGGGGAAGCGGCTCCTTGAGCGAGCGTTGTGGAAGGAGGCGGATTCAGAAACCAGTTGCAGCAAGAGGTCGTTGCCCTAAAAGTGAAGATGATAGCCGGGAATGTCCAGAGGACTCCTAGGCAAAACGACAGAAGGCCAAATCGAGATGTCGGGCGCAAGTTTCACGTGTGTTGGCACTTCGGAAACGGTATGGAGTAGGCAGAATCATGAGAAACCTGGG
>JAAYLA010000052.1 GCA_012522135.1 Bacillota bacterium | reverse complement strand
CGCGGCAATCGCGTGAATTAACTGACAGAATTTTGGAATAAGCGATCTGCTTAGCGATCACCGTGCAATCTCTTCCTAACGGACGTTTCACCCCTCCCCGTGTCTATGGATGCGGAAGTCCTGATTGCGAGCCGAGAGCTGGACTGAGTCAAGGGAACCGGGGTGCGAACGCTGGCTCAAGGGAACCGGGGCGACAATCTCCCATCCTCGATCTGGTTCAGTCTTCGGTTCTACCGTTATGTCTACCGTCGTTGATGCGGCCTTTCCCATCTTCGCACCGCCCTTCCCTCCAGCCCATCTGTCTTCAGCGCAAGTGACCCATGGGTGGCAAGAGCTAGTTGTCGCGTCCCCAGCAAATTTTACTCCTGCTCATGTTCGTTCGAGCAGCGTATTGTAGAGTCTGTTCTATCGCAACCTACTGCGAGGGGGTAGGTTGCATGGATTCGCCGGTGTTCATCGCGTTTTACCGCACTCTCGTCTTTTACTTCACCTTGGTAGCGGCCGTACGCGTGATGGGAAAGCGGGAACTAGCCAACTTGGCGCCGACGGATCTCGTCGTGGCGATCCTCCTCGCTGAGCTGGCCATCATTCCGATTCAGGCGCACGAGTATCCCATTTGGGTGGGTATCGTGCCCATCATCACCATCGTGTGCTTGCAGATACTCCTCTCGTCGGTAGCACTGAAGAATTTGCGGGTGCAGGCCGTGTTGGACGGGACCCCTTCCGTGTTGATCCGTTCGGGCAAGATCGACATGAAGGCCATGCGGGCGAACCGTTACGCGGTCGACGAGCTGCTCGCGCAGTTGCGTCTCAAGGGAGTACCCGATATTGCCGACGTCGAAGTGGCTATTTTGGAGAGTAACGGCGAGCTGTCGGTCATACCCAAATCGCAAAAACGTGCGGTCACGCCCGAAGACCTGGGGCTGGAGACCCGCTACGAAGGATTGCCCCATACGCTCATTATCGACGGCGTGGTGTTGGAAAAATCCCTCGAGGAAGTCGGTTTGAGCCGCGAATGGCTTGAGGAGGAACTGCGTAGACTCGGGGTGGAGGGGGGACCCGAAAACGTCCTGTTGGCGAGTTTGAACACGGCAGGAGAACTGTTCTATCAGGTGAAAGAAGAGGATTAGGAAGGCTTCCTTTTGTCGGGCGGCTGCACGGCCGAGACGGATCACCTCCGACTGGCTCTTGCGAGATTTGGCTCCATATGTTATAATCCCAAGTGCCACACGTAAGCGCCTATAGCTCAGAGGATAGAGCGCCGGCCTCCGGAGCCGGGTGCGCAGGTTCGATTCCTGCTAGGCGCACCAGCGGCCTTCCCGACGGGAAGGCCGCTTGTTTTTGTAGACGCGGCGTGCGAGGGTCGGGCCCGTCCGGTACGTACCGGTTGTATCGTCGCCTGCGTACGCATAAAGATGGCTCAGGGGCGTGTCGGGCACGTGGGGCGGCGCGGACCCTGCGAGGATCTGACCTACGCCGTTCCTGAGGCAGGGGTGAAGCATGGTCGAGGCGTTGCTCGACGCCGCCAAGGCTCTGGTACAGATCGTCACGCCGCTGAACTTGGCGGTCGTCTCCTTCATCGAAGCCATCTTTTTTCCCATACCTCCCGACGTGCTCCTCATACCACTGGTGCTCCTGCGACCGGCCGAGGGTCTTGTGTTCGCTTTGATTGCCGCCATCTGTTCCGTCCTCGGCGCAGTTTGCGGCTATGCGCTAGGCAAACGGGCCGGAAGGCCCGTCCTAAACCGCGTTATCTCGCCGCAGCGCTTTGCACAAGCGGAGTGGCTGTTGCGGCGGTATGACGTTTGGGCCATCGCCGTTGCAGGGTTTACGCCCGTGCCGTATAAAGTTTTTGCCATAGCGTCCGGTGTGTTCGCCATCGATTTGTGGCGTTTCGTCGTGGTCTCACTAATCAGCCGCGGTACGCGCTTTGTGCTCATCGCGCTGCTTCTCGTGTACTTCGGCCCGCAGATGGCCGACTTCATCCAGGAACACTTCGGCTGGCTTACGGTGGGCATCATGGCGGCGATCATTCTCGGCACCTGGCTGTACCGCGGGCTGGTGCGCAGCCGCCGGGCTGTTTGACGGGCCTTGCCCGCAGCCGTTCGGAAACGGAAAGGTGAGGCAACATGGACATTCGTGCGGAGATAAACAAGGACGCCTCCAGTCCGCAAGACGTCGTCAAGCACGATGACGTCGTCAAGATAGTCTGGCAGGGCGAACGCATTGCCAAGCTGGTCTTCGCCTCGGGAAAGGTCATCGACTTCACCCGCAGTGACGACGAAGGGCGACGGGCTGCGTCGCGGAGGCGGGCCGCCGGCGACCGGTAGCGATACAAGGAGTGTGACCTATGCGCGTCGTCATCGCCCCCGACTCGTTCAAAGGAAGTTTGAGCGCCGACCGGGTGGCGCGGGCCTTGGTCGAGGGTCTCGCCTCGTGTGACGAGCCTCCTTGGTCAAATGCCGCGTACGAGTGTGTCGCTATGGCGGACGGTGGCGAAGGTACCGCTCGGGCCATGGTCGAGGCGACGGGCGGACGCATGGAGAGCCGGCGCGTCGTAGGGCCTTTGGGCGAGCCCGTGGATGCCCGATTCGGCATTTTGGGCGACGGGGAAACGGCGGTCATCGAAATGGCGGAAGCGTCGGGCCTGACCTTGGTGCCCGAGGGTGAGCGCGACCCGGGCCGCACGACGACCTTCGGTACGGGCCAGCTGATGCGGGCTGCTCTCGATCTAGGCTGCCGGCACTTGATTGTCGCCATCGGCGGCAGTGCGACGAATGACGGTGGCGCCGGTATGGCCGAGGCGCTAGGCGTGCGCTTTTTGGACGAGGAGGGACGCCCGGTTCCCAGGGGCGGCGCCGGCCTTCTGAAACTGGCGCGCATCGATACGTCGCAAAGCGATCCGCGCCTGGCCGAGGTAAAGGTAACCGTTGCCTGCGACGTGGACAACCCCTTGATTGGCCCGGAAGGAGCGAGCCGTGTGTTCGGGCCGCAGAAGGGGGCGGACGAAGCGATGGTCGAGCTCCTTGATGCGGCACTGACCCGCTATGCGCAAATTATCCGCCGCGACTTGGGCGTTAAGGTAGCCGACGTTCCGGGCGCCGGCGCGGCGGGCGGCCTGGGGGCGGGCCTCATCGCCTTTTGCCAGGCCACCCTGCGTCCGGGCTTTGAAATCGTAAGCGAGGTCGTAGGCCTGGAGCGCCGCATTGCCGGTGCCCAACTCGTCATCACCGGCGAGGGGCGCATCGACGGGCAGACCGCCAGGGGCAAGGTAGCGGCGGGTGTGGGTCGCCTGGCGCGCCGGCTGGGAGTACCCGTTATCGCGTGCGCGGGGAGCGTGACGGACGACGCCTTGAACCTGGTGCCCGAAGTCCTCGATGCGCTCTATCCGATCCTGCCCGGACCGGCCTCGCTCGCGGATGCCATGGAACGGGCGGAACACTATATCCGAGCGGCCGGGCACCGCTTGGCACGGCTCCTCGCGGTGGGAGCACGCCTCGACTACGGAGGGAGTTCAAATGTCTGGAAGGATCATTGACGGCACGGCCCTTGCCCGACGCATTCGGCAAGAGGTAAAAGAGCAGGTCGACGCGTTTCGGAGGGACGCGGGGCGTGTACCCGGCCTTGCGGTCGTCTTGGTGGGCGACGACCCCGCCTCACAGGTGTACGTGCGCACAAAAGAGCGCGCGTGTGGTGAAGTAGGTATTCGCTCGCAGCGCCACCATCTGCCCGGGGACGCGACGCAGAAGGAAGTACTGGAGCTCGTTGAGGGCTTGGGGAAAGACGATACGGTCGACGGTATTTTGGTCCAGCTACCTCTGCCCCGCGGCCTCGACCCTCAACCGATCCTGCACGCAGTGCCTCCGGCTAAGGACGTCGACGGTTTCCATCCTTACAACTTGGGCCGGCTGACGGAAAGCGGAGAAGGCATCCACCCGTGTACGGCGGCGGGGGTTATGGAGCTCATCCGGTCAACGGGTGTGGAGATCGAAGGAAAGCGAGCCGTCGTCATCGGGCGCAGCACGATCGTCGGCAAGCCCACGGCGCTGTTGCTGCTGCATGCCAACGCGACGGTGACCGTATGCCACTCGCGCACGGCCGATTTAGCCGCCCATGTGCGGGAAGCAGACATCGTCGTGGCGGCCGTTGGCCGTCCCCGCTTCGTCCGGGGCGATTGGATCAAACCCGGCGCCGTAGTCATCGACGTCGGCATCAACCGCCTGGACGACGGCAAGCTCTGCGGCGACGTGGACTTCGAAGGGGCGAAAGACGTGGCCGGTTACATCACACCGGTGCCAGGAGGCGTGGGTCCGATGACGGTGGCTATGCTGATGAGAAATACTTTGGCCGCGGCGCGGGCCAGAGGGTAAACCATGGGCTCGCCCGAATGCACTCTTAGGACAGCCCCGCTCTGTGCGCGAACCATTCCTGGGGCGAATGCCTCGGCTCGGCAGCGGTCCGGTCAGGTGGAAACTGTCTTCAACCCCTCCAGATGCGAAAACGCCGGGAGGCAGGCAGGGGCGACGGGCAGTTGCCGTTCTGATCGAGCCGTGTGACCCACGATTGGGTCGCTGGCCCTTGCGAATGACCCACTGGCGGGTCACTCCGTCGCCGCAGCGACCAGCCGTGAGTTACTGGGCAGAAGCGCGGCCTGCTACCAGAATCTGGCAGCGACGTGCCCCACCGCTAGCTGGGATGTTTCCGACGATATGCCAGACGACGGCAGCTCCTACGAAGGCGATCATGGCTTGTGACCCATGGTTGGGTCAACTTGCCAGCGGATCGACCCACACGTGGGTCGAATCGCTCCGTACGCGACCCATTCCCTGGTCAAGTGCCTCTGCCCAAGCAGCGACCGGGTCCATCGAAAACTGCGTCCAGCTCCTCTAGCTGCGAAAACGCGAGGAGACGTGCAGAGGGGGGTTGGCGGCCACCGTTCTGTTGAAGCCATGGGGCCGTCCCGAATGCACATTTGGGACAGCCCCTTCTTTTTTGGTTTGGGCTGCAATACGCATCATATAGCACATCGCAGCGGCGGACGGCGATGCAGCGACCGGCGGCGTGGGCTCTGGGAAAGGTGGCGGGCTGTGTGGAATTGCTCCTCGGCATCGGCATGGCGATTCTGCTCCTTTCCAACATGTGGCTTCTGCGCGAGCACGAGAAGACCCGCGCCAGGTTGGAAGGATACCGTGCGGAGCTAAACGCCTTGGAAGAGCGAGTGTACGCGATGTTGCTCGAAATACAGCTCGGCTCGGCAAGTGAGAGGTCGGCGGAAGGGTCTTGCGCCCCGGATGGCGAAAGCGGATAAACCATTTTCCGAGACGGACGACGGAACGGGGGACCCTACTTGATCGAGACCTATCACATGCCGCCCGGCGAACTCGACCGCTTGGCCACAGGACTTTTCAGGCGCTGGGAACAGCGTGATCATACTTTCTGGCTCGACAGCGGCTGCGTCGTCGAACGTTTAGGGCGCTTTTCCTTTCTGGGTACGGATCCTGCCGCGCTTATCCTTTACGACGGAGAACGGACGCGCCTCACGTGGCCGCAGGGCGGGCGGGAGTGGGACGGAGATCCCCTGGCGGCGCTGGCCGACGTTGCCCGGCCTTTATTGCAGGCACCGGAGCTGCACGATGAAGTCCCCTTTACCGGAGGGCTTGTCGGTTACCTCACTTACGACTTAGGCCTGCGTCTCGCTGGAGTGCGTTCCCGGCATATCGCAGGCGGAGGTTTTCCGCTGCTCCTGTTCGGACTTTACGATACGCTCGTTTGCCTCGACCACCGCGACGGGCTGCTGCATTTGATCTCGTGCAGCCACGCGATGGGCGGCTCCACGGGCCGGGCCAAGGAGCGGCTCCTTTGGTTGCGCCGCGAGGTGGAAGCCGTCCGTGCACAGTCCGCCGGCGCCGTCCCGGACTTTCACCCTGCGCACGTGAACTGGCGCGAAGAAATCGATGGATCCGGAGCCCGGCTCATCGGCGACTTTACACGCACCGCATATTTGCAGGCGGTCGAACGGATCCAAGGGGTCATCCGCCGCGGACCGTTGCAGCAGGTAAACCTATCCCAGCGTTTTCGCACGGAAACCCGGCTTTCCGGCGGCGACCTTTACTGGAGGCTGCGCGGCGCGAGCCCGGCCCCCTTCGGCGCGGCCTTGCGCACCGGCGGGCAGTGGATTTTGTCGGCGTCGCCCGAGCGGCTTTTCTCGGTAAGGCGGAGCGAGGTGGAGACCAGGCCGATCAAAGGGACCCGTCCGCGCAGCGACGACCCGGACCTCGACACGGCGCTGCGACACGACCTGACGCAGCACCCCAAAGACAGGGCGGAGCACCTGATGATCGTCGAGTTGGCCCAAGAAGAGCTCGGGGCCGTCTGCGACGTCGACACCGTGCATGTACCGGAGCTCATGCAGGTGGAAAGCTACCGCACCGTGCATCAGCTCGTCTCGACGGTGCGGGGCCGCCTCCTGCCGCACAAAGACGCCGTCGATTGCCTGAGGGCCCTTTTTCCCGGTGCGTCGATTACGGGACGGCCCAAGCGGCAGGCGATGGAAGTGATCGACGCGGCTGAACCCGTTGCCCGCGGCGTCTACACCGGCACGATCGGATACTTGGGCCTGGGAGGAGCGGCGGACTTCAACGTGGCCATCCGCACCATTGTGCTTGCCGACGGTGTGGCGACATTCCACGTGGGCGGCGCGATCGTCGCGGCCTCGCAACCGGCGGCTGAGTACGAAGAGACTTTGGACAAGGCCGAAGGATTAGTTCAAGCGATATTGGCCGAGGGGGCGCCGCGATGAAGGGGCTCGTGTGGACTGCTGCTACCCGGAGGGTCGTGCCGGCGGCAGAGGCCAAGGTGCCTTACGGTCTGCCCGGGGTCCTTTTCGGCGCGTCCCTCTTCGAAACGCTGCGGGTGATCGAGGGGCGGTTCTTTCGGCTGGAGCGCCATCTAGAACGCCTCGAAAGAGCGGCCGAGTCCATGGGCTGGGTGCCTCCAGCGCGCGAGACGGTCGTGGAAGGTTTAGCGCGGGTGCTCCAAGATCCGGGTCTTGAAGGAAAGGATCTGCGGGTGCGCATTACACTTCTTGATTGCGGTGACGGTCGGGTGCCCGAAACGATCGTCTGGGCCGGACCTTACGTTCCGCCCTCGCCGGATCTTTACCGGAGGGGTGTTCCGGCTGTCATCGCTCCGTACCGGTTAGATGAGACGGCACCTTGGACCACGCTAAAAACCGGAAACCGCCTGATTCACCAAACCGCTCGCCGCCGGGCGGAACGGGACGGAGCGTGGGAGGCCCTGCTCCTGAATACGCGGGGGAGGCTTGCCGACGGCGCGATTTCAAACATCTTCTTCGTATCCGGAGGCGTTCTGTGCACGCCCGGCGTCGACATGGGCGCCTTGCCGGGTATCGTCCGGGACGCCGTGGCCGATCTCGTGGGCGAGCTGGGGTTGTCCTGGCGTCCGGGTGCCTACGAGCCGCAGGACCTGTACGCTGCGGACGAGGCATTCCTCACCAACGCGCTCATCGGCGTCGTACCCCTCGTGTGTGTGGACGGCCGGCGCATCGGCAGCGGCGTGCCGGGTCGGCTGACGCAAGAGCTAAAAGACCTTTACGAGCGGCTGCGCGAGCGCGAGGCGAAGCTTCTGGACGCGTGGCTTCCGTGACGCGGCCGGATCCCACCTTTGAACCAACGGTTCCACAACTTCTCTGAGAGCAGTCATTACTCCCACGGCAAAGAATTGTCGGGGTGATGTGACCATGCGTGAAAGGGATTCCGGACGTTCCGCGACGCGTCTGTTGGCCGTTGTCTTGCTAGGATTTGCTCTGCTGACGGGCGTAGGCATATCGGCCAATACGCTCCTCACGCGCATTTTGCTCCCTGCGCCCGAACCGTCCACTCCGCTCGAGGATACGACGGAGGCGATCACAATCCGAGCGGTGGAGGCCGTAGGGGAATCGGTGGTCAAGATCTACACCACGGAGCGGGTCTTCGTCGATGCGTTGTTCGGCAGAATGGCGGTTGAGCAGGAGGGCATCGGCTCGGGCATCATTATCCACGAAGACGGATACATTCTCACGAACCATCACGTCGTGGCGGGGGCGGAGAAAATTCGCGTGTTCCTTCCCGACGGCCGTGACTTCGCCGGTGCAGTGGTGGGTTCGGATCCTTGGCAGGATATCGCCGTTGTGAAGGTGAACGGCGAGGGACTTCCCGTTGCGCCCTTGGGCACTTCGGATGATCTGCGGGTCGGTCAGTCCGTCATCGCCATCGGTAATCCTTTCGGCTTAGACTACACCGTGACCCGTGGGGTCGTGAGTGCCCTCAACCGCACGCTCCAGACGGAAGAAGGCGGGGTTGCGCTGGAAAACTTGATTCAAACGGACGCAGCGATCAATCCGGGTAACAGCGGCGGGCCCTTGGTCGACAGCCGCGGCCGGGTCGTCGGCGTCAACACGGCGGTGATTCGCGGCGATGCGGTTGCGGCCGAGGGTCTGGGCTTTGCCGTGGCCATCGACACGGCTCGTCGCATCGCCCAGGAAATCATCGAACACGGCGGGCCGGTGCGCCTCGGAATCATCGGCGGTATGCTGACGCCCGCCCGCGCCCGGGCCATTGAAGAGGCGACAGGGATCGATCTACCGACGGAGAAGGGAGTCTTCGTTGTGGACGTCTTGCCCGACAGCCCGGCCGAGGAAGCGAAGCTGCGGCGGGCTGATATCATCGTGGAGGTGGACGGCCGCATCGTGGAGACTCCCGAGGCCTTGGCCGAACTGGTGCGTCAAAAGGGAAGGGGAGCCACGGTTCGCCTCACTCTGGTCCGGGAGGGCCAGCTGCTGGAGGCTGCGGTCAAACTATAACGCAGCGGGCTGGGCCGGGGCGGCGCCGGCAAGGAGGCTAGGTCGTGCAAATACGCATTGTGGCCGTCGGGCGTGTGCGGGAAGCGTTTCTGCGTAGCGGCATCGAGGAATACCGCAAACGCCTGGGGCCCTTTGCCAAAGTGGAGATCGTCGAAGTGCGTGAGGAACCGATACGCGACGGCGACCCGGCGGCCGAGCGCGAACGGGTGCTTCGCCGCGAGGGAGAAGCCATCTTGAAAGCGCTGGCGCCGGGCCACGTCATCGTCACCGACATCGCGGGCGAGATGTTTTCGTCCGAGGAGCTGGCGCGCTATATAGAACGCCTGCGGGTCGGCGGCGACAGCTCGGTGACGTTTGTCATCGGCGGATCTCTGGGGGTATCCCGCGAGGTGCGTGAGCGGGCCGACCTTCTCCTCTCCTTCGGTCCCGTCACGTTGCCGCACCAGCTTTTCCGGCTGGTACTCATAGAACAGATTTATCGCGCCTTCACCATCTTGAACGGACTTCCTTATCACAAGTGAAACTTCGACGGCGGTGAGAAGTTTTCCCGGAAGGAAGGTACTCGCGCCGCATATAGTGAACTTTATCACTATCCGGGGGGGAGAACTCGCCCTAAATTCGCGGGGGTGGGTCGTTTGTCCCAAGGGTCCGTTGCCGAGGCGGAACGGCCACGAAACCACGTCCGGCCGCCCTTTAACCCACCCGCGCGCCGGATAAGTGTTTGACGCTATCTGAAGCATGTAGGTATAATACACGTGACTATCATAGGAGCGAATGTCCTTGGCCCGCTGGAGGAAAATATCAGACGCGGTCGTGCGACGCTTGCCTCTGTACTTGCGTGTACTGGAAGAGGCGAGCGCCGACGAAGATAAGAAACTGATGTCGTCGCAGGAACTGGGAGAACGTGCGGGGGTAAGCCCTGCCCTCGTGCGCAAGGATCTCGCGTGGTTCGGGGAGTTCGGCAAGCAGGGCGTTGGATATGAAGTAGGCTTTCTCAAACGCGAACTGCGGCGTATTCTCAATTTGGACAAAGAGGTGCGGGCTGCCCTGGTCGGCGCGGGAAGCTTGGGGCGCGCTTTTGCCCGGTATAACCAAGCCCGCTACGAGAACGGCAAACTCAACATTCGCATGGTAGCCATCTTTGACAACGATCCGGAAGTCATCGGGGAGCGCATTGCCGACGTCGAGGTGCTGCCCGTGGAGAAGCTGGAAGAGACCGTGCAGGAACTCGGTGTTCGCATGGCCATCGTCACCGTGCCCGCCGAGTATGCACAGGAAGTTGTCGACCGTTTAGTCAAAGCCGGCATTCGGGCTATTTTGAACTTCGCTCCCGTGTCGCTCAGCGTGCCGGAGGGCGTGCATCTGGCCACGGCCGATCTGAGCCTCGAGCTCGAACGGTTGGCCTACTATCTTGACTCGTAAGCGGGGCTTTAGGTTGGTTACGGCATCCCAGCAGTTTCCCGAAGGTAAAGAGAAATACGTGCACGACATGTTCCGGCGCATCGCACGGCGCTACGACTTGCTGAATCGCCTGCTCAGCCTGCGGCAGGACGTGCGGTGGCGCCGGTTGACCGCCGAAGCGGCCCGCCTGAAGCCCGGCCAGACGGCCCTCGACGTCGCCACCGGGACGGGCGACTTAGCTTTCGAGCTGGCACGCCGGGTGGGGGCTGAAGGCAAGGTCGTAGGGATTGACTTTGTCGAAGAGATGCTGCATATCGCCCGCGCCAAAGCTGCCCGCCTGCCCGAGGGAGCGCAATGCGTTTTTGAACACGCGGATGCCCTCGCGCTTCCGTTCGACGACGCCACGTTTCATGCCGCCACCATTGCCTTCGCCCTGCGTAACGTCACCGACGTGACGAAATGTCTGCAAGAAATGCGTAGAGTCGTCATACCGGGTGGCAGGGTCGTCGTGTTGGAACTCTCCAAGCCTGTATGGCCGGTTTTCCGGCAGCTTTACTGGGTGTATTTCAATCGCCTGGTGCCGCTGATTGGGCGCGCTTTGCAAGGAGTCGACGGCCCCTATCGTTACTTGCCCGAGTCCGTGGCCCGCTTTCCCGATCAAGAAGAACTGGTGCGGATCATGCGGGAGGCAGGCCTTCACGATGTCGGGTACCGCAATTTAACGGGCGGCATCGCCGCTATTCACTACGGCACCGTTTGACAGGCCCGGGGAAGGGCACGGCGCGGAATGCGAACGAAGATGTGTCTGCCGACGATTCTCTGTGAAGGGGTCAGCGCCTGTCGGAAACCGGAAATACTAGGGTAGGCTGTACGGGAATGCAAACGGAGAGACAGTCGGAAAAGGGGCTTGACGAGAGTGGTAAGAGAAGCGCTTATGGAAATAATGAACGAGGTGGGGGAGCCCCTTCAGCAAGTCGAAGAGCAGCTTCATGCGGCGCTCGACGACGCATCGGGCCCGGCGCGCGACGTCGCCCTGCACTTGATCAAAGGCGGGGGCAAACGGGCTCGCCCCATGCTGACGTTGCTTGCGGCACGGCTGTTCGGTGAAGATCTCTCGCGGGCCATACCTGTAGCGGTGGCAGCCGAGATGATCCACGTGGCCACCCTCGTACACGACGACGTGATCGACGGAGCTGCGACGCGGCGCGGCAGGCCCACCGTGAACAACCTATGGAACGCCCAGGTGGCCGTCCTCACCGGCGACACGCTGCTTGCCAAAGCACTTGTGTTGTTGGTCGACCGCACGTCGCCGCGCATCGTGCGCATTATGTCGGATATGATCTACCGCATGTGCGAAGGGGAAATTGCACAGCACGCTTCCGCCTTCGACCCGAACCAAACCGAACAGGATTATTTCGAGCGGATCGAGAAGAAAACGGCTCTCTTCTTCGCCGCCTGCTGCGAAGCCGGTGCGTTGGTAAACGGCGCTACGGACGAGCAGGCGGCTGCCGCGCGAGCCTACGGCCGGAACATTGGCATGGCTTTTCAAGTGATCGACGATTTGCTCGATGTGACGGCCTCTCCTGAAGTCCTGGGCAAGCCTGTCGGCTCGGATCTGGCCGCCGGCGTGTTGACCCTGCCGGTCCTGCACGTTCTCGGACAGCCGGCCACGGAGCAGTGGGTGCACGACGTGATCGCGAATCCGCCCCTGTCGCCCGACGAGATTGAGCGCATTCTCACCCTCATTCGCAATAACGGCACGATCGAGTATACGCAGTCCGTGGCAGGTGCTTTCGTCCGGCAGGCGAAAGAAGAACTTACACGCTTGCCGGATGGTCCGGCGCGCAGGCTGCTCGCTTCGGTGGCCGACCTCGTGGTCGAACGCGACTTCTAAAGGCTGCCGATCGCTTCGGGGAAGGAGTTGCTGAGTTTGTTCAAGATCCGGAAGGTCCGGTCGCTGTTCTTCGCCGCTTTGCTCGTCGTGATGCTTTTTCCCGCACTAGTTTCCGCCCAGGGCGCGGTCCAAGGGGCCTTGCGCGACCTCGATGCCATTTGGGGAGCCGTTTGGGACGAGTACGCGGATCCTTTCTTTAACGGAGTCGACTGGCACCGCCTGCCCGACAGCATAAGGCCCCGTAT
>JAAYLA010000051.1 GCA_012522135.1 Bacillota bacterium | reverse complement strand
GGCGAAGATGATGCGTGCCACTCCTCCGACACGCCATAAAGCACCGGTCATGACGGGATGGTTACGTGCCCGGCCGGTGCGTTTTGTTTTCTTGTGCAGCTAGTGCAGTTGGACGCAAACCACAAAGGAGGAGTGGTAGAGATGCTGCTTCGTTCGATCAAAGATGAGGTCATTACGGACGCTACGCTGAAGGCATTAAGCGGACTCAGTTTAAGGTGTACCACAGCGTCTACAGGCGGCCGGTCACTTTCCTTAGGGATCACGCCGCCCACTGGAGTGTGCCGCGAGAAACGTTCAGGCGATTAGTGGGCCAGCTCGTCGAAGGTGAGTGGATCGTGCCCGTGAAGGATGCCCGGCACGGCAGGCTGCTGGTCGCCTGGATGCCTTTGGAGGTGGAACAGCGAATCCTGGATGAGTTCCGCCGACGATTGCAGGCACGTCGCTACCACGGCGTAACTCTAATGCGTGTTCTTCTCGACTTGTGCATTGACGATAGACGCTACGACGACGACACTACGACCGAGTGGCTTGTGACGGGAGACGGAAGCGGACCGTTGGAACTCGATCGTTTCTACTACGAAGCAGGCGTAGCGTTCGAATTTCAAGGGGCGCAACATTCTAGGGCAGGCGACGTGAACTCGGAGGCGGATCTCATCGCCCAGCGCACTCGCGACAACGTCAAGGCCGGTCTCTGTACTCGCAACGGCGTGCGCCTTTTTGAGATTACGGCCTTCGATTTGAGCGTGACCACCCTACGTGAGAAGATCGGCGATGCCCTGCCTTGGTTCCCAGTCTTCGAGGACAGGTCCCCTGTACCGCGGGCTACACCAGCTGTGCCACCGGTATGTCAATGCCATCGCTCGACGCACCCAGCGGGAGCTGGTTCAACGGTAAGTGTCGCTGGGAGGTGTCGTTGGTAAGTGTCGATGCGCCGCCAAGGGGGAACAGAGGCAGAAGCGAGTTCACGAAAGAACTCCTGTGGGCGGGAGCGTTTTAACGGATTAGCCCCGGGAGATCGGACGGCAGTGGGCTGAATCGGCCGAGAACGGGATGGATCGGCCCAGGAATGGGCCACTGCGGCGAGCGAAGTGCCCAAGAGTGGGTCGGCCAGGATGGGAAATAACCCGTGAGTGGGTCACTTGCCCGCTTGAACGACCCACGGATGGGTCGCGGCACGAGGCACCACGCGTGATCGGCCTTGCATCTGGCCGTGCTACACGGAACAAGGCTGTCCTTCCAGCTGCCCTCCCGCACGGATCTGTTGCCCAGGACTTCCCCGTCCAGAGAAGAAACTGGCCATCAAGAACGGCAGTAAGATTCCAGCGGCTCCCTTACACAAGGTACACAGGCATTTCGCCGCCTGCGAGCGAAGGCGCCCCGGGATCCGGGCTCTTTGCAACAGTCGCCCTTCGGGCTCTTCCCAGCCCCTCCAGTGGCTATGCAATGGTCCACCCAGCAACAGCGCCTCGCTTCGCTGTTGCCGGCGTACCATTCGCCAGACGAAAGGAGTCCCCACGATATGAACGCCAAAAGCGTGGTATTCATTGTCTTCGGTGCAGCGCTAGGCATTGGACTCGGCTGGGTCCTCGCCCTGAACCCGCTGTTCTCCGCCACGCAGGCACTCGCCCCAAGGATCGCCGCCGCGCAGCCGGACGGCGATGAACCGGCGTCCATCTGCCCTGCGACGCCTACCGAGGCTGACCTTGCCTACTACATATATCTGGAAGATATGCTGCTCTCGACGTGGGGCACCGATCTTTTCAGTCAGCCGCGCATGCTGACCTATGGCCGTCTTGCCGAGCAGTACGGCTTCCGTCCGGGCACGACGCCATGGCACCCGAGCAGGCTGCCCGAGCCGCAGCGGGACGCCCACCGCTATCCGAGTCCGCAGGCGGCGCTGGCGGCCTTCGTCGCCGAGTATGCGGCAGACGGGCTCGACACGGACGTCTGGGAAATCGTCACTCGGCTCGAGGTCGACGGAGCCACGGCCACCGGCGCGGTGCTGCTTTGGGCGCTGCGCGACGACGCCGTTGCCGGCATGGACTATCGGCTGACGCTCGGCCGCGACGCGGCCGGCTGGTATTTGGGTAGCATCGAGGAACGTTATCACTGCACCCGCGGCGTAAGCGAGGAAGGGTTGTGCCTCTAACGCGCGGCTCCGGATCGGCCCCGGGCCGGCAGGGTCTGTGGCCGCCCTGCTTCTCCGGCGCCGCGGCGGACGGGTTCGGGGGCCCCCCTTGTCCCTTCCGCGCCGGGCACAGGCTGGAGCCACGGATCCCTTGCTCTCGCCCGTGCCAGGCTTGATCGGGCGCCCCACGTGTGTCGGGCGCCCGCCGGGGGTTGCAGCCGGCCTGCGTCGATCCGTTCCCCTACTCCCGCGCCATCGTGAGGCGCAGCCGGCCCTCCGACGCAGGCCGTGTGACCCGCAAAAGCACGCGCCAGAGGGTATCGCCCCACACGCGCTGCAGGCGAGCGTCGGTGAGCTCGATGGGCTCCCACGTCGGCTGGAGCGCGTCGGCAGCGAACCGGATCGTCAGGGCGGGCAAACGGATCGTACCGGCGCCGCGCTCTACCGGTGCCGCCGCGACCAGTAGATGCAGCACGACGTCAGCGGTAGGGGCGGTCAACCGAAAGTCATCATCCACTTCCACCCGCGCCTTGCCCTCACCACGCACGAGCCGCACTGTACGCCGCCACCTTTCGATACCGGCCTCGGGAGGATAGGCGGCCTGTAGATCCATCGACAGCTCGGCCATCCGTTCATCCTGCAGGCAAGTCACGTTCTCCGCCCGGTACGACGCGCCCGGCAACTGCTGAAATCCGTTTATGCTCGGCAGGTTGTGGTAGGAGGACTGCATCGTCCACAGTTCGTAACGGCGCGAGCTGAAAGTTTGCGCCGTGTACGTCTCCACTCCGGCGTCGACGACGGCGGGCCGACCGTCGACATAAACAATGAAGTTGCCCACGTCGTTGTGGTTGTGGCTCTCGTCGTTGTGCCCGCCCTTGGCCGCGAGGTATAGTCCTGCACTCGTGCCGCCGTGCTCGCGCGCGGCCATCACCTGAATGCCGTCGAGCCACACGTCGCGCACGTACGGCGGCTCGGCGGGCGCGGCGGTCAGTTCGGCGTAATTGAAGACCGCGGCCAGATCGCGGTAGATCGAGTCCTGATGTCGCAGCCCCGATACGGGACGCAGGCGGTGGGCGTAAGCTCCCAGGGCCATCAGATTGGGATCGCCGATGCGCCTGCCGTAACGGTAAACGAGGTCGGCCGCGATGTGCACGCGCGCGTTGCCGTCGGCGAAGTTGATGAACCAGTCCCGGTCGATGTGTGCCCGGTACATGTAGCGGCCCATCTCGGCAATCAAAGGCCGATCGTAGACGTCGATCGCGCCGCCGGTCGCCGTATAGAAGAGCTCCAGGCAGTCGAACAGGGAACCTGCCGCGCGGCTCCAGTAGGATGTGCCTTCATCGCAGCCGCCGTCGTTGTGGTAGGTGGCCAAGAAGATGTCCAAGCTGCGCAAGGCTTTCGCCACGGCCGCGATCCGCCGCTCGCCGTCGTCCTCGAGCAGAAGGAAAGCGGCGAGGCAGTTGGAGTGACACCAGGGGTTCCAGTTGTTCACCCGCCGGTTCGGGTCGAAGCCCAGCCACCAGAAGTCGTCCCGCTCAAGATACGGATCGAGGATGCGTCGCCTCATCTCGTAGCGGATGCGTTGCGTGATGCGGGGCGACACGGCATCTAACCGCTCTTTGAGCAGGTAGTGGGTCCAGGCGAGCAGGCCCGCCGTCTCCCCTGCGAAAAGGTCGACGTAGGGCTCCTCCACGTCGGGCAGGGGTTCCGGTCCGTAGTTGTGCGCCGGAACGCCCCAAAACGACTCTTCACAAATCGCCCAGATGCCGTTTACGATGTCGTCCAGAAACCGGCCCTCGCCTTCAACGCATTCGGCGATCACCAAGGTAGCCAACGCGCCGCGCCGGGCAAAACTGAGCCGTTCGAAGTTGCTGCGGTTTCCGGTGCGGGCAAATTCCATGAAACCGGTTGCGGTGAGCTGGGGCCACTGCCAGCCGAGAAAGCGTTCGCCTTCTGCAATCCAAGAAGCGCGCAACGCGTCCGGCAGCTCTTCCCACCGCCGGCGCTGCGCGGCGGTCGGGAACGGGCGAAAACGGGCCGGCGGCAGCAAAGTCCGGGGCAACGACGGAATAAACTCCACGAGCATAGGCCGATCGCATCCTTCCCTGTAATCCTCCCGGCAACGGCGAGGCCGCTACCAGCTAGTTCGTTAGCCACGCGGCGTGTAACTCCTGCGCGGCGGGACGCAGGGAAAGGCGAGATCACGCTGAACATTTCTTCTTGGAGGTGGCTCGGTGATGAATCATTATGCCGTTCGATGGAAGACGCTGCTCGTCGTATCGCTGCTTGCGCTCGGATTCGTCTCGTTCGCGGCAGCGGCGCAGGAGAAGACGGTTCTGCGGGTCATGGACTGGAAGCTGAATGAAACGGGTGCGACGCAGGCGTGGTTCCAGTACGTGAAGGAGCGTTTCGAAGCCGAGCACCCGGGCGTCGTGGTGGAGTATCATCCAATGCCTTGGAGCGAGGCCTACCGCGACCAGCTCGTTACCAGCTCCATTGCCGGCGTGCCTCCCGATGTGGTGTCGCTCTCGATCATCTGGGCGAACGACCTGTACCGCGCCGGTGTCTTGATGCCCCTAAACGACTATGTGGCGAAAGACCCGGACGTTGGTCCCGAGGCGATGATCCCCGCCACGCAAGTTTACAATCAGTGGGAAGGCGTCATCTTCGGCATCACCCACACGATGGACGAAAACGTGCTGTTCTACGACATCGACGCACTGGAGGAGGTCGGACTGAGCGCCGATCCGTACGCGATACAAAGCTGGGACGACATGATTACCTACGCCCGGCGCCTGACGGTTTACGACGACGCGGGCAACGTGGTGCGGGCGGGATACGAGCCGGACTTTTGGGATACAGCCTTCACCTCGTGGCTGACGGCGAACGGCGGCTCCTTTTACAACGCGACGCTGACGGGACCCGCTTTCCACGACGAGGCAGGGAGGCAGACCCTCCAGTTCCTGCACGATTTGCGCAACGTGTACCGGGTGACCGGCGGCGATACTCCGATGTCGGTGATGAACGGCACGGCGGCCATGGTGACGAGCGGCAACTGGGCGGCGTACACGGCTCAACAGCAGCGTCCCGACTTAAACTTCAACATGACGAGTTTCCCGGCGGGGCCGAACGGTGTGCAGCGGGGCACCACGGTTTGGGGCAATATGTACTCGATTCCGGTCAACGCGGCGAATCCCGACCTCGCGTGGGAGTTCATTCGCTGGTACACGAGCCTGGAGGGGAACCTCGAGATGCTCAAGTTCCTCGACTACATCGCCTCGCCGCGGCTCGACTTCTACCAGACGGATGAGTGGCGGGCCGTCGCCGCGGAATATCACTGGGCGCCCCGGGTGCCCGAGATAGCGATCGTGGGCGGCACCTTCGCCTTCTTGCGCAACACGGAGTTCATGAACCAGGCGTTCCGGCCGTACCTTATGCAGGCATACTTAGGCAACATGCCGGTCGAGACCGCTCTGGAGCAGGCAGCCAGGATCGTGGAACGTCTATTGGCCGAGTAGACTGAGCGGTGGCGTGCCACGTCGGGACTTGCCCGTGCGGCACGCCGCCTTCTTGTGCCGGTAAGGGTCGGAATCTTGCGAGGGTTCTGCCGCAGCGGGAGGGATAGATGATGTTGCAAGTCGTGAACTACCGGGAGCGGTCGGCATGAGGGCTCCGGCGATCGACCGGCTCAGCGACGCCGAACTCATGGAACGCATCCGGGCGCGGGACGAAGAAGCCCTGGCCGCCGTCTACGACCGCTATTCCGGGCTGCTTTACACGTTTGTGCTCCGGCTGTGCAAGGAAAGGGCCCTGGCCGAAGAGGTGCTCCAGGATATATTTGCCACCCTTTGGCAGACGGCGGAGCTTTGGGATCCCGGTCGCGGCTCTCTTCAGGCTTGGCTTGTCACGATGGGCCGTAACAAAGCCATCGACGCCTTGCGATCCCGTTCCCGCAGTGAAGCCCTCCCGCTCACCACCGATATGCGCAGCACCGACGAGGGGCCGGACGAGGTGGCCCTGCAGCGCATTATCAACCACGAGGTGAAACGCGCCTTGGAGCAGCTGCCTGCCCGATACCGGGATATATTGGAGGCGGTCTACTTCCGCGGCTTGACCCAAAGGGAGGCGGCGGAGAAGTTCGGTTTGCCCCACGGTACCGTGAAAAGCCGCATCCGCTTGGCGATCGAAAGACTGAAGCGGACGCTCAGGGCAAGGGGGATCCAGGAATGAGCCAGCACACCTTGATTCGCGAGCAACTGGTACGATGGACTTTAGGGGAACCGCCGGACATTCCCGTGACTGCCCTCCTCGACCATCTGTGTGCATGCAGCGCTTGCCGGTCGTTTGCTCGCAGCATCGAGGAGACCCTGGCCGCCTTGCCGGAGGCGCTTCCTTTGGAACGTCCGCCTCAGCATCTGCGCCACGCCGTGCTGCAAACGATCCGGAACGAGTCGCCGCAGGACGCGGGCCCGCAAGCCGTGGCGGAAGAAGCGGACCACGAAGATGCCGCGGAAGCCGAGGACGCGCCACGTGCCGCCGGAACGAGACTCCGCCGTCGGCTGCAGGGTGCGCTGCAACCCGTCCTCGCCGGAGTTCTCCTCGTCGTGTTGGCGTTGGCGGTGAGCACCATCGGGCTCATGCGCAATTTGATCACTATACAGCGGGAGTTGATGGACGTCACGGCGCGGTACGAGGCCGATACGCGGTGGCTCGAGGCAGCGTCGCTCATCCTGGTCGAAGAATTGCCGCCGGTCGTGCGCTTGCCGCTGACGCCCACGGGATACGAAACGGGCGCGGCGGGCCAGGCCGTGCAGTATCGGGTTTACGGCAGCACCCACTACTTGCTCGTCAGTGTAAAAGGCCTGGCACCGG
>JAAYLA010000335.1 GCA_012522135.1 Bacillota bacterium | reverse complement strand
CGTGCTGGAGTTCACACCGAATAAGACCGGCACGTTTCCCTTCGAGTGCACCGTTGCCGGGCACGCTGCCGCGGGCATGGTCGGTACCGTCGTAGTCACGCAGTAGTCGTTCAAACCTTCGCGGCTGCATATTCCGGCGCAATCGTCCACTCATTCCGGGCGAAGCCGACCACCGAATCCGGTCCCAAGGCGACCAGTATCGGAGCGAAGCGACGCTGGCACTTGCAGTCTAACGGAAGTGGTCGATTAGAAGCAAGTGATTCCCGTATTCAGTTCATCTGAAAGAGACAGATTCCCGTCATCGTTCCCTGTGGTAATGTGGGCAACCCGGAGCGTAGCAGAAGGTTGTCCAAGGCCTTGGTGGTCAACTCGCAGAGTTGTCCACATGGCCGCCATTTCCACAGGGAGTGGCTCAGGTATCAGTCGTCGGTCGCCCGGGCCTGGTCTCTTCGGCTTGGACTTTGCGCATCGATTCACCTCGCAGTGCAATCTTGTACGCTCCGTGTACCAGGCGATCGAGGATCGCGTCTGCGGCGCTTGGGTCGGACATGGTGCCGTGCCACTCAGCAATCGGTAGCTGGCTGGCGATAATGGTTGAACGACTACCGACGCGGTCATCGATTACCTCAAGGAGCTCACGGCTTTCTGTCTCGGTCAGTGGGGCCAAACCCCAGTCGTCAAGAATGAGCACGTCCGTTTTCGCTAGTTTCTGCAGTAGCTTTGGATGCGTACCGTCGCCCTTCGCCATGGCCAGGTCCGCCATGAAGCGGGCCAGGCGATAGTAGCGGGCCTTGAAACCTCGTCGACAGGCAGCGTTGGCAAGAGCACACGCGATATATGTCTTCCCGCAGCCAGTCGGACCGGTGATGAGGATGGACTGATGGGAGCGGATCCAATGGCACTGGGCGAGACTCTGTAACAGTGCTCGGTCCAATCCCCGTGGGTGATGGTAGTCGATGTCCTCGATGCAGGCCGGAATCCTGAGCTTTGCCTGGCGCAGGAGGCGTGTGAGGCGGCGGTCCTGACGATAGATCCACTCCTGATCAACCAGAAGGCCAAGACGCTCTTCGAAAGAGAGCTCCCTTATGTCAGGTTGCTCGATTTGCGAAGCAAACGCCTCTGCCATGCCCTTTAGACGCATTTCATTCAGTCGCTCAAGGGTCTGCTGGGTTAACATGGGACTCCCTCCTCGACGGCGTAATAGGCGGCACCTCGAACGTTTTCATGGGATGGTGCCGTCTCATTCTGAGGTGACTCGGCATCGATTCGGTCCAGACCGTTCTTGAGAATCGAGGCCACGCTCTTGTAGGAGAGCGCATTATAGGCGAGAGCTCTAGCGCAGGCAGCTTCGACGCGCTCTTGGGGGTATGTCTTGCTGAGCCGTAAGATCCCCAAACAGGCACGATATCCTTGTTCCGGATGCCGTTTCGACTCCAACAGAGCTTCGATAAACGCACCGGTTTGTGGCCCCACCTGTCGCCCCCAGTTGATTAGGCGGGAGGGAGACCATTCCGCGTGAGCTCGGTGCGCCGCAGGCATATGGTCCGGATTGGTGCTGCAGTACCCTTTGCGGCGTGCCCGTGGATGGCTAGCGACGCGACGCCCTTTGTGGAGAACTTCGACCGTGTTAGCGGTCAAGCGGACATCCACCTGTTCACGTACGAGCTGGTATGGGACGCTGTAGTAGGCTTTCTCCACCTCGATGTGATAGTCAATGTTCACGATGGCCTTTCTCCAACTTGCGAAGACGTAGCGCTCATTCGGCAATGGGTTGAGCGCGGGCCGATCGAGTTCCTCGTAGAGGGAACGGCGGGATCCTTCAAGCTTCTGGAAGGGCTTGTTGTTAAGCCTCTCTCTCAACTCGACGATGGCAGCATTCAAGTCGGCCAGACTGGTGAAGATCTGGTTGCGCAGGGCGGCAATGATCCGACGTTCTGCCTGTAGCACGCTATTTTCAGCCTTGGCTTTGTCCCGGCTCTTGTAGGGGCGTGCTGGGATGATGACGGTATCGTAGTGTTCCGCCATCTCCAGGTATGTTGGATTGGCGTCGGGCTCGTAGTAGTCCGGATCCTTCACGCCCGACTTGAGGTTATCAGGTACCAGGATCTTGGGTACGCCTCCGAAGAACTCGAAAGCGTTGCAGTGTGCCTGGATCCAAGACGGCAGGTCTTGCGAACGACAGGCCTCGACGTACGTGTAATTGCTCGCACCCAGCACGGCGATGAACAGCTCCACTTGGTGGGTCTCGCCCGTCTTGAGATCCACAATCGGAATGGTCTCGCCACTGAAGTCAACAAACATCTTTTCGCCGGCGATGTGCGTTTGCCGCATCGGCATGTCCAGTTTACGACGCCATTCGCGGTATCGAGCACAAAACTGGCTGTACTGGAGTCCGTCTTCAGGGTGTACTTGCTTATACTCCTCCCAAAGAAGTTGCAGGGTGACGTTCTTGGTCTTGCGTAACTCACGGTGAATCCATTCCATATCGGGCTCGGGCCGCTTTGCTGCTCCATCTCTCTCACTTTGCGGATAGAGCATGGACTCAAGGTCCTGCTCATCAGCCGTCTTGACCACGGTCCACGTTAATTCGGCCTTCTCGGCCTTCGCCACCAGTCCGCTGACGGTGCTGTGGGAGACTTTGCAGCTTCGAGCGATTTCACGAATGCCCAGTCCTTTGTCCAGTCGTAACCTCAAGATCTCCTTGATACGTCGCATGGTGAGCCTCCTTGCTGCCATAGGCCCCGCCACCTCCCCAACTGCTGTTGCCAACGGGTTCAAGGGACGAAGGCATGGTTCCTATGGCGAGTTGTGACTCAGCGACGCTTCAGATCCGCCGTTCCGGTCATGGCAACCATCGATTCCGACGATCTCGACCACTGATTCCGGTCCATTGCGACCACCCATTCCGGTAAACTGGAAAAAGTGGTCGACTTCAAACTGGGATCAGTGGTCGGCTTGCTCCGGAACGGGTGGT
>JAAYLA010000050.1 GCA_012522135.1 Bacillota bacterium | reverse complement strand
TACCTGCTGCCGGCCCTCCTGCGCAAGCTGGTCGAGGAGAACCCGCTGCTCGACGTCGACTTCGCCATAGGGAACCGCTCCGAGGTGATCGCCAGGCTGCTTGATTACGAACACGACGTCGCACTGGTGGCCGGGGCGATGCCGGACCACCCCGCGCTGAAGGTGGTGCACCTAGACGACGAGGAGCTGATTCCCTTCGGCAGCCCGGATTCGGAACTCGCCCGCAGGAAGACGGTGACCGCCGAGGAGTTCGTCGCCCAGCGGTTGTTCGTGCGGGAACCCGGGTCGGGCACACGCGAGACGGTGGACAGCCTGTTCGCACGCCTCAACTTGGTGCCACGGGAGCGGGTCGAGCTGCCCAACAACGAAGCCATCCGGCAAGCCGTGGAAGCGAACATGGGCTATGCGATCTTGTTCCGCTCCGCCGTTGAGAAGGACCTGCGGCGGGGCACTCTGGTGGAAATCAACGTGCCCGAGCTGCACTGCGTGCGGGGCATTTGGCTCGTCTACCGGAAAGGCCAGTTCCTGTCGGCGGCCATACGCAGGTTCTTCGAGGCCCTGGCCGTGGAGGTGGACGAGGGGCAGCGGCCTACGGAGTGAGGTGTGGTGCTGACGGCTGAGCAGGGGGACGGCCCCGAGACGGGGGATGGGGAAAAGGCGCCAGCTCGGGGGGATGGCGGCTGCCGGGGGTGGAGGCCGATCCTAGGAGCGGGGGCCTGGAATAAGTTTCCATCCGAAGCGGGCGTTCCCGAGCGGAAGTGATTGACCCACTGCTGGGTCAATCCGCTCCAGAATCGACCCAGCAGTGGGTCACTTCGCCTTCTGGTTGACCCAACAATGGGTCACATGCCAAGGCTGGCCACCTAGGCGGTATCGGCATCTGGTGCACCGCCGGCCTCATCCCAGCTAGCAGCGGTACTCGCAGCTACCAGATGGTGTCTGCAGCCTCTGTTTCGTCTCCGTGACTCAGTGCTGGGTCACGGCACCCGCAAAGTGGCCCGCCAAAGGGTCACCGGCAAAGTGAGCTTGCCCCGTGCCTCCTCGAGCATCGTCTCTGCGCAGTACCATCCGCAATGCAGGGCCGGAGGGAAAGGGACGCGGCGTAAGCCTTCCCCACCGTTAGCGTGCCTCGGCCCGGGTTGCCCACGGCAAACCGGGCAAGGCCCCGGCTATTGCTCTAGCGTCCAGTTCACGAACGTCGCCTCGCCCAGCCGGCCGACGGAGTGGGACGTCACCGCCGGGCCAATCCACACGGTGTCGGGGATGTTGTCGACCGTCACCGTGGCCAGGTGGGTCCAACGGGCGCCGTCCGTCGACATGTAGCCGCTCACCCGGTTGCCGCGCCGCTCGAGCCGCAGCCACACAGGCGAACCGCTCGTCCACGAAGTGCGCCCCGCCGTCTGCGACGCGGAGCCCGTTACCGGTCGCTCCTGCATGACCACGCCGTTGCTCAAGGTGCCCAGTACCGACACGTGCGCGGAATCGGCCGACTCGAAGAGCCGCAGCATGATGCCCGCTTTGGACCACGGATCGGTATCGGGCACGGAATCGAGGCGCACGGTGGCGGTGAAGTCGCCCGATACCTCATGATACACGTAGCGGAAGCCGTCGCGGGTGCCCCAGATGTCGTTGCCGCTCGCCGAGATGGTGAGCGTACCGTCCTCCGCTTTGGCCGATCCGTTGCCCGCGCTGCCGAAGTCGCGGGTGCGCCAGTCGCGACCTTGCCAGGTGACGATCTCAAGCTCCGACATTTCGCCCGTAGATGCCAGCACCGTGTTCAGGCGGCTCACCATGTCGGACCATACCGGGCCCGCCGGCTCGCGGTTGTCGAAAATGCGGGTGTAGGCTTCGTTCAATAGCCCGTTGGCGATGTCTTGCTGGGCGTACAGGAGCTGCGGGTGGGCGTACGGGCCGGCATCGGTGAACACATGCACGTTCACGTCGGCCACGTCGCGGTTCAACTCCTGCATCAGGCCGATGTATTCAGGCACCACGTCGCGGTGGGCCGGCTGCAGCGCCAAGTACTTGGCTTTAATCGCGTTCGCTTCGTACCCGGCCAGGAAGAGAAGCAACTGGTACGCCTCTTCCAGGTGTTTCGTGTTCTTGTTGATCGCATAGCCGTCAATCGTAGCCATCGTCGCCCGCTGGCCCGACGGACCGATGGGCATTGGCATCACGTTCCAACCGAAGGAAATTTTGGGGTATCCTTGGCTATCCAGACCGAGGAAGTTGACGAGCTGCCACGACCCGTCCTCGAACATGGCTACTTCCCCCGCGGCCCAGCTGGGGGTGATCCCGGCCGGCGGCATGACCTGGGAATCCCAGCGCAGCGACTGCAAGTACTCGAGGGCCATGACCGCTTGCGGGCTGTCGAGGGTGCTGACCGTGCGTTCTTCGTTGCCGTAAAACTCCGCACCCGCCGCCTTCAGCCAATAGTAGATGCGGTTCGTGCGCATTCTCTTGTAGAAGCCCCATACGTCGGTAATCCCGTCGCCGTCGGCGTCCCGGGTCAGCTTGCGAGCAATCTCCGCAAAATCTTCCCAGTCCATCGTGTTGCGGTCAATGCTCGGTTCGGGGTCGGGGATGCCGGCGTACCCGAACATGTCGGCGTTGTAGTAAATGGCGATGGTGCCCAGGTACTGCGGGAGGGCAAATTGCTGGCCTTTATATGTGTAGGCAGAATACTGGGGCGGCCAGTATGTCTCGCTGGCCATGAAGTCGATACCGTCTCGCTCAAGGAGGGGCTTCAGATCGACGAACGCGCCAGCCCGGCCCAAGTTGACAAAGTCGCCTGCTGCGCTGCTGATGATGTCGGGACCGATGCCCGCAGCGATCATCACCGTCACCTGTTCCACGGTGCCTTGGCGGAAGACGACTTCGATGTGCGGGTACCGCTTCTGGAACTCCTCGGCCAGAATTTGCGTCCAGCTGATCGGACCGTAGTCTTGTACGATGTTTACGTTCGGATCGCGGTGGGTGAGCACGACTTCCAGTGTGATCTTCTCTTGCTCTTGTGCCGCCCCGGCCGCGCCCACGAGCAGTAGCACGGCGAGGCACACGACGGAAACCGCTCTTATCCTGAACACCGAGCAACGACCTCCTTGTTTGTGAAATATAGTGCTGTACATCCTTGCACGTTCCTCTGGACAAATCCTTCAGAAGTCGAAGTGTTCGCCGGGGTGAAAGATGGCATTTGCCCTGCAGGTGAGCGAGGGTAGGGGAGGAATCTTCAGGGTGAGACACGCTTAAGGAGTGATCGTACTCGTGGAGTACACCAAGGCTGTGGGCACCAAGTTTCACCCTGACGGTAGCCTGCGCTATTTTCCCGGCAACACCATCGTGAGCCACACGGAGGGAATCGAGCCGCTCCATTCGCAGCTCATTTGGGTGCAGGAGCGGTACAACGAGCTTTCCTTCGCCTCGCGGAAACTGGCCTTCTTGCCGCCTTCGTCTTTCCATATGACCTTTTTCGAGCTGCTTTGCGATCAGGTGCGCACGCCCGAGTACTGGTCGAGCAAACTGCCTTTGGACGCACCTTTGGAAGAGACCGACCGCTTCTTTGCCGAGGTGCTGAAAGACTTCGAGTTTCCCGATCAAATCCACATGTTCGTGTATGACCTCAATCTGACCACGCTGCGTCTGTGCCCCGTTACGTTGGAACACGAAGCATTACTGCGAGCAAAGCGCGACGAGCTGGCAGAGCTTACCGGCATCCGTCAGCCGAACCACAACCGCTATCGCTTTCACATCACGCTCTGCTACAACATCATTAAGCTGACCGAGGAGGAAAAGGCCGAGTTCGAGGAGTTCAGGATGCGCATGCTGCCCGAGGTGCGGCGGCGCATCGGCACCTTTACGTTGGGCCGGCCCGAGTACGTGGTCTTCTCCGACATGGGCGAGTTCCGGGCCGACCTGGTGCGCGCCCGCTGACCGCCGGCCGGCTCGCCGAACGGAAGGCCTTCGCCGTAAGTCAACTTGGCGCAAAGGAAAAAGCCCTCCGCCTTGGGAGGGCTTTTTCCTTCTCTGTGGGGTTGCTCGGCTTCTAGAAGGTGAAGCCGAATCCGAGGGTGACGGCAGTGTCGACGCTTCCGACGCCGATGGCGCTGGAGGTGTCATCTCCGCTCGATGCGCTCGCAAAGAGGGGCATCGTCGCGTTGATTCCGAGGTCTACGATGAAGGCGTCGGCTACGTGCAGCTTGTACCCGGCGCGTCCGCCAATGCCGAGGAGGAAGACATTGGACGATTCGGACGTAGTCTTATCCACGCTGTTCGCCGAGGCAACGTTGACACCGCCGCCCAGGTAGAAACCGTCGAGGGCCTGGCTGTTCAGGTATTTCCGCAGGCTGAATCCACCCGCAATGGACGTAGCTTCAACTTCCGCCGACGCGACCCGGGTAGCGGACACGGTTACCGCATACGTCGAGTCGTAGCCGGTTGCCCATTCGTATTCACCCGCCAGTGCGTTCTGGAGCAGGCCGGGCGGATAGATCGTGACCACCCGGTCGGCCGCATGGACAGCAGGGACGACAGCCAGGAGGATGGCAAGGACGAGTGCCACCTTGAGACGAGAGTGCATACTATCTACCTCCTAGAAATATTGCCTGTGACAGGGCTGCCTACGGTCATGGTTATACCGCGTCCGGACAGGCCCCGACGGTGACGGCTGTCACTTTTCTGGCAACTTCTGCTGACGACCGGCCGGGTATGAAAGTACTACAGCCCGAGGGCGGCACGCTGAGCGGCCACCAGATCGGGATTTTCGGCGAGTACCGTGTTGATGCGGCGCTCGGCGTCTTCCAAGAACTCCGACAGCGTGATCCGTTCCATGAAGTAGCCGTTCACAAGGTCACGGATCGCTTCCAAGATGGGTCCCTGCAAGGCGCCGAAGGGGTCGACGACCTTCTCCTGCGTCACGGCCGAAGCGAGTTCGAGGGTGGGGTAGACGTACGTGAGGAAGTCGTCGCTCAGTACCTCGTGGGCCAGGTCCAGATTCGTCCGGTAGGGAATCTTCGGCGGCGTGGCCAAGTTCAGAGGCTTCAGCGCGGTGATGGCCTCGGGTTCGAAGGTGAGAAAGCGCAACCACTGCCAGGCTTCGTCCTTGTGCGGCGACTGGTTCCAAATGATAAAGGCCCAGCCGGGAGTCGGGGGATTCGGGTTGCGGAAGTAGGGGTAGCCGGCCGGGCCTTGCGGCATGATTTGGGTTGCGATCTCTCCAGGGAGAACGGTGACTGCGGCCAGGATATCCGAGGCGTAGCCCAGCGACATGGCCGCTTGCCGGGTGCGCAGCGGCGCCCATTCCCAGCCGACGTCGTTTACGTGGGTCCGGAAATTGTCGGCCGTCTCCTTCAGCATGGGAAAGACAAGCCGCGCCACGTCCGAGTTGATGGTGGCCCGGCTCAGATCGCTCGCAATGACGCTGCCGCCGTATGCGTGCAGGGCCGCTTGATATGCGATGGCCCACGACCCGACGAGGTGCCGGCCCAGGTCGGTGCCGAGGAATTCCACGGTGCCGTCTCCGTTCACGTCGCGGGTCATGCGTTTATCGTAGGCCAGGAATTCCTCCCACGTCCATTCGGGCCCGGGCGGTGCGATGCCGGCCTCCCGGAACATGGTGATGTTATAAGCGGCCATGGCGACGAGGGGTACCCACGATTCGATAGAGAGGGCCAAGAGTTTGTCGCCTTCCATCGCGGGTTTCACCGTGCCGGGCACCAGCTCGTTCAAGTCCCAACCGTCGGCTTCCACGTACGGCATCAGATCGAGGGCGATTTGCGACGACACGAGATACCACAGCTCGTCGGGGACCAGGACGATATCGGGCATCACTCCCGCGGCGATCATGACCGGGAATTTGTCGAGGAAGCCGGCCCAGTCGATCGGTTGGAAGCTGATCACGATCTGGTCGCCGTACTTTTCGTTGAAAGCTTCGATCTGCCGCAGGCGGATGGCCTCCAGATCTCCTTTCACGTACTCCAGGTGTTCGATGACGACCGGCTGGGCGGTAGCAGGCAGGGCCGGTGCGAGCACGGCCACGACCACCAGCGAGACGACAAGCCCACGGGGGATTCTTTTCATCGCGCGCCTCCTTTCTCGGAAACCCCAGGTTAGGACGGGAATCACTCTACGACGCGGATATTGTCCAGGGCGAACTCGTACGATCCGTCTTCAAAGGCGACGACCAGGAAGTTGATGCCCCGCACGTCTTCCAAGTCGAAGGGCGGCAGCACGTAACTCCAGCCGGTGCTCGCCGACTTCCAAACGGGCTGGTCGAAGGGGTAGTAGATGTCCTTCGTCCAGCCGGGAGCCAGGCGCACCGGGGCGATCTCCTGCCACGTCCAGCTTTCGCCCGTTTGAATGGCAAAGCCCATGCGCAGATCTTTGTCGTTGGGGTTGTAGAAGTCGACCAGCAGGCCCTTTATCTGCGTCCAGTCGCGCATGTCCTCGGGCAGCATCCACTGGATCATGGCGCGCCGGTTGCCGCCTGGGGTCGCTTCCAAGTAGCCGTAGAGCGCAAGGCGGCCTTCGCTCACGGCGGACGGCTCGGCGGTCAACACAAGGCCCGTGGCGAATTCCTTTCCGTACCAGTCGGGAATGGCGCCGTCTTCGGTCAGCGCTACCTGGTCGAAGTCGATAAGGAGCCTTTCCGCGCCTTGGGCCGGGAAAAGCAGGGTGCAGACGAACACCCAGGCCAAGGCGAAGCGAAGCGCAGTGCACTTGCCACTTGCGAACCTATTGCGACCATTTTGCATACAGATCTCCTCCTTCCGGCGGTACTTTGTCCGGAGCTTGTTCTTCCGCGGTTTATTCCCTAGGACCGTTCCGGCGGTGGGGAGACCAGCCTCAGACGGGCCGCCACGTCGCGCAGGAACGGCGGCACGTCGAGCCAGGTTCCCGGTTCGAGGTAGATGCGCTCTTCTCGGATGGGCACCCCCTTCCACGTATCCCACCACAGTACGTCGTACCAACCTGCCGTGATGTCGTCGAACCGGAGCCGGGCGTCTTCGATGGGAGTGGGCTCGTATCCGGACACGACGCCGGCGTAAGTGTGGTTTCTGTCCTGCACCCAGACCACGACGTCGCCCGCGCCCTGCACGCCGAAGGCTCTGCTTTGCGACGCCAGGCCTTCGAGCACGTAACCGCTGATGCGCAGCCAGTCGAGGCCTGTATTGTCCACTTCGATGAGGCGGGCTCCCTCCGGAACGTCGACGGCGATCAAGGTGCCGGGTGCGAAGGAGCCGCGGGAAAGGCTTTGGGTGAGCACATTTTGGCCGTCGATGCGGATTTGCAGCACGGCGCCGGATCCTGCCACGTCCTCAACGAGCACGCCGAACCGGGCCGGGGCCTCGCCTTCCAGATGGAACCGCAGGGGAGCCCGGCGCAGGTGGGTGTTGTAGACGGAGCCCATGATGTAAGCGGCTACTTCCAACGGAACGGTGGCGGTGCCGTCGGGGTGGAGGATGAAATCGGTCTCGTCGGGAAGGCCGCCCCAGCCCAAGGTGGTGCTGATCAAAACGTTTCCTTGCCCGCCGTCTCGTGCACGCACCTGCACCGGCTCGGCGAGGAAAACGGGGCTTACGGTGTGGTCCAAAAAGCGCGTGAGGCTGCCGAAGTGGTGGAAAAGGCCGTTCGGTTCGAGGTAATTGTTCCACCACCAGCTCATCGGCGTGGCAGCCCCCGGCGAGAACAGGCCCGCCCACAGCCCGTTGTGGAGGAAGACGCCTTCGCGATCGAACCGGGCCTTGTCGAGCGACACGCCGAATTCCGCCGAAAACGTGGGCATGCCGTAGGCCGCGCGCTTCATGCCGTCGAGGGAAAGGAGCGTCGCGGCCATGTCCGAGACGTTGTAAAAGTGGGTCATGGTGAAGTCGATGTGGGGCAAGCGCCAGACCGAAGGTTCGAGCTGCGCGTTCGAGAAGCTGGTCGTGATCAGGTGGCCGTACGGGTCGATGCTGCGCAGGAACTCGCTCATCGTCTCGTGCCAGCGGGCCACCGGTTCGCCGGCGTAGCCCGTGGTCAGGTTCACTTCGTTCCAAAGTTCCCACGCCAGGATCGACGGGTGGTGGCCCCAGCGTGCGACGATGTAGCGCAGGCGGCGCTGGAAAAGATCGATGGCCTGCGGATGGGTGAAGAACTCGTGGGGCTCGTTCAGAAAGCCGCCGTTGGCCGCGTTGTACGGGTTATCGGCCCACTGGGCGTCGACGTTCGTGCTGAACTGCCCGTGGTTGATGAGGACGAGGAGCACCTTGATGCCGTAGCGGTCGGCCAAGGCGAGCACGTAGTCGAGCTGCGCGGCCTGCTCCTGGCGGTGGTCGTAGTCCCCAAATGTCCGGGCTGCCACTCGATGCCGAAGCTCCAAGGCGACATCCAAAGGCGGATCAGATTCACGCCTTGTTCGGCCAGCATGGGAATCCAGCGATCATAGTCGCCGGGGTTGCGGTCCCACCAGGCCAGGTTCACGCCGATGCCGAAGAAGGGCGTGCCGTCGTCGTAACGGAAACCGGCCCGGGGAAAGTCGCCGATGCGGATAAAGCCCCGCGATGCGCTTTCCTCCACCGTAAAGGATGCCGGCCCGGTGACGGCGACGGGGCGGCCGGAAAGGTACAGCGCGAGGGAGTACTGCCACACCCCGGGCCGAGGCGGTGCGAAGCGGACGCGGAATTCGCCCGGCTGCCGCAGGGGAACGGCTACGCCCGTGGCGCCGGTGGAGCGGAAATAGGGAATGTACCAAAAGCCCGCGACGCGGTACTCTTCGCCGCCCGGACCCGTGAAGACGGCTTCCACCCGCACGTCGTCGGGGTCGTAGGGGTTTGTGAACTGGGCGTCGACGGCGGCCCGCAGCTCGAAGAGGCCGTAGGCTGCGACCTCGGGAGTCAGGACTTCCACGGAGCGGAAACCGGGCGCAGCCAGGGCGGCGGGAGCGAGGAGGACGACGGCAAAAAGGGCGACGGGCAATAGGTAAAGCAGCAGGGCGAAGCGCATGGCGCACCTCCGGCACGTTTATGGCTTGGCGGTCGATTCCCGGTAAACGATTTCGGTCGGAAGGACGAGCTTGAGCGGCTTGTTCACCGTGCCGCGCATTATGTGTATGAGTCGCATGCCGGCCTCCACGCCCATCTCGAACTTGAAGACGCGCACGGTAGTGAGCGGGGGCGTGATCAGGCGGGCGGCCTCGATGTCGTCGAAACCGGCTACCGACAGGTCGCCCGGCACGTCGAGCCCCAGCGCCTGCGCGGCCCGTACGGCTCCGATGGCCAGGCCGTCGTTGGCGGCAAAGAGGGCCGTAGGGCGCAGGCGGGCCCGGGTGAGCAGCTCGTGGGCGGCCCTTTGCCCGTCGTCGATGCGAAAGCGGGGCGAGCAGAAGGCGACGAGGTCACGATCTACGTCCAGACCCGCTTCGGCCAGGGCCTGCAGGTACCCCCGGTAGCGCTGCGTGAAGGATGCGTGCTCGGCCGGTCCTCCGAGGAAGGCGATGCGGCGGTGGCCCAGGTCGATCAGATGGCGCACCATGCGTTGGGCGGCAGCCTGGTCTTCGTTGACGACGCAGTTGACGTGCAGGTCCAAGGCATCGTTGTCGACCAGCACGAAGGGAACCTGCCGCCGGCTGATGCTGCGGATGAGCTCGCGGTCGATTTCGTAGCCCACCAAAATGATGCCGTCTTGCTCAGCAACCTGTGCCTCCACCGCGGCCGGATCGTCGGTTTCATCGCCGGCCAGGGTCTTGTACACGAGCTGGCACCCATGTTCGCTGAGCACGCTTTCGATGCCGCTGACCACTTGGCTGTAGAACGGGTTATTCAGCAGGTGGTGCTTCCGGTTGCTGAGCACGACGACATTTTTCGTCTGCAACTTTTTGGTTTTGCGGTGGTACTTGCGCGGGACATAGCCGAGCTCTTTCGCGATTTGCAGCACTCGCTCGGTTGTTTCCGCCGAGACGCCGCCGCTGCCCGCGAGCGCCCGGGATGCCGTAGAAGCTGATACACCGGCCTTTTCGGCTACCGTCTGCAGTGTGACATGCAACGCGACCGCCCTCCGCTGCGGCTGCACGGCAAGGCTTCTCCGATCGCCTTGCGACAGTTGACTGAAGATAGCACAAGAATGACACGGACAGAAACATAACGCAAGAGAGGTGCGAAAGAAAAGGGGAATTACACGCAAAAAAGCGGCCCACCGAACTCGGCGGGCCGCCGTGGGCTTGTGCGTATTACGTTGCCGCGATTACAGCACGTTCTGTCACGCGCCTAGGGTGCCCTTACTGGATCGTGCCGCCGATCAAGGGACCGATCATGCGGCCGAGGGCCAGGGTGTTCGTCTTGGTGGTGCTGCTATCGCACCAGGCGTAGATGCGGAAGGTGACGTCGGTGCCGCCGGGGATGTTCTGCAGCGCCGAAATCGCGGTCAGGTCGATCGTGGGCACCGGGTCGCCGGGGGAGGTCGTCTCGTTCGGACGGCCCG
>JAAYLA010000334.1 GCA_012522135.1 Bacillota bacterium | reverse complement strand
TTCCGTACAGCCTGTCGAGGGCCACCTGGTGTACTTCCGCCATGCGGACGACCGCTTCGCCGGGGCTGATCGTCTGGTTCAGTGCGTCGCGGATCAGATTGGCGAGGCCGGTGCGATTGCCCAGCACTCCCACGGGCGCTGCATAGCTCGATATCTGATACCAGGGAGCAAACCAAGCCGTCGACTCGAGGGCGGTGTTCGTCGCGACCTCCTGCCTTGCCACCATGATCTTGCCGACCTCGGCGAATTGCTCCTGCACGTCGACGCTCAGCATGTACTTGATGAACTCCCACGCCAGGTCTTTATTCGAGGATCCTTGCGAAATGCTCAGCCCGTTCACGTAAGTAGGTGCAACCGGCCGTGTGTTCTCGTCCCGCCGCGGCGCAAAGAGGCGGAAGTATTTCACGTCGTCCGGGGATGCCTCTTCAACGCCTTGTTTGGTACTCACAAGACCTCGAGTGATCGCCACGCCGCCCCTGTGGAATTCAAAGCGGTCGACGGGTTCGTAGCCGGGCGGGTGCGCGATCAAGTAGAGCTCGACCATGTACTCCAGAGCGGCAATGGCCTCGGGCGTGTTGATGAGGCTCTTCGTCATGTCGGGCGTCGTCAGGTGGGTTCCGGCCTGCTGCACGAACCAGTCGTACTCGTTGGCCACGTAGGGCACCCGCCAATCCGTCTCAAAGCCCGATTGCAGCACGCGCCGGTTCGCATCGTCAAGGCGGGTCAACTTGCGCACGTAGGCGAGCATCTCGTCCCAGCTGCCCGGTGCATCCGTCCCGAGTCCAGCTTCCAGGAACAGGCGCTCGTTGTACGCATAACCGCGGATTTCCACGATCTGCGGCACGTATAGCAGCTGGCCGCGGCTCATCCAGCGGGCGATGTCCCAAAAGCCTTGCGGGATATTTTCGGCCTCGTCCCAGGCATTCACGTAATCGTCCAGGGGGATGGCCCAATCTTCGGTACCGTTCACGTACACGTCCGGTCCTACGCCGGCGGCCAGGGCGACGAACAACTGCTCGTCCCGGGGACCGCCCCAGCCGATCTCTTTGTATTCAATCGTCACACCGTGCTCGGCTTCAAACTTGGGGAACACGGACGACCTCAACAGATCCTGAACTTCCAGCGGATACCCGGAACTCCAAAACACCAGCGTCTCGGCGGAACCTGTGCCGGCTACGCAGGCCACGAGCAATACGAAAAAGACCACGCGCCGGATCCACTGCATCGTCTAACCCTCCTCCTTCTCGGTCTCGGCCGACTCCCGTGGGGGACGCCATCGGCGGACATCTCCATTCTATTTCGTTAATTCACTGCCAGGAGGCTCGATCTTGCGAGAGGACATGCATTGGAGCGAGGGAAACTGCAACAAGCGCGCCGGATCACAGGTACCGGCTGCGAAACTCGGACGGCGAGACACCCACGATGCGCTGGAACGCCTGTTGGAAGCCGCGCAAACTGTCAAAACCGGTGTGGCGGGCGATGCTCTCGACGGTCCACGGCGTTTCTTTGAGGAGCCGGCAGCCGTGCTCGATGCGGGCCCGCAGCCAAAATTGCTTCGGAGTGCAGCCCAGGTATTCGTTGAACAGGTTGTACACGGTGCGGGGACTGATGGCAAAGCGATGGGCGAGGTCGGAAACGCTTTCCGTACTGTCGGGGTTGCCCTCCATATAGGCGACGACGGCGTCCAGAATAGCGGGCCTACCACCCGGGGCCCGGTCCGATGCCGCCTCGAGCTCGGCTACGACCAGTCCCATGAGCCCTTCGATGGTGAGCTGCGAGACCGGCCTGCGCGTAAGGTCCGCGAGTTGACGGACGGCCCACGTGAGGCGCCTCAGCGAATCGCCGGGCAGCTTCAGTTTTTCGCCCATACCGCTGCGTTGCACCCGGTTCAGGACGCGGGCGGCCGGGGCAAAGCTGGCCAGCTCGGGCCGGAAGTGGAGCACGGTACGGTCGAAGCGCCTGCTCACAATCCGCGGGCAGTGGGGTCTGCTGCCGTTCAACAAGTAAACCTCTCCGGGACACACCAGCTCACGGCGGTCATCGCAGTAGAACTCGACGACTCCCGAATGGACGATGAGCAGCTCGACGCCCTCGTGCCAATGCTTCTGCGGGAAGAAGCCCGGACTTATCCGCCTGTTCACCTCATAGCCACGGGAGCTCAGATTCTCGTCCACGTACACGTCGCGCATGGTGGCATCGCTCCTGTGTCCATCGTATGCCAGATCGGCGCCGCCGGCAAGGTGGGCCCGAGCTGCGGTACCCTCCCTCACCGGGTCACCACGGCTCGCCCGCGGGAAGTCACAAGCCGTCCGACGGTCAGCACGCCGAGGATCCCGAGTACGGCAAACACCAGGGCCACGGCGTAGGCAGCCCGGTAGCCTGCGACAACCGCCGCCGCTTCGCTCCCCTGCCGCATCGTCTGGAAAGCCGTCGTCCTTGCGCTCGCCACGGCCGACAGCGCCGCAATTCCCAAAGCCGTGCCTACCTGATTCCCCGTGTTCCACATCCCCGTCGCAATGCCGTGCTGCAGCGAAGCGACTCCCTCCGTAGCCGCAATCGACCCCGCCACGCTGACTGTTCCGATCCCGAGTCCTATGAACAGAAGGCCCGGCAACACGGCCTGCAGGTATCCCCCTTCGGCCGGAATTTGCGTGAGCAGCAACGAGCCGACGGCAAAAGCCACCATGCCGGCCGCCAAGACGTTCCGTGTGCCGTAGCGGGTCGTCAGCCGTCCGGCCGAGGTCGCCGCCAAAAAGACCGCGGCTTCCTGCGGCAAGAAGGCCAGTCCCGTCGTGAACGCGTCCCAGCCGCTGATGTCTTGCAAGTAGATCGTCAGAAACAGCGTGCTCGGTCCCGTGATCGCCCCGAACACCGCAGCTCCCACCATGGCACGCAGGAGAGGTGGATGGGAGAACAGCTCGGCCGGAATCAACGGAGTGGGCGCCCGCCTTTCGGTAGCTATCAACAAAGCCGCGAGAACGCCTGCGGCAGCGAGTCCGGCCACGATTTGCACCGAAAGGAGGGGATACCGGTCGGTGACGGCGAGCGTGTAGGTCAGAGTGGTCAAAGCCGCAGTAGCCAAGAGCGCGCCCGGAATATTGACCGGCCGGGTATCCCGCGCCGTTTCCCTACGCAGCCACGACGCTCCGAGGATGACGAAAAGCCCGATCGGGACGTTGATGAAGAAGACCCAGCGCCAGCCGACGGTGCTCGTCAAGAGGCCTCCAAGCACAAGACCAAGAGCAAAGCCTGCACCCGTCACCGCACCCAAGACGCCAAGGGCCCAATTGCGCTCCGCCCCCTCACGGTACAGCCCGGCCACGAACGACATGACCGTCGGCGTGATGATCGCACCGCCCACCCCCTGTCCCGCCCGTGCCGCAAGCAACATCGCCGCATTGGGCGCCATGCCTCCTGCAGCGGAAGATAGCGTGAAACAGGCCAGGCCGAGGACGAGCATCTTCCGCCGTCCGAAGTAGTCCGCGAGCCGGCCGCCGACGAGCAGCAGTCCGCCGTACGCCAGAACGTAGGCCGTCACGACCCATTGCAGCGTGGACGGGGCGAG
>JAAYLA010000049.1 GCA_012522135.1 Bacillota bacterium | reverse complement strand
AGGGGCATGTTCGTGTGGACGGCCTCCATAAGCTGCGGCACGATGAGGGGAGCGCGCACAAGCATAGCAGGCTGCAACACCTTGGCAGCTAGAGCCCGTACGAAATTCAGCTGCCTCTCGACGCGTCCCCGGTAGGTGCCCGTCAGCGGATCGGCAAGCACGACGTCTCCCAAGCCGTCGGCTCGGTAACGCACGTACTGGAGGGCCTTCTCGCCGTCTAGAATCTGCGTGCCCGGCTGCAGATCGATGTACAAGTTCTGCGCTTTATCCGTGTACACCATCAGCCGGTCGATGTGTATCTCCACGCCGCCTACCGTGTCGACCACCTTGCGGAAACCGTCGAAGTCAAGGCGCACCCAGTGGTCGATCTTCACCCCCAGGAGCTGCTCTACGGTTGCGACGGTCCGCTCGGGCCCGCCGATGGCGTGGGCCACGTTGATCCGGTGAAAGCCCGTCCGGCCCGGAATGCGCACGCGCGTGTCACGGGGAATCGACAGCACTCCGATATGCCTTGTGCGCGAGTTGAGGGAAACGAGCATTAACGTATCGGTGTGGTTCGGTTCCAGCGCGTCCATACCCATCACGAGGACGAGCAGACGGTCGCCGACGGGCAGGATTTCCCCTTCCACGTAGACGTTCAGTCCGGCGGTGCCGCGCTGCATCAGATGAAAGACGCCGGCCACTATCAGGACGAGCAGCAACCCACCCGTTCCGAGGCCGATGAGCACACGCCTGCGGCGCGCCATTCTTTTTTGTTTGCGCCTCTCCTCTAGCGCCAGGCGCCTGGGAGAGGAACCGAGTTCTGCCATAAGGACGACTCCTTCTCGTCTCCGTGGAGGCGGCAGTAAGCGGATGTCGTGCGGCCCCTACATGTAAAGGGCGTTCCGGGCTGCGACCATATTCGGATGGACCAGGTAGCCCCGCTCCAACAGGTACCGCAAAGACTGATCCAAGGCGAGCCGCACGGCCGTGTCGAGACACTCGAACATGGCGGCCCGCACACGCTCCACGCCCGGGAAATCCCGCGCCGGTTCCGCATAATCGGCTACGAAAACAATCTTCTCCAAGGGCGACATGCCGGACCTGCCTGTAGTGTGGAACCGGATCGCGTCCAAAATCTGGATGTCCTCCACGCCGCACTCCCTACGGACGAGCTCGGCGCCGACGGGTGCGTGCAGCAAGATGGGCGCCCGCGCCTCGACCTCGGTGACGGGAATCCGCCAAAGGCCGGCCAGCTCGAGGAGCCTGGCGGGCGATTCATCCCGCGCGCAGTCGTGAAGGAAACCCGCCAGCCGGGCTTTGTCTGGGTCGACATCGTAGCGTTGCGCAAGCCACTGCGCCAGCTGCGCCACCCGGCTGCAGTGGGCAAGACGCGCCGAAGGGATGCGCCCGGTCGCCCACATCTTGAGTGCGGCGGTGTCCATCATGGCTCGCTCCCCTCTTCCCCTCGGTAAAGCCCGTGGGCCTCGATGTATTCCCGGACCATGTCGGGGACCAAATACCGGATGGAGCGGCCTTCCCGCACCCGGGAACGCAGGTCGCTGGCCGAGATGTCGACGGCGGGTATATCGGCAAAATGGATCCGGTGGCCGTAGCGCGTGTACATATCTCCCAGGCTTTGCGCGACGGCCTCCTGCGCGTATCCAGGCCGGCCGACGACGATCATATGGCACAACTCCAGCACTTCCTGCGGCTCCTTCCACGTCGGCAGGCCGATCATCGCATCGAGGCCTAATATGAAGAACAGTTCCACGCCGTCCGGATGTTCGCCGTGCAACTGCCGCAAGGTGTCGACCGTGAACGACGGGGCCGGCCGGTCCAGCTCGAGACGGGACGTCGAAAACTGCGGATTGTCCAACGTAGCCAACAACGTCATCATGTACCGGTGGCGAGCCGGCGTGACCTCGTCCGGGTTCTTGTGCGGCGGCGTGCCCGACGGGACAAACACCACCTCGTCGAGGCACCACGCATCCAGGACGCTCTGAGCTGCGATGAGATGTCCCAAATGAGGTGGATCAAATGTTCCGCCGTAAACTCCTAGCCTTCGTACATGCTCTCCTGAATCGCACATGTCCTCTACAAGCCGCCTATCGCACGAGTTCTACTGCCGGATGTGACCGTCTCCGTGGACCACATACTTCACCGTGGTCAGCTCATCGAGACCCATCGGCCCGCGAGCGTGCAGCTTCTGCGTACTGATACCGATTTCTGCGCCAAACCCGAATTGCCCTCCATCCGTAAAGCGTGTCGAGGCGTTCACGTACACAGCCGCGGCATCGACGCACTGGGTGAAGCGTTCGGCCTCCCGGTAGTCGCGGGTCACGATCGCTTCGGAATGGCCCGTCCCGTACCGGGAAATATGTTCGACGGCTGCATCGAAGCTGGGAACGACGCGCACGGCCAAAATCAAGTCCAGATACTCGGTAGCCCAGTCCTCCTCCGTCGCCGGCTCCATAGCAGGGACGATTTGCCGCGCCCTTTCGCACCCCCGCAGCGTGACACCCCGATCGGTGAGGGCTTGCGCCGCCCGGGGCAGGAACTCTTCTGCCACCGCCTCGTGAACCAGCAGCGTTTCCACGGCGTTGCATACTCCGGGCCTCTGGGTCTTGGCGTTGATCAGGAGCGCCTCGGCGGTGTCCAGGTCTGCCGAGGCCGCAACGAAAATGTGACAGTTTCCCGTACCGGTCTCGATCACCGGCACCTTTGCGTTCTCGACGACGGACCGGATGAGCCCGGCGCCGCCCCGAGGGATCAAGACGTCGATCAGTCCGTGCAGCTGCATCATCTCCACTGCCGCACTGCGGTCCGTCGACTCGATGAGGTTAATCGCCCCGTGGGGAAGCCCCGCCGCCTGTGCCGCGTCGGAAATGACCTCGGCGATCGCCGTATTCGATCGAATGGCTTCGCTGCCGCCCCGCAAGACGACCGCATTCCCGGCCTTCAGACACAGTCCCGCCGCATCGACGGTCACGTTCGGCCGCGCTTCGTAGATGATGCCCACGACGCCGAGCGGCACCCGCACCTTAGACACGCGCATACCGTTCGGACGCACCCACCCGCGCAGTACCTCACCCACGGGATCGGGCAAAGCGGCCACCTGACGCAGCCCCTCGGCCATGTCGCGGACCCGCTGCTCGTTCAAAGTCAGCCGGTCGATCAGGGCGCCGGTTATGCCCCGGGCCTTCGCCTGATCGACGTCCAGGGCGTTGGCCTCGAGAATGCGCGCTTTGTTTGCTTCAAGGGCGTCCGCCATGGCGTGCAGCGCGCGGTCTTTCACGTCCGATGCGAGGACCGCCATCTGCCGGGCGGCGGCCTTCGCCAAACTGGCCTTTGCGCGGGCCTCACTGCTTTGTACTTGCTGCAAGGGAATTCCCTCCCGTGTAGGTGACAACCAGGTTGTCCCTGTGGATCACCTCGTCGTAGTGAAGCTTGTGACCGAGGTCCGCCTCGATCGCATGGGTGCTGCGGCCTTTCATGCGCTCGATGTGGCGGGACGAATAGTTCACTAAGCCTCGGGCGATCTCTTCGCCGCGCCCGTCGACCACGGATACAAGTTCCCCTACGTCGAAGGAACCCCGCACCTCGACGACGCCTATGGGAAGCAGGCTTTTTCCCTTTTCCAGTATCGCCAGGCACGCGCCGTCGTCGATCACGAGCTCACCTTGGGGCGTCTGGAAAAAGGCGATCCACCGCTTTCGCATCTCCAAGGGGCGCCGCTGCGGAAGGAACAGGGTGCCGATCCGTTTGCCGCCGAGCAGCTCGCGCAGCACGTTCGGACGGTCGCCGTTGGCGATCACCATTGCCGCGCCTGACTGCATTGCGATCTTGGCGGCCTGAATCTTCGTGGCCATGCCGCCGCTTCCGAGAGCCGAGCCGGGGCCGCCTGCAACGCTCTCCAGCTCGCCCGTGACGTCCGTGATGACCTGGATCAGCTCGGCATCGGGCCGGGTGCGCGGATCCGCGTCGTACACGCCGTCGACGTCGGACAGGAGGATCAGGAGGTCGGCGTCCACGAGACCCGTCACGAGCGCTCCTAGAGTATCGTTGTCGCCGAACTTGATCTCGTCGACGGCGACGGTGTCGTTTTCGTTAATGATCGGAATGACGCCGAAGCGCAGGAGCGCCAAGAGAGCATGGCGTGCGTTGAGGTGCCGGCGCCGGTCTTCGATGTCTTCCCTGGTCAGGAGCACTTGGGCGACGGTGTGGCCGTACTCGCTGAACAGCTTCTCGTACATCTGCATGAGAAGGCCCTGACCCACGGCGGCGACGGCCTGTTTTTCGGGAATCGTCTTCGGCCGTTCCGTAAGGCCAAGGCGGCTCATCCCCGCCCCGATGGCCCCGGACGTGACGACGAGCACCTCGCGCCCTTCGTTCGCCACATCACAGATTTGGCGCACGAGACGTTCCAGGCGGTCGAGGTTGAGCCGGCCGTTCGGGTACGTAAGGGTGCTCGTACCCACTTTGACGACGATGCGTCTTGCGTTACGGAAGGTAGTCGCTGCGTTCGGACACGGACGGAGCTCCCTCCTTAGGACATGTGAACCGTGCTCCCGGGTGCGGCACGAACAAGGCTACGACGGAAGTTCGATGCGCGGCGCCTTCTTTGACCGGCGGTACAGCAGCGCGACGCGGCCCACTTGCGAGACGGGATCCGCCTGGGTCGCGGCACACAGGGCTTCCGTCGCCTCCTGCAACGTGATCGTCGCGTTGCGCAGAAGGCGCACTTTGATGAGTTCCCGCGCTTCGAGGGCGTCGTCTGCCTGTTTGACCACTTGCTCGGTAATCCCGCCCTTGCCGATTTGCAACACGGGGTCAAGGTCTTGACCCAAGCCGCGCAAATAAGCCCGTTGCTTGCTCGTCAGCATGCCATCACCCATTTGCTTATTGTGGATTGGTTCGCTTCCAGGAAAAAGGATCCTGCACCTAGTTAATCGATGAACTCGAACTCGAGATCAGCTATGCGCACCGTGTCGCCGTCCTGCACACCCGCCTCGCGCAGCGCGTCGTAAATGCCGAGGCGGTCGAACAGGCGCTCGAGGTGCCGCATAGCGGCTTCGTTGGAGAAGTCAAAGCGCTGCATGTAGCGTTCGAGGTCGTCGCCTTTCACGACGAACCCGTCGTCACCTTTGACGATATGGAAAGCGCGCAAATCGTAGCGGCGGCGTGAACGTCCTCCGTCCTTTCCGGCGTCGATCCCGTACACCCGCACCGCACCGCCGCCCTGAGTCCCGTCGGCTTCACGCCTGGTCCGGCGGGCCTCCTGCACCGCGTGCCACGCCGCATATACGAGTTCCTTCGTGCCCTCGCCCGTGGCTGCGGACACCGGGTAGACGGGTATTTCTCGCGCCCGTGCCCACTCCTCGACGGCCGGCAGGTGCTCACGGGCGGTAGGCAGGTCCATCATGTTGGCGGCGATCAGGCGACGGCGCTTGGCCAAGTCGGGATTGTACCGTTCGAGCTCGCGTTCTAGTACATCCAAGTCCGAGACGGGATGGCGCCCTTCCCGTGCCGAGGCGTCCACTACCAAAACGAGTACGCTCGTCCGCTCGATGTGCCGCAAGAAAGCGTGGCCCAAGCCGGCGCCGCGGTGGGCACCCTCGATGAGACCCGGTATGTCCGCCATGACGAAGCTTTCACCCGGGCCGAGGGAAACGACCCCCAAGTTCGGCACGAGCGTGGTAAAATGGTAGTCGGCGATCTTCGGTTTGGCCGCCGACACTACGGAAATGAGCGTCGACTTGCCCACGTTAGGAAAACCTACCAGGCCGACGTCGGCCAAGAGCTTCAGTTCGAGCCGCAACCAGCGCTCCTCGCCCGGCTCTCCCTTCTCGGCGAAGGCGGGTGCCTGCCGGGTCGGTGTGGCAAAGCGGGCGTTGCCCCTGCCGCCCTTTCCTCCCGCGGCGGCAAGCCAGCGGGCGCCGTCTTCGACCAAGTCGACCAACAGCTGTCCGTCTTCGCTGTAGACCTGGGTGCCCACGGGCACGCGCAGGACGAGGTCTTCGCCGCTGCGCCCGTGGCGCTTTCCGCCTTCCCCGTCCCGGCCCCGCTCGGCTCGGTAATGGGGGCGGTAGCGGAAGTCGATCAGGGTCGAGAGTGCCGAGGTCGCTTCCAGGTACACCGAGCCGCCCCGTCCTCCGTCCCCTCCGTCGGGACCGCCGCTCGGTACGTATTTTTCCCGCCGCCACGCCACGGCGCCGCGCCCGCCGTCGCCTGCCTTAACGAAAATCTTCACGCTGTCGACAAACATGCGCCTGCCCTCCTCGGCATACCCGTGCCCGTCCGTGAACGGCGCCATACCTACTTCCGAGACAAAGAGCCCGGTGCACCCTGCGCGGTGACCGGGCTCCTGGCAACACGACGGCGACCGCCCCTTAGGCTCGAGCCGCCGCAACCTCCGTCTCGGGGATAACGTACACCTTCTTGGCGCGCTTGCCGTGGTTGGTGAAGGCCACGTATCCATCGACCTTGGCGAAGAGCGTATCGTCCTTGCCGATGCCAACGTTGAGGCCCGGATGCACCTTCGTTCCGCGCTGGCGCACCAAAATGCTTCCCGCCGTCACGTACTGGCCGGCGAAGCGCTTCACGCCCAGCCGCTTCGCCTGCGAGTCACGGCCGTTGCGTGTGCTGCCCCCGCCCTTTTTCGTAGCAAAAAGCTGCAGGTTCATGCGGATCATTCCTGCACGACCTCCTTTACTTCGATATAGTCCCCGTACTCACGGGCTATCTCGACCAAGCCCGTTACCATGCTCTCCAAAATGATCTGCGCCCGTTCGGCTTGCACCGGATCGAGGTCCCGGGGCAACCGGCACGTGAGAAAGCCTTCCTCATCGTCGACCGCCACCTCCGGTGTTACCCGGGCGTGCCGGGGCAACGCCAGCACGGCGGTCTGGGTCAGTACCGAGACGGCCGCACAGACGATGTCGCTACCCTTGGGCGCATAGCCTGCGTGACCCGAGGCGGTGAAGCCTGCCACATCGCCACGGGCCGTCCGGTAGATGTCGACCCGTACCACGGCGCTTACCCCTCGATGCGCTCGATGCGCAGAGCGGTGTAAGGCTGCCGGTGGCCGTAGCGCTTCCGGTAATTCTTCTTCGGCTTGTACTTGAAGACCAAGATCTTGGGCGCCTTGGCTTGCTTCACGACGGTTGCCACCACACGGGCACCGTCGATGTACGGCGTGCCGACGCGCACCGACTCGCCGTCCTGGATGAGGAGCACCTTGTCCAACTCGACCGTGCTTTCCGGCTCTCCAGGCAATTTCTCCACATAAAGAGTGGCGCCTTCGGACACCCGGTACTGCTTGCCGCCGGTCTCCACAATGGCGTACACGGGAGTCCACCTCCTCGCTTTGGACTCGCCGGCCGACGAGGCAGACGCCACCGGCGTCTTTTTTCTGGCCCGGGCCGAGCGGTTAGGCCCTGACTCCCACAGGAGTCAGGCCACCCACAAATTCTAGCACCTGGCGCAGGCTTCTGTCAAACGGCTTAGGAGCCCACCATGCGGCCCTTCGCGTACGTGCGGAAAACCCGTGTGATTTCGACTTGCAACTTCTCACCGACGTGCTCACCGGCTCCTTCGATGTCGAGCACGTATCCTGCGACACGGGCGATGCCGTCGCGGGGATTGGACACATGGGGCTCTTCGACGTGAATGTCGAGCACTTGCCCTTCGTATACGGGGAGCGCGAGGCGCTCCACTTCCTGCCTCGTGCCCATCGCCACGAACCGCACGTCCGAAATGTCGAGGCCATCCGTTCCCCGCACGAAGACGGTCTTGCCCGTAATCTCTTCCAGCCGGCGCAAGTTTGCGCCGCCCGAGCCGATGATGACCGCCGCAACGGACGGATGGCAAGCCACGAGGATCGCCTCGTCGTCCGTCGCCCTCGCCACACGCTTGATCTCCCTCTGCACCTTGTAGGCAACGGTGGTTTCGGAGAGGATTTGGCCGCTGCCGTGGCAGGTCGGACACGTCTTGTAGAAGACGTCTTCGATGTCGCGGCGCACCTTCTTGCGTGTGATCTCGACGAGCCCCAGGTTGGTAAAGCCCAGAATATGCGTGCGGGTTCTGTCGCGGCTGACTTCTTGTTCCAGCACCCGCAACACTTTCTCTTCGTCCTCTTTCGACTCCATGTCGATGAAGTCGACGATGATAATCCCGCCGATGTCGCGCAGGCGCAGCTGGCGCGCGATCTCCACACTCGCTTCGAGGTTCGTGCGCAAAACGGTATCCGCCAGATTCGTCGTACCGATGAAGCGGCCCGTGTTGACGTCGATGCTCGTGAGCGCCTCGGTATGGTCGATGACGAGGTAGCCGCCGCAATCGAGCCAAACCTTGCGGTCCAGTGCGCTGTCGATCTGGTCTTCGATGCCGTACGCCTCGAAAATGGGCGGCCCTTCATGGTACAAGTACACGCGCCCGGACAGCTCGGGCGAAAGGGACGCAATCAGAGTGCGCAGCCGGCGATAGAGCTGGCTGTCGTCTACCACGAGTTTGTCGACGTCATCCGTGAACCGATCCCGTGCGATGCGATAAATAAGGTCGTAATCTTTATAAAGAAGTGCTGGAGCGCTGAGACGTTCCGCACGTGCTTCAACTTCCGACCAGACGTGTGAGAGGAACTCGACATCCTGCAGCAGTTCGTGCTCCGAACGGCCTTGCGCCTCGGTCCGCACGATCAGGCCGACACCTTCCGGACGCATCTGTTTGGCCAACGACCGGAGACGGCTTCTTTCCGCCTCATCGGCGATGCGCCGCGAGATACCAATGTAGTCTTGGCCGGGCAGCCACACGAAGTAGCGGCCCGGCACGGAAAGGTTGGTGACCACACGCGCCCCTTTCGTGCCGAGGGGCTCTTTGGTCACCTGCACGACGACCGTATCTCCCTCCTTCAATATGTCCCGTATCGAGGGATGTCCGGCACCCGCCGCTGCGTGACCGTTGTGCTGTTCTCCGTGATGCAAAGCATCGTCGACATATAAGAAAGCGTTCCGTTCAAGGCCTATGTTCACGAATGCTGCCTGCATCCCCGGCAAAACGTTCTCTACACGGCCCTTGTAGATGTTCCCCACGACGCGCTGGCTCGGCTCTCGCTCCACGTACAACTCGACCAGGCGACGATCTTCTAGAAATGCCGCCCGCGTCTCACCGAAAGCGGAGTTGATCACAATCTCCCGCTTCATGAACTTGTCACTCCTGACCGAACCGGCAAAACTCGGTATAAAAGGGTTAGCAAGGTGCTGATCTAGACTGCTGATGTATGCTCTAAGCTTGCGCTTACACCGTTTGCGCTATTCTACGGCTGGCGTTCGGCAGGTTCGCAACACGGCAGGCAGACTTGGCACACGACAAATTAAGGTGTGGTGAGGCCTAAGAAAATCGAACAAATGTATGCTTTCAGACTACCATATACGGAATCACCTGTCAATCTTTCGGGTTCACCCGCGGCCATCCCGACTTGGCTTCGCACGTGAAACCAGAGCCCCGGCCCGGCGGTGCACTCCACCGGAAAAGAAACAGTCGAGAACCTGGGCCTCCGAAACCACCCCCAGTACCTTCCCGTCGCCGTCAACTACCCAGAAAACGCAGTACCGGCCGGGCACCAGCCGTTCAGCGAGGCTTCGCACCGTCGCCTCGGGTGAAATCGCCACAGCTTGCACGGGCAGCAAGCCGCGACGCCCGAGCTCCTCCCGCTTCGCCGCCAGAAAGCGGATAAGCAGAAAGGGTGCGTCAGCCTCCTCGCGCCTGGCGGCAAGGTACACGAAAACAGCGAGAGGAAGAAGCGCGACGCTCACCGGGCGCACGGCGGTGCCGGCCAGGCCGACAAACAAAAGCGCCGCAGCAAGGGGTCTTGCCAGGCGCACCGCGTGCACGGTAGCCCGGCGCAGGCCGACGCGACGAGCCAGAAACGCTCGATAGATCCGCCCTCCATCGAGGGGCAAGACCGGCACCGCGTTGAAACCGAGAACGGTGACGTTCGCCCATATGAAAAGATGCCACCAGTCGCCCTCAACCACATTGTACCGTAAAGCCAACCAGCCGACAAACGCCAAGGCTGCGCTGAACGCCGGTCCCGCCGCCGCTACCGCAAGTTCCGCGGCAGGGTCGATCCCCAAAGGCGCGTCAATGTGCGCCACGCCGCCGATGGGCGTCAGCTCGACATGGGAGACCAGCATACCCCGGCGCCTTGCCGCTGCGATGTGTGCCAACTCGTGCAGGACCAAGACGCCGAACAGGGTGGCCACTTCGGTCAAACGTCCCGCTGCCGCCATCAGCAACAGAAACAGGAAAAAAGACGGTGCGAGCCGTATGCGCAGCCACCGGCGCGCGCCGGCACGCCTGCCCTCCGTACCCTCAAGCGCCGTGCGGCTCGAGCGGTGCCCAAACGTCAACGTCGCCCCCCGCCCTTTCCGCGTCGCGCATGCGGCAGCATCCCACCTACTCAGTAGTAATCCATCTGTATGACCGGTGAGAGCCCCTTTATGATGGCGGTGCAAAAGCTTGCGTGTGCTCGCCCATCGGTTACCGCAGACGCCGGCGGCATGGGAACCGGTAGGTGCCTAGGCTTTTCACGACGCGGTCCGGTCGGGACGTACGGGCTTCAGAAATGAATCTTGCGCCGCCGCATGACGATGTTGGACGCAATACCGATGCAGATTAGGTTGGCCATGAGGGAGCTGCCGCCTTGGGAAAGAAAGGGCAGGGTGATGCCAGTGATCGGCATAACACCTAAGGTCATGCCGACGTTGACCAGGATGTGAAAGAAAAACATAGAAGTGATGCCGCCGGCGATTAACATGCCGTAACGGTCTTTTGCCAGGACGGTGACACGCAGCAACCGCCAAATGAGGAGCGCAAACAGGAAGAGAATGAACGTAGCACCCAGAAAGCCGAACTCCTCGCCGATTACGGAAAAGATGAAGTCGGTATGACGCGCCGGCACGAAATTAAGCTGCGTTTGGGACCCACCGAAAAGCCCCTTCCCGAAAAAGCCGCCCGAACCGATCGCGATCATCGACTGGATGACGTTCCAGCCGTCGCCGGTCGGGTCTGCATACGGATCGAGGAAGACAGCCAATCGCCGCACTTGATAGTCCTTGAGCAGCGGAACGTAGCCCTGTAGCGTCAAGTAGCCGGCGAGGACGATGGCCCCGACGCCGGCCAGGATGAGCAGGAACAGATGCTTCGGCTGGGCTCCAGCAAAGTACAACATGCCCAAAGTGATGGCGGCGAAGACGAGCGCCGTGCCGATATCGGGTTGGAGGGCGATCAGGACCATAGGCGGCGCGACGTGCAGCAGGGGCCCGATGAGGCTCGACAACCGGCTCAAGTCTTGTTTGCGATCGAGATAGGCGGCCAGCGTGAGGATAATGCTCACTTTCGCGAACTCGCTCGGCTGCAGACGGACGGGGCCGAGCGCGAGCCACCTTTCGGCGCCGGCTGCGGAGAAACCGAGTACCATGACGGCCGCCAGAACCGCGACCGTGCCGATATACAGGACGTACGTCCATTTTTGTAACGCGCGATAATCGTAGCCAAGGACGGCGATACCCGCAAGCAGTCCTAGGACGGCCCACTGGGCTTGCCGCTGGACGTAGTAGTGCGGATGGGGGACGCCCGGCAGTGAGCGTGTGGCACTGTAGATGACGACGAGCCCGCAAATAACGAGAGCCAAGGTGACCAGAAAGAGGACTGGATCGAGGTCGCGCAGCTGCCTCCTTTCGATGTCCGCCCGAAACCGTTCAAGAATTCGCATGCCGCAGCTGCCGTTTCACCTCGCGGATGGGGATGTTGGCTACGAGGGCCACCGTCGATTCGTCGCTGTCCAGATTGACTTGGATGCTGTCGACGTCGAACTCCATATACTTCGATATGACCTCGATAAGATCTTCCTTTAGCGCCTCAAGGATCTGGGGCGATAGGTTGGCCCGGTCGTGCACCAACACAAGGTGCAGTCTCTCCTTGGCGGTGCGGCTGCTTGGCTCCCTCCGGAACAGTTTGTTGAAGTACCCGAGCATACGAGATCCCCCTTGTTATGATCGCCCAGTGACCTAATTCGCGTTCCTGCGCCGCCCCCCGATCCCGAGAAGCCGGCCCAGTCGCTGCATGAAGCCGGTATCCATGGTCATGAACGGTACGTCCTCGCCCTCGATCCGGCGGCAGATGTTATGGTAAGCCTGACCGGACCGCGTGCGCCGATCGAAAACAACCGGCTCGCCCCGGTTCGTCGAGACTACGATTTCCTGGTCGTCGGGGACGATGCCGAGCAACTTGATGCGCAAGATGTCGAGGACATCGTCGATGCTCAACATATCGCCGCGTTGCACCATCTCGGGCCGAATGCGGTTGACGATGAGGTACGGATCGTGCAGCCCGTGACTTTCGACGAGCCCGATAATCCGGTCGGCGTCGCGCACCGCGGACACCTCCGGGGTCGTCACGATGATCGCGCTGTCCGCTCCGGATATGGCGTTGCGGAAGCCGTGTTCGATCCCGGCCGGCGAATCGATCAGGATGTAATCGAAGTCCTCCTTCAATGTTTCGACCAGTTCTACCATCTGCTCCGGGCGGATGGCGTCCTTCTCACGAGTCTGGGCGGCCGGCAACAGGTGCAAGTTTTCCACCCTTTTGTCTCGAATGAGGGCCGCGTGGGGTTTGCACTGGCCTTCCACGACCTGCACCAAGTCGTACACGATGCGGTTTTCCAGGCCCATCACCACGTCCAGGTTGCGCAGGCCGATGTCCGCGTCGATCAAGACCACCTTGCGGCCGAGCAGAGCTAAGCCGGTTCCGAGATTAGCGGTGGTCGTGGTCTTCCCCACTCCCCCTTTCCCGCTCGTAATCACGATTGCCCTTCCTGCCATATGAAGCCGCCTCCTAAGGGAACAAAGGTCAGGTCACGAGGAAAAGTTGAACGCCTGGTGTTACGGGCGGTACTCCTCGATCACAATCACGTCGTCCCGCACGCGAGCGATCTCGGGCACGGCAGGGCGCGGCCCTTGCCCGTCCGGCGCACGGGAGATGACGCCCGCAATGCGCAATTGAGTAGGTTCCAGGCGGAACGCGATGACCACGGCATCTTCGTCGCCCGTCGCACCGGCATGGGCGACGCCGCGCAGCGCCCCGAGGACGATAATGTCACCCGTCGAAACGACCATGGCGCCCGGGTTGACGTCGCCGCGGATGATCACGTTGCCGTCGAAGCTGATCGATTGGCCGGAGCGCAGCGTACGCTTAATCAGTACGGACCGCTCCTCGGCGTGCTCGTCCATAGCGGATTGCTCCTCACGCAAGGGCCTGGCCGCCCCGTCCCTCCGGGCAGCGCGACGCGGACGTTGCCTCTCCTCGGTCTCGGGCTGGTCCGCGGCGATTACCATGCCGAGTTCACTGATGACCTCGGTCAAGCGTTCTAGCTCCGCGGGAGACAAAGACCGGCCGGAAGTCTCGAGCCGGAGGGCGGCGCCGCGGAAAAAAGACCGCGAACTGCCGATATGCCGGCGCAACCCGTCGATGACCGCCTCGATATGGGCATCCTCGCCGATGATCAAGCTCAAGCCGCCCCGCCCACCTTTGATCTTCACGACGTCGCGGTGGGTCATAGAGGGGATCACTCCGTTTCTCCGTCGGTCTGCGCTGCCCTCTCCCGAACGTATTCTGCGACTACCAGGCATCTCCTCCTGATTCTTCGCCCCCATCGTCTACGCCGGGAGGCCCCCCCTTTAGGGCCAAGACCGCGGGGTCGTCGTCCGCAGCGCCGAAATAGTAGTCCATGAGCCGTCGGGCGATCGGTGCAGCCGTCGCGCCTCCGCTCCCTCCTGCCTCGACGTATACCACCACGACGATCTCCGGGTCGGAAGCAGGTGCAAAGCCGGCGAACCAGGCGTGGGGGTCTTCGTTCTCTCCTCGCTGCGCCGAGCCGGTCTTGCCCGCCGGGTCGTACGTGGCTGCTTCTCCCCACGGTGTGTCGTCGGGCCAACGCAGGGACCGGTATGAAGTGCCCCGGGGATCTTGTATGACCGCCCGCAAGCCTTCCACCACCGGTTCCCAGTACGCCGCGCCGATGTCCAACGTGACCGGTTCGGGTTCAACGGCGTAGACCACCTCACCGTCGGCACTTTCGATCCGGGACACGAGATGCGGCCGGTATGCGACACCCCTGTTGGCCACGGCCGTGTACGCGAAGGCTATCTGCAGAGGCGTCACGGTCAGGTAGCCTTGTCCGATGGCGACATCCATGGTCTCAGCGGGATACCACGGCTCCTGGAGGGCACGGCGTTTCCACTCCGGGTCGGGCACGATTCCCGCGTGTTCGGGCGAGAAATCGATTCCGGTCGGCGCGCCGAAGCCAAGGCGCCTTGCGTAATCGGCCAGAACCTGGATCCCGCCGCTTGCGCCGCCCATTCCCGGCCGCGTCGCCATCTCCCAGAAAAAGTCGTTCGCGCTGCGGGCGAGCGCCATCCGTATATCGACGTTGCCCGCCGGTGCCACGCCGCTGCGCACGGACCAGTCGCGCTTGTTGTACAGGTGATAACCCGTCGCGTTGTACGTTTCGTTAGGCCCCAAGACGCCCGTGTCGAGTGCCGCGAGGCCGGTGATGATCTTGAAGACGGAACCGGGGGGATAGGCCCGGACCGCACGGTGCAGGAAGGGCGCGGCCGAATCGCTCGATAGCAAGCGGAAATACTCGCTGCGCTCGGGGCCGATCAGTCGGTTCGGATCGTAAGCCGGAATACTGGCAAAAACGAGGACCGCGCCCGTTTTCGCATCGAGCACGACGACGGCGCCCGCCTGCGCATCCGGGTACGTGGACCGCATGGTCTCGATGTGCTCTGCCATAATGCGCTCGGCCAAAGCTTGAAACTCGATGTCGAGGGTCAGGTGCAAATTGTGACCCGGTACAGGATCACGCCGCTCGATCGTGCGGATCGGTCGGCTGAGGGCGTTGACCTCGACAAGAACCTGGCCGTCTTGTCCTCTGAGATACTCTTCGTAATACTTTTCCAAGCCCGCCTGGCCGACGAGGTCGGTCGTGCGGTAACCGGCAGCCACTTGTTCCGGCGAGGCAGCACCCAAATAACCGAGCGTATTGCCTGCCACGGCGTTATAGCGATACTCGCGCACCCATTCCTCTTCCAGCAAAATACCGGGCAAATCCATCATATGTTCGCCGAGCGCTACCACGGCTTCACTCCCCACGTCCCGCAGGAGCCGTATCGGCTCGTACGGATAGTTGGCCCGGGAAGTGCGCAAGATCTCCTCGATGTCTCCTTCACTCATCCCCAAGAGGGGGGCAAGCCGCTCGATGAGCACTTCTCGGTTTTCTCCCAAGCCTCCCGGTACGGCCGATACCGTAAACGCGAAGCGGTTGCCCGCGAGGACATTTCCGTTGCGGTCGAAGATCATGCCGCGGGGTGAAGGCAAGGGGATGATCCGAATGCGGTTTCCATCGGCCCAGGCGCTGTATTCTTGTCCTTTGACGATTTGCAGGTACCACAGACGGCCGGTGAGAATGAGCAGGACAGCGAGCGCGAGCAAGCCGAACCCTACCGCCCGCATTAGTCGTGTCTTGTCGATTTCGGACAACGCGCTCACCTACCTTGTACACCCGACGTCGGTGCCCGCGGCACGATGTATACGGCGTCTAAGAAGCGGTACGCCCGGCGCAGGAACGGATGCAACAGCAAGGAAAGGGCGCCGTTGTAGGCCATGAGCCAAGGCGCCAGCGCTGCAACCCCTTCCCAGACCGGCATGTGGACGCCGAAAGCCCAGGCCCCGGCCCCGTAAAAGCTCAAGTACAGCGCAGCTCCCGCTACGTTGAAAAGGAGCACTACCGGGATGCGCTCGCTCTCGATACGCTGGCCCAAGGAGCCCGCCGCGGCCCCCACGGCGGCTAGAATCAGCGCTCCGAGGCCGATCAAGCGGCCGGTCAGAATGTCGGCGAGCATCCCTCCGGCAAAGCCGAAGGCCGCACCGGAAAGGTACCCGCGCAGCACGCCCACCGAAATTGCGGCAATGAGCACGAGGTCCGGCGTGACGCCCCGCAAAGGAAAAACCGAGAAAAATGAGGTTTCAAAAACGAGGAGGAGGATCAAAAAGGCGCCGTGCAAGAACGTGCGGATCGCGTAAGCCTGCCAGCCCGTTCTCATGGCGTTTCCTCCCACCAAGGCGCCTCAATGGGCTCGGCCAGGACCACCATTACCCACTCCAGCCGCGCCAGGTCAACGAAGGGACGCAACGTACCGTAGGGGGCCAGGCCCGATTCCCGCTCGTGAACCTGCTCCACGACGCCGATTGGCAAACCCTTGGGAAATATCCAGGACAGCTCCGACGCCACGACGACGTCCCCTACCCGCAGATCGGCTTCCCAGTCGAGCAGCCGTACGGTCGCCCGTTCCTCCGTCGGATCGCTGGTGCCCTCGACCAACACGAGGTGGCCCCTGTCGCGGACTCGGCCGCCTACCGCGCTGCGCGAGTCGGTGATGAGCACAACCTCGGCCGTCCGTTCCGTTACGTTGCGCACCTTGCCGACGGCGCCCTCCGGCGCCACGACGGCCATGCCGGGGGCTACACCGTGCACCCGCCCACGGCTAATCGTAATGGATCCTAGCCAGTTGCTGGGCGAGCGGGCGATGACCTCCGCCGCAAGGAGCTCGCCACCGGCTGGCTCTACCAACTCGAGGAGCTGCCGCAACTGTTCGTTTTGGCGACCGGCCTCCAAGAGGCGATCCCGTTCCATGCGCAGCGCCTGCACTTCCTCACGCAGGCGCGCGTTCTCTTCGTTTAGTGTGCGCCACGACTTCAGCGAGTCCAGGGCGGAGCGGAGGGACGATGCGACGCGGTTTGCCGCTCGCTGCAACGGAGCGACTACCTCGTACACGGCCTGCTCGGGCAGCGTGAGTCCCTCCCGGTATGTGGCCGTGCGGAAGATGACGCCGGAGACGATGAGCAGGAGGGCGACGATGAGGATGACGACAAACCCGCGGTGTCGCAACGCGCTTTCACCTTAACCCGATGCCAGTTTCCGCTGGGTGATCATGATCCGCTCCATCAGGTCATAATGCTCCAGGGCCAACCCGGTGCCCCGTGCCACGGCACCGAGGGGGTCCTCGGCAACGTGGACGGGAATGCCGGTCTCGTCGGACAACAGCCGGTCGAGGCCGTGGAGCAAGGCACCGCCGCCTGCCATCATGATGCCGCGATCGTAAATGTCCGAGGCGAGCTCGGGCGGCGTCCGTTCCAGATTCCGGCGCACACCCTCCAGAATGGTCGAGACCGGCTCGGCCAGGGAGTGGGCAATCTCCTCGCTTGTGAGAGTCAGCGTACGCGGCAGCCCCGTAACGAGGTCGCGCCCGCGGACTTCGCAGCTCTTGACAGGCGCATCTTGCGGAAATACGGACCCGATCTCCTTTTTCACCATTTCCGCGGTGCGTTCGCCGATCAAAAGGTTGTAGGTGCGGCGCACGTACTGAATGATCGCTTCGTCCATGGCATCGCCGCCGATGCGGATCGACTCGTGGGTCACGATACCCCCGAGCGAAATGACGGCTACCTCTGACGTACCGCCTCCGATGTCGACGATCATGTTGCCGTGGGGCTCCTGCACGTCGAGGCCCGAGCCGATAGCCGCCGCCATAGGCTCTTCGATCAACCGGGAGTCCTTAAAACCGGCGGAGAGGGCCGCATCGATCACCGCGCGCTTTTCCACTTCCGTGACGCCCGAGGGCACGGCGATTACAACCCGGGGCCGGAAAAGGGAACGCCTCTTGTACACTTTGTCGATAAAGCTGCGCAGCATGGCCTCGGTCATGTCGAAGTCGGCGATCACACCGTCTTTCATGGGACGCACCGCGACGATGTTGCCCGGCGTCCGCCCGACCATCCGTTTCGCCTCCTCACCGACGGCCAAAATCTCCTTCGTGTCCTGATTGACGGCTACGACGGAAGGCTCGTTCAGGACCAGGCCCCGGCCCTTCAGATAGACGACGGTGTTCGCCGTACCTAAGTCAACTCCCACATCGCGCTGAAAGCGGCCAAACATATGTGGACCTCCTCGTTTCACACCTACAACACCATGCTGCGGACAGGGTGCGGCGCCGATGCGGCCGGCTCTCAAATACGGATCGCGAGGGATGCTACGCCCTCATCGGTGATATAGCCCTCTTGACGGAGGCTGACGTACGAACCCGCACCTAAGATCACGTGGTCGAGCACCTCGATGCCGATGATGCGCCCCGCCGCCACCAGACGCCGCGTTACCGCGATATCCTCGGGACTGGGCGTCGGATCGCCGCTCGGATGGTTGTGCACTAAAATCACGGCGTCACTGCTGCGCCGGATAGCTTGCTTAAACACTTCGCGGGGATGCACCAACGTCCCGTTCAGGTGCCCTACCGACACCTTGTGCAACTCGAGCAGTCTGTGCTTGGTGTCGAGCAACAGGACCCGGAATTCCTCGCGGTCGAGATGTCCCATGACGCCTTGCACGTGCTCGACAACGTCACGGGCACTGCGGACTTCGGGACGCACAGGCGGACTATGGACCAACCGCCGCCCGAGTTCGCAAGCGGCGGCCAGACGTATCGCTTTCGCCTCCCCGATTCCCGGAATCCCTTGCAACTCTTCAACGCTGGCATCGGCCAGATTGCCCAGGTTCTGAAACTCCGACAAGAGCCAGTCGGCTACGGTGAGCGCCGACGCGTCGCGCGTGCCGCTGCCGAGCAATATGGCGATGAGCTCACGGTTTGTCAGCTGGCGTGCGCCGAGTAACAGCATCTTTTCGCGAGGCCGTTCGCCCACGGGCATCTCGCGTATCGTCAGAGAACTTCTCACTCCCAATGTGGCACACCTCTCAACGACGGAGGGGTGTTACAGCACCACCACTCCGAATGGTCGTAGTAGCCGCATCAACACGACGAGCGGCAATCCCACCACATTGGGGTAACATCCCTCGATCCGGGAGACGAGCAATGCTCCGCGGCCCTGGATGGCATAAGCGCCGGCCTTGTCCATCGGTTCCCCTGAAGCGACGTAGCGAGCGATCTCCTCTTCGGAAAGGGCACGAAAGGTGACGAGCGTGCGCTCGGCATCGGATGCCATGCGGCCCGTGGCGGCGTCCACCACGGCGACGCCCGTGATCACCTCGTGCGTCCTGCCCGACAGCATGCGGAGCATGCGCCTGGCGTCCTCGGCATCCTCGGGCTTGCCCAAGGCCTGGCCGTCGACCGTCACGATCGTATCGGCCCCGATGACGACTGCATCGGCGTACCTGCGGGCGACATGTCCGGCCTTCAGCTCGGCCAAGGCGACGGCCTGCTGCCGCGGCTCGAGTTGCGACATGCTCTCCTCGTCCACATCGGCAGGATCGACCGTGAACGTGAGTCCAACCGAAGCGAGGAGCTCGCGCCGCCGGGGAGACGCGGACGCCAAGACGATGGGTGTGCGGAGCACTGTGAGTTTCCTCCCGGGGACATGACTGGTGCGGTATAGGTTTTCGCCATAGGCCGACCGTATGCCTTTCGCCCGGAAAAAAAAGACCGCCTCCGGCGCTTCCCTATACCGGACGGCGGCCGACGCACTGCGAGACTGTCGCCGGCTCAGGCTCTGGTCAAGCTCTCGATCAGCACCTCGGCGACTTCGGGTCGAGTCAGCTCAGGGGGCGGTGCCTGACCCGCATGCAGCATCCGGCGCACGGTCGTACCGCTCAAGCCGACGTGCTCCTCCTCACCGTGGGGACACGTCTTGGAACTCGCCATTTGTTCACACTTCCGGCAGTAAAAGGCGTTCTCAAATAGCAACGGCGTGATACCGAGCTCCTCTTCGGAAAAGCGCGCGAAGATTCGCTGGGCGTCGTAGGTGCCGTAGTAATTTCCCACGCCCGCGTGGTCCCGGCCCACGATGAAGTGGGTGCAGCCGTAGTTCTTGCGACAGAGCGCGTGGAAAAGCGCCTCCCGTGGCCCGGCATATCGCATGTACGCGGGAAAGAGGGACAAGACGACGCGGCTTTTGGGGAAGTAGCGTTCCAGCAAAACCTCGTAGCTGCGCAGCCGAACTGCGATCGGCAGGTCGTCGCCTTTCGTCTCTCCGGCCAGCGGATGAAGGAGCAAGCCGTCGACCGTCTCGAGCGCGCACTTTTGGATGTATTCATGGGCTCGGTGAATCGGGTTGCGGGTCTCAAAGGCGACGATGCGCTGCCAGCCCAATGAGGCAAAAAGGGCGCGTGTCTGGCGCGGCGTCAGCAACAATGAATCCTTCTCTGCGCTTTCGTCCGGGAAATACCGGACGGATCCGCCGACTCGGTATTCGGGCCCCGAGAAAAGCCTTGCGACGCCGGGATGGGCCGGATCGTCCGTACCGAAGACGAGCGCGGCCTCGTGTCCTTTATCGATCGTGAACACGCCGCTCGGTTCCAGAATGCCGGCCGGACGTCCGTCGCCCGTCGTCAGAAGGACCATTGCTCCTTCCCGAATCCGCGCAGCTTCCACAGCCGTTACGGGAAGCGTAACCGGCAGAGGCCACACGAGACCGGAAGGAAGACGCATCCGTTCCACTACGCTTTGGTACGTCGCCGCGTCCATGAAACCCTCAAGGGGACTGTAGGCCCCGGTGCCGAGCAGCATGAGATCCGATAGCGCGGCTCGCGACAAGACCAGCGTGCCGTTTCGGCGTGCTGCCGCGATCATCTTCGCCTTTTCCTCTCCCGATGCCGTTCGCTTCACGAGGCGTCCGCCGTGGGGCAATGAACCCATCTTGCACACCCGCCTTCTCACGTTTTTGTCCGGAGAATCACCTCCCTCGGACCCCTTCAACGTACGGCCGCGCCGACGGCCGTGTGCCTGTCCGGTCGCCGGCGGGACGTGCGCGGCGGCGCTTCGTCCTGGTGCGTTTTGTCTGTGGCGACACGGGGCGGCTATGGTAACATATGGGTGTGAAAATGCTGCGGAAGGAGAGCACGTCCATGCGAGATGTGATTATTCTCGGTTCGGGACCGGCGGGACTCACTGCCGCCCTGTACACCGCACGGGCCGACCTCAACCCCCTCGTCGTCGAAGGCTACCAGCCCGGCGGCCAGCTCACGCTGACGACCATGGTGGAGAATTTCCCGGGCTTTCCGGACGGCATTATGGGCCCCGACCTGATGGCCGCCATGAAGCAGCAAGCAGCCCGCTTCGGCGCCGAGTTCGTCAGCGGACAGGCGACCGCCGTGGATCTGTCGGGACAGCCGCTCAAAGTGACCGTAGACGAGAAGACTACCTACGAGACGCGGGCGCTGATTATCGCAACGGGTGCCTCGGCCAAGATGCTCGGTTTGCCCAAGGAACGCTCCTTAATCGGCCGCGGCGTCTCGACCTGTGCGACTTGCGACGGCTTCTTCTTCCGTGACAGGCGCTTGGCCGTCGTCGGCGGCGGCGATACGGCCATGGAAGAGGCACTGTTCCTGACGAAGTTCGCCTCGTCGGTGACGGTCATTCACCGGCGGGACACCTTGCGCGCATCCAAGATAATGCAGCAGCGGGCGATGGCGAACGAGAAAATCTCGTTCATTTGGGATACGGTCGTCGTCGACGTGCTCGGCGAGGACAAAGTGACCGGCCTGCGCCTGCGCAACGTGAAGACCGGCGAGGAATCGACCTTTGAATGCGACGGGCTGTTTGTCGCGATCGGTCACCAGCCGAATACGGAGATCTTCAAGGGCCAGCTGGAGCTCGACGAGGCCGGATACATCAAAGTGAGGGAGCGGACAAGGACGAACATTCCCGGGGTGTTCGTGGCCGGCGACGTGCACGATTACATGTACCGCCAAGCCGTCACCGCCGCGGGATCGGGCTGCATGGCCGCCATGGACTGCGAAAGGTGGCTTGCGGAACAGGGCGCATAGCACCGGTCGGCATTCGACACCGAAGCGGCCCTCCGGCGTCCGAACATCTCCGGAACGCGGGAGGGCCGCTTTCTTGCCGCAGTGTGCGGCTACTTTCCTCCTTGACCGGCAGGCTGCTGAACGGCGGCTGCCACGCGTTCGGCCAGTTCAGCAAAGGCTTCCGCCATGACGCCCTCGCCCGCTATGGCAACGGGAGTGCCCTCGTCGCCGAGGGTGCGTGCCTCCATGGTCAAAGGCAACTGCGCGAGCAGGGGCACGTTCAGCTCCTCGGCCAGCTTCTGCCCGCCGCCCTCGCCGAAGATGGGCGTTTTCTCGCCACAGCACGGACACACGAAAGCCGACATGTTCTCGACCACACCGAGGATGCGCTGGTTTGTCTTAAACGACATCTGAGCCGCTCGGCTCGCCACGCCGGCAGCGACCACCTGCGGCGTGGTGACGATAAGCAACGTGCTATTCGGCAGCAGCTGCGCGACGTCGAGGGCCATATCGCCCGTTCCGGGCGGCAAGTCGAGCAGCAAAAAGTCCAGCTCGCCCCAAACCACGTCCGTCAAGAACTGCCGCAATATCTTCCCAAGCATCGGGCCGCGCCAGATCACCGGACTGTTATCGGGCACGAAGTTTCCGATGGACATCACCTTCATCCCGTGAGCGGGGATCGGCAGGATTTTGCCGTCTAATACAGTGGGTTTGACGCCCTCGATTCCGACCATGCGGGGAACGCTAAAGCCGTAAATGTCGCAGTCGAGGACGCCTACCGCATAACCTTGCTTGCGCAGCGCGGCCGCCAGATTCACGGTCACGGTCGACTTGCCCACGCCGCCCTTGCCGCTCGCGACGCCGATAACCTGCGTCTTGGAATCGGGAGCCGTGATCGGCGAGCTAAACTTCGCGGCAAACATGGCGGCACGCTCTTCCGGCGTCATCGCGCCCAGTTCGACCTCGACGCGTCCGACACCGGGGATCCGGGCGAGCCGCTCCTCTACGGACCGGCGAATTGTATCCTTCAGGGGACATCCGGCCGTCTTGAGAGCCACGGTCACCTTCACGTTCCTGCCGTCAATTTGGACGTCCCGGACCATATTCAGCTCCACGATGCTTTTGTGCAGCTCGGGATCGTGGACTTCGGCCAGCGCGTCCATTACCTGTTGACGATCGATCATCTATATTCAACTCCTGTCCGGAAGCCGGAGTGCGGCATCATTCGTACCATTGAGTCAGCTTGACTCCCGTATAATAGTACCGCAAAATCTCATCGTACGTATACCCTTGCCGTGCCATTCCTTCCGCGCCGTATTGCGACATGCCGATCCCGTGACCGTATCCGTCCGCAATGAAGTGCACCGTGTCGCCTTCGATCTGGACGGAAAAAAGGGATGAGCGCAGGCCCAAAACTTCCCGCACCTGCCGGCCGGTCACTTCCGTGTCGCCGATGCGCAGCGACCGGACCCTGCCCGACGGGAACCGCTCGGTGACCGCGATCTCCGGTGTTCCCCCGCCCACGGGCAGATCCACGCCGAAGCGCGACAGAAAGGCTCCCATTGACACCGACACCACAGCGTCGCGATGCGGGGAGACGTCGTCATACGGATCGGCTACTCCTTGCAAATAGGGGGCCGATCCGCTCCAGTAGTTCTCGGCGCTTTCTGTGTGGCCTCCGCTTGATGAGTGGTAAGCAGCAAGAATGGGCGCTCCGCCGTACGTCAGCACCTGTCCGCGGGTAGCAGCAACTGCCTGCACGACGCGCCGCCACCGGATGCGCGCTTGCCGGCCCCATCGTTGCCAGAAAGCTTCCTGCGAGATCCAGGCCTGGGCGCTGCGGTGGTCGGTGGTCAGGACGGCCCCTTCGGCGTCACCGAGCGGCACGCCGTTCTCCAAGGTGTAGATCGCGTACGTGCGCGCGGCAACGGCCTGCGCCTTCAACGCCTCCATGTGGAAGGTAGCGGGCATTTCCGCCGCCACGACACCCACAACGTAACGCTCCAGTTCTATTTCGACGGTCTGGCCCAAGTCGTGCCGGTACAGTAAGATCGTCGGACTCGCACCGACCGGCGGAATGCGCAGCTCGAGAAAGAGAGCCAGTGCGAAACCTGCGACGAAAACAAACAGGAGCCAACCGAGGCGGCGGAAGTTCCAAATTGTAGACTGACGTCTCCGGTGCGCAGGGAATTTCGATGGAGATGGGAACAAAGAAGTGGCCTCCCGAGCGAGAGATCGACGTCACAAGGTATGTGGCTGCACGCAGGCGCATGCCCTAACGGTTGACGGGAACGATGTGCACCTCGCTGTAGCCTTGGGCCCGCAGCTGTTCTGCAACCTCGTTGGCACTCTCAGGTGTGCTGTAGGCGCCCACTTGGACCCGAAAGTCGGTACCGAAGACAACGTAGGCGTCGGGAAACGTCCCCTTCAAAGCGGCCAGCAGCTGATCGGCGGACGCCCGGTCGGCATAGCCCCCCACTTGCACGCGATAGAGCACGCGACCCGTCGAGGTTGCCTGCTGGCTGGAGGCTTGCGGCGTCTGCTGCGGGCTCTGGGCAGCGGAGGCATTGGAAGATCCAGGTGTCGAGGTGCCGGTGCTGGACCCGGATCCGGACGTTCCGGTGGATCCTGTCGATGTGCTCGTGCCGCCGGATGCAGCAACTTGCGCCGCGGACGAGGCGGACTGCCCGCCGTCCTCCTCGCCGGTCGTTGCATTGGCACCGCCCGGCGCTGCCGCTCCCGCGGACGGTGCCGTCTCGGTGACTGTGTTGACCGTGACTTCGGCCGACGCGGACCGGCCCAGCGGAGAATCGTCACCGCGCGGACTCGGCGCGGTCTGTGCCGCCGTCTCGAGTCCCAATGTATCCGCGATCAAATTGACGATCACGTAACGGCCGATCGTGTAGCCGAGCACGACGGTGATGACGCTGACCGCGACCAGCGCCAAGAACGACCCGAGTTTGCGCGTGACGCCGTATTCGTCACGGCCTTCCCGTGTTCGGGATCGGCGGTCTTTCCTTTCGGACTTGCCCTTCCTAGCCACCGTCTCCGCTACCTCCCGTTCTCGACGCTCCCTGGCCCGGTGCTGTCGTCACCTACTGACTGTCTAGTACGCCTCCGGAACTTCCCTTTCCTGCCGCTTCACGTACCGGCCGCCGTCCGCACGAGAATGTCCACGGCGGTGCTCCAACTATCGCCCGGTGCGAGCCGCACCATCCCCGCCGCAATTCCCCTGGCTTCCAGGTTAAACGCGTCCGTTGCACAGCTGTACGGTTCCAGGCACACCGCAGAATGGTCGGGGGGAGTGTACACGACGAGGTCCGTGAGATTGGCCCGGGACCGCACGACGACTTGCAAGCCGGCATGTGTATCGGTGTAGACGGCGTCCCAATAGTCCGCCGCCTCAATGCCGGTGAAGGCGTGGTCAAAAAAGAGCCTGCCTAACTGCACGCCACGCCTTAGGTCCCGCTCCGCCTCGGGCTCGAACAGGCGTCCCGTCGGAATGAGATCGTCCAGCTCCCGCATGTGCGTCACGGGTGCTTCGATTCGACAGGTCTGTGGATCGCCGCCCGTCACCAAAGGTACGGGAAACCACGGATGCAGTCCGAATCCCATCGGCAGCAGGCCGTCGCCCGTATTCGTGGCCCGAAAACGAGTGTGCAGGCCGTCGGCCGTGAGACGAATGGTGTATTCCAGGGCAAAGGGATACGGAAAGACGTGGACTTCCGGATGGTCGTGCCAATCGAACGTGCACACGATATACGCCGAATCGTCCTCCGTGCCGAAGTCGGCCACCGTCCAAGGGCGATCGAGCACCAGCCCGTGGATGGCATGGCCGCGCTCGGGCTCGGTAATCGGCAGCTCTACGGTGCGTCCGTTGAAAGCAAACCTTCCGTGGGCGATCCGGTTCGGAAACGGAAAGAGGACGGGAATTCCGTACTGCACCGGTTCCTCCCGCAGCGCATCGAGGCTCGGCGGCGCTTTCAAAATGTCCACCGTATGGCCGCCTGCACACCAGGCGAACCGGGCACACTGAGCTCCGATGGCCGGAATCACTTCCGCCCGTGTCCCGCTTATGCGCTCCCGGAGAATATAGACGGCGTCTCCCGAATCCTGCCGTCGCTCCACAACGTACGCACTCACCGTAGATCCTCCTCAGTCCGTTGAAATCGCGGGCAGACCCCCGCAAAGGTCAATGCACCCGGCGGCCGTAACGAAACCGACCGTAGCGGAACCGTCTGCCCGGCGCGGTGGGATCCGCGTAGCGTGACGGCCTCCTGCGGCGGATCTGATCCCTTTCCATGCGCTTGACGATGCGGTGCAGCCGGGCGGCGGTCAGGCTGTCAAAATCCGTCAGCTCGATGCCGTACTCGAAACGCCCGACCGCATCTTGGCGCTTGTTCACGATGCGGCCGGTCGCCTGCAGCGGTCCGCCCGGAGCCGCGATCCGCAGGTGCAGCATCGTGCCTACCGGCATGTCGTACTCGGTGTCGAGCTGCATTCCTCCGAGCGCGATATTCGTGGCGTGCCCGGTGGCATAGCGTTCATAGCCCCCCTCGGCCGGACGTCCCCGGAGTGCCTCCTGGGGAACGAAGGTCGCCAAAAAGCGTGTGTTATACCGGCGGCTCGCACGCCGCTCGTGGGTGTTCGCTGCTGCAACCGCGACGGTGAGAATGCACCCGCCGTAGGAGCGAGGCACCATGCCCTCCAACTGTCCGTCGATCGTCGTGAGCGCGTCCGGTCCCCAAATCTCCAAGTGCACCCGTGAACCTAAGGCAATGGGCGGCCGACTGTCGCAGCGCACCAAAAGGTTGTTGCGCTCACGCCGCACGATTACGATCGGAGAGGAAATGCTTGCTTCCCGCTCGGGTACAAAAAGCCTTCCTTTGCGATAACGGATGCGTTGCCACAGCTTCTCCCGATCCATGTCACACCCTCCCGCCCGTCGGGCGCACCCTGGAGTGATTTAGGACGCAGGACGTGTGACCAGCGTGGCGCGGACTTCTCCCACCAAGTAGAGCGAACCCGTGACGCAGACGATCCCGCTCTCATCCGTGACTGCAAGCGCGTGCTGCACGGCGGCGAGGGGATCCGGCACCGCGCGCGCTGCGTTGTTCCCGGCAGCCTTCGCCAAAGCCACTAGCTCCGCGGCCGGCCAGCAGCCAAGGCGTGTAGAGCTCGGTTCCGTCGCGATAAACCGGTCCGCCGCAGGCGCCAGCCGAGCCACAATGTCCCGCGCCGGCTTGTCTTTAGAGATTCCACATACGAGGGTGACAGGCCTGCCTGCAAAGAGCTGATGCAGCGCTTCCGCCAGCCGTTCGGCGCCCAAAGGGTTGTGCGCTCCGTCGAGCAACACCATCGGATCGGTCCTTACCACCTCGAGGCGGCCCGGCACGGTCGTGCTGCTCAAGGCCTCGGCCACTGCTTCGTCGGTCAGCCGGGGAAAGGCGCGAACAAGCTCCCGGGCCGCTGCCGCAGCCACGGCTGCATTTTCCAGCTGATGGCCTCCGAGCATGCGGACCCGATAGGTAGCTACTGGCCCGTCCGCGTAGGTAACCCGTACCGTGCCTCCCTCGCCGCTCCACTCGACGGGAGTGAACCGGTGCGTGCGATGCGGGAGCATGGGCTGTCCGTCCGGCCTGACCAGTACGGGCTCGGCCCCTTCCCTCTGCGCGACGGTCAGAAGAACCTCCTGGGCCTCCGGCGGCTGGGGTGCCATGACGACTGGACGGCCACTTTTGATGATGCCCGCCTTCTCGCCCGCAACGGCGCTTAGGGTCGACCCCAGCGTCTCCGTATGGTCGAGCGTTATGGGCGTGATGACCGCGAGCAGCGGGTCGAGCACGTTCGTCGCATCGAGCCTGCCGCCCAGGCCCGTCTCCACCACGGCCACGTCTACGGCCTGCTCGGCAAAGTGCGCAAACGCGAGTGCGGTGCCGACCTCGAACTCCGTTGGCGCACCGTGCACGGCCGCGATGCCGGCAGCCAAGGGACGAATCCGTTCGACCAAGGCGCTGAGCGCCTCGTCGGAGATGGGCTCCTCGTTGATGCGGATGCGTTCGTTATACCGCTGCAGGTGAGGAGACGTGAACAAACCGACTCGGAGGCCTGCAAAACGGAGGGCGGCCGCGAGATACGCGGCCGTCGACCCCTTTCCGTTCGATCCCGCGATGTGGACCGACCGGAACCGCAGGTGAGGGTCACCGAGCCGGCGCAGCAGCTCGACGATCCGCTCCAGTCCCGGTTTCATGCCCCGCCGGCTCAGCTCGTGCAAGTACTCCCTGCCCCGAGGCGCGTCGCTCACTCGGAATCACCTGACGTCAGCTCGGCCAAGAGGGCCTTCACTTTTTCGGCCTTCTCCTCGAGCTCCCGGTGGCGCCTGCGCGCTCCTTCAACCACTTCAGCCGGGGCCTTCTCCACAAAGCCCCTGTTGGCAAGGCGTGCCGCAGAGCGCTTTAGCTGCTCCTCGGTTTCGGCCAGCTCCCTGCGCAGCCGCTCTACCTCGGCAGCGATATCGATCAAGCCGGCCAAAGGCAAGTACAGCGCGACGCCCGCCGCCACTGCGGCTGCGGCCTGCTCGGGCTTCGGGCTGTCTGCCGGGCGCACGTCCATGTCGGAAAGGCGTGCCAGTGCGAGGATGTAAGGGGCATTCTCCTTCAGGATGTCTCCGCGCTGGGCATCGGCCAACATGATAGCCGGCACCGCTTTGCCCGGCGGGACGCTCTTTTCCGCGCGGATGTTGCGGATGGCCTTCACGACCTCCATGACGACCTGCATCTGCTCCTCGGCCTCGGGATCCTGAAGCGCCCCGTCCGCCTCAGGCCAGGGAGCCTTGACGATCGTTTCGCCTTGATGCGGCAAGTGCTGCCAGATCTCTTCGGTGATGAAGGGCATGTACGGATGGAGCAGCTCCACCGTGTGGGTCAGAACGTATGCGAGGACGTGCTGCGCCACGCGCCGGCTCGCCTCTCCGGCCCGGCCGTATAACCTCGGCTTGATGATCTCGACGTACCAGTCACACAGCTCCGTCCAAATGAAATCGTACAGCGTGCGCGCGCCTTCACCGAAGTCAAAGCGGTTCAGGTGGCGCGTCACCTCATGGACGGTCCAGCTATAACGGCTCAAGATCCACCGGTCGGCCAGCTCGAGCTCGCGGTCGGCGATGTGCTTGCCGTCCGGCTCGAAATCCTCCAAGTTCATCAGCGCGAACCGGGCCGCATTCCACACCTTGTTGGCGAAGTTCCTGCTGGCCTCCACCTTTTCCGGGTAGTAGCGCAGATCGTTTCCGGGCGCGGTGCCGGTCAGCAGCGTCATGCGCAGCGCGTCGGCCCCGTACTCGTCGATGACTTCCAGGGGATCCACGCCGTTACCAAGCGACTTGCTCATCTTCCGGCCTAAGCTATCGCGGATGATGCCGTGAATGACCACGTGTTCGAAGGGGGGCACGCCTTGGGTTTCCAGGCTCATAAAGATCATCCGCGCCACCCAGAAGTAGATGATGTCCCAGCCCGTGACGAGCACGTCGGTCGGGAAGAAGCACTCGAGGTCTTGCGTCTTGTCGGGCCAGCCCATCGTCGAGAACGGCCAAAGGGCCGAGCTGAACCAGGTGTCGAGCACGTCGGGATCCTGCTCGATATTGGCGCTGCGGCACTTTCGGCACTCCGCCGGATCCTCGGTGGCCGCGAACACTTCGCCGCAGTCGTGGCACGTCCAGACGGGGATACGATGGCCCCACCAGAGCTGACGCGAAATGCACCAGTCGCGAATGTTTTCCATCCAGTGCAGGTAGTTCTTGGAAAAGCGCTCCGGCACGAAGCGCACCTTGCCCTCTTTTACGACTTGGATAGCGGGCTCGGCCAAAGGCTTCATCCTCACGAACCACTGCTTCGACAAGAGCGGCTCCACCACCGTGTTGCACCGGTAGCAGTGGCCGACGGCGTGGGAATGGGACTCCGTCTTGACGAGCCATCCTTCGGCATCAAGATCCGCGATGAGGCGCCTGCGGCATTCGTAGCGGTCCAGGCCCGCGTACCGGCCGGCCTCCTCCGTCATCTTGGCATCAAGGCCGATGACGGTCACCTGCTCCAGGTTGTGCCGCTGCCCCATTTCAAAGTCGTTCGGGTCGTGGGCAGGCGTCACTTTCACCATGCCCGTGCCGAACTTGGGGTCGACGAACTCGTCGGCGATGATGGGGATCTCCCTACCGACGATAGGCAGCCGCACGTACTTGCCGATCAGGTGACGGTAACGCTCGTCCTCGGGATGGACCGCCACGGCGGTGTCGCCCAGCATCGTCTCGGGACGGGTCGTAGCCACTACCGCCTCGCCCGAGCCGTCGACCAGAGGATAGCGAATGTGCCACAGATTGCCTTCGGTCTCGACGTGCTCCACTTCCAGATCGGACAACGTTGTCTGGCAGTGGGGGCACCAGTGGACGATGTAGTATCCTTGATAGATCAGGCCCTTTTCGAAGAGCTGCACGAAGGCCGCGCGCACTGCCTTGGAGCATCCCTCGTCCATCGTAAAGCGCTCACGGGACCAATCGCACGAGGCGCCGAGCCGCTCCATCTGGCTCACGATGTTGTCGCGGTAATATTCCTTCCAGCTCCAGACCCGCTCCAAGAAGGCTTCCCGGCCCAAATCGTGACGGCTAAGCCCTTCCTCTTCCCGCAGGCGCTCCTCGACTTTGATCTGGGTCGCGATTCCGGCGTGGTCGGTGCCGGGCAGCCACAGCGTATTGTAGCCTTGCATCCGCTTCCAACGGGCCAGCACGTCTTGCAAAGTCTGGTCCAAGGCGTGGCCCATGTGCAAATTGCCCGTCACGTTGGGAGGAGGAATGACCATTGAAAACCGCTTCTTGCCGGGCTCTGCCTCGGCTCGGAAGGCGCCGATCTCCTTCCAGTAGCGGTACCATTTTTCCTCGACTGCCTTCGGGTCGTACACTTTCGGAAGCTGAGTTGTCTGCTTCTTCGCTCCCATGCTCCCCTGCCCCCTTGCCCTGACTCCCTGCTTGGATAAAAGTATCTCACAACAAAAAAGCTGCGCCCAAAGGACGCAGACAACTACGCGGTACCACCTTTGTTCCTGCCGCAGTAGGCAGGCAGCTCTCGGCGTGATAACGGACACCGTACCCCGGCGGGCACTACTGGACACCTTTCGCACCCGCGGCTTGGAGACGACTTCGCGACGCCGGTGGACCGGGATGCCTTCCAGCCGATGGGCTTCCCTCTCTGGTGGCCCCGTACGCCCTACTCCTTCTCCGCATCGCCTTTGGCATGATTACCTAGT
>JAAYLA010000333.1 GCA_012522135.1 Bacillota bacterium | reverse complement strand
GGCCCTTAATCATAGCCCACGCCGGCGCCAAGGGACTGGCCCCTGAAAATACCATGGTGGCTTTTCAGACTGCGGTACAGGCGGGCGTCGACGTGCTGGAAATGGACGTACACCTGACTGCCGACGGGCACGTGGTGGTGTTGCACGATGCCACGGTGAACCGGACGACAAACGGCACGGGTGCCGTGGCTGCCATGACGCTCGGCGAAATCCAAGCCTTGGACGCCGGCTACCGTTTCACTCCGGACGGCGGCGCGTCGTATCCTTGGCGCGGCAGGGGCGTCGTCATCCCCACGTTGGAAGAGGTGCTCTCATCCTTTGAAGACATCCCCTTTATCATCGAATTAAAAACCGAGAGCGAGGAACTCGCGCAAAAGGTGCTGGACGTCGTCGAGGCTACGGGCACGGCGGACCGGGTGATCTTGGTTTCCTTCCACGACCGGCCGCTGCAGTACGTGCGCCGGGTCGCACCGCACATCCCTACGAACCTGAGCCGCAGCGAAGTGACGCGCTATTATATCCTGCAGCGGTTAGGAGTAGGGGCCTTCGTGCGACCTCCCGGCGAGTTCCTCCACGTGCCCGAGTTCCAGGGCCCAATCCGCGTGGTGCATTCCGGCTTGATGCGCCTCGCACGGAAACAAGGAGTCGAAGTGCACGTCTGGACGGTGAACGACGAAGAGGCCATGACGCGGCTTCTGGACCTCGGTGCCCGTGGCATCATGACCGACTATCCGGAGCGCATGCATCAGGTGCTGGGCCGGCTCGGAAGGCGCGGCGCCGGGGACGCGCTATATTGATTCCACGGATTCCACGTGCACACGCCGGCTTTGCGCTGTAGCCATTTCGACGCAGCAAGGAGGAAGTTCCATGTTCATCCACTGCGACGTCAACTGCTCGTCCCTGGAATGGCGGGCGAACTTGGAGCTGAACCGGCTTTTGCGGTCGGCCACGGGCCTTGCTTGGCGATCGGTGCGCGGCCCGCTTCCCGCCGGAAAAGGCATCGTGCTCGGCCGTCCCGAGGCGGGCAGCGCGGTGGAACGGTTGGTCGCCGAGGCGGGGCTGGCGAACGATTTGGCATGGGCCGGCGAGCAGGGCTATATCATCGCTTCCGTGACGGCCGGCGATCATTCCGTGGTGCTCGTGGCCGCGGAGGAACCCCGGGGTGTCCTTTACGGGGCGATGCGCCTGGCGTCATTGGCAGGATGGCGGTTCTACTTGAGCCGGGAAATGCCGCCGGTGGACACAGACGGGGAACTGGCGGCCGCCCTGCGATCGGAAGAGGGACGGTGGCCTGGGCTACGCCTTGCGCAGCGGCCAAGATTTGCGGTGCGGGGCGCTCTGCCGTGGTTCAACTTCCTCTGCGGTCCCACGTCCTGGGATGAGGAAGACTGGGCATCGTACATCGACGGCCTCGCGCGCTCGGGGGCAAACACGCTTGGCTTTCATGTGTACACGGGCGGACTTGAGCGCTACTACACCTACGTGGAACCGTTCGTGCGCGTTGCGGCAGAAGGAGTGCTGCCCGAGGCCGAGCTCGACACGACCGCGACCGCTCGCTGGGGATACCGTCCCATGGCGACCAGGGAGTTTGCGGCCGGCAGCGCTCTATGCTATTCCCATGAGGTTTTCGGGAGCGAAGCGGCGGTTCCCAAGGGGGATTTGCGGTCGCGCTACGAGAGGGCGCAGAGGCTGCTCGGCTACCGCGATGCGCCGGGCAAATGCATGGGGCATAGATACTTTCCTCGGGATCGAGGCGGGCATCGTTCCGCCTGAAGTGCACTCACTGATTCCGCCCGCCGCGCGCCTTGTGAGCGGTGAGTTGGACCCCACCCATTCGGCGGCACTTCGGGTTTTCCACGACACGCTGTGGCACATCGTCGAAACCTACCCAGATCTCGATGCGCTGTGGCTCTTCCAACACGAGCATGTCCTCTTTTCGCACGTGTCGTCGAACTTGTCCCCGGGCATGCAGAAACTTTGCGAGCGCTATGGAGATGCCTTCCCCGAGCTGGACGAAACGGCGCGGTGGAAAGGCCCTTGGTTGCTGGGCTGGGTTCAGGCTGCGTGGGAGTGGACGCGAAAGCATGCGCCCCACTTGCGGTTGGCGGTGAGCGGATGGGGCGGGGCGTCCCAGTTCACGCGCCTTTTGCCCGGACTGCACCGAACGATGCCGGAGCCCGTCGTCCTCTCGCTCCTCCTGCCGGGACAGGGCGCCGGACCCTTGCCTCAGGAGCTGGCTGCGCTGTCGGGCCGGACGGTGTGGGCCGTGCCGTGGTGGGAAGGGGATCTGCACATGTGGCACCCGCAGCCGCGCGTCGCCACCCTGACGGCCCAGCAGGACGTGCTCGCGGCCTACGGGTTCGCAGGCTGCATCGGACTCCACTGGCGCACCCGGGACATCGAACAAAACGCCTGGGCCTTCTTCGAAGGTGCGTGGGAGTCGAGATCCGGGGAGCGGTCCCGGGCGCTGGACCGTTACACGGACTATGTCGCCCGCGGGTGGGGTGTGCCTGCATCCGAGGCGGCTCAAGCAGCTCGTCTTGTACTACAGTCCGAAGAGGAGAAGTGGTTTGCCGAGATCGTGTCGCCCGAATATTTTCCGTATGACTCGAGCTGGGGACAGATTCCGCCCGAGAAGCGCGAGCGCATCGAGGAGCTGCTGGCGTTTCTTGAGGCGTGTGCAGTAGACGGGGCCGGGGCGGCAGCCGACTTAGCCCATGCCCGAGCGGTCTTGCGTTTTGTCCTGCTGTTGGATCGCTGGTCGCGCCAGGTCGCGGAGGCCGAGAGGCTTGTCGGCGAAGGGAAGCTCCGGGAGGCGTGGGATACCCTGCAGCTGACCCCGGCGAACGAGACGATCCGTACGTACACGGCGCGCGTGACGACCCAGGGCGAGCTGGGCGGGCTGGCGAGTTTGAACCAACGGGCGTGGCAGGCGTATCGGGACCTGATCACGGCGGTAGCCGAATCCCTCGGCGGGGAGTTGGGTGGTGTGGGGCCCCTGGCGGAAAGCAGTGCTTCGGGTTCACCGCCGAAGCCTACCGTCGTGTTCCCTGCGCGCAAGGTATGGGATCTCGCCACGGATGATCACGTGACGTGGCGGGTGTTGACCGGCGAGTTGGGCGCCGTCGCCGCGTTCGTGACCCTGGTGCACGCGGACGAGACGGCGCAGCGTCTCGCCTTGGACAAGGTGGGGCCGTGCCGGTTCTGCGGCACCTTCGACCCAAGGCGGCTTGTGCGGGGCGACGAAACGCACCTGCAAGCTAGGGTGGAGATCCTTCTGCCCAGCGGGCGGATCCTCGTGCCTGCAGTGGGAGGCGAGACGGCGGTGACCGTGGTCCACTGCTTGAGGTAAGTGCGCGAGGCTGTATAGCCGGTGACGTGGGCGGGAGCACCGGCGCTGACGCTGACGGTGGCCTGGACCGGCTCCCCGGGGGGGGCAGCGGCGTGTCGGGGCTGTCCCAAGACTGCATTTGGGACGGCCCGATGGCTCCCTCCATGGCTCCACCCATGGCTTTCCCCATGGCTCCAACAGGACGGTTGCCGGCAGCCGTTTCTGGCCGTCGCCGCGCGTTCTTGCAGCGAGAGGAGATGGGGGATATTTCCAACGGAACCGGTCGCTGCGGGGGCAGAGGCGGTTGACCCGGGAGTGGGTCGCGCACGGAGCAGATCGACCCACGTGTGGGTCGATCTGCTGGCACGGTGACCCAACTTTGGGTCACAGGCCACGGTTGCCTTCACCGGCGTTACCGGCCTCAGCGTGGAGCGATGCGCTGGAGACAGACAAATAGGACAGAGAGCATCAACGACAGCGCCATGGCGTAGGGCCCAAAGCTGAACGAGCTCG
>JAAYLA010000332.1 GCA_012522135.1 Bacillota bacterium | reverse complement strand
CGGCTGGGCCGAGCGCAGCCTTGCGGCGGGCGGCTTGGGCATATGGTCAGCCCATGCAGATTCTCGGCGTCTCCACGCCCCGGCCGGGTGGGAAACGGGGCCTGTTGTAGACAGGCAAGCCGGGTACCCAGGCGTTTTCCTTTGGAAAACGCCTGGGACGCCGCGCTGGGCGGCGGTGGGCAGCCGAATCTGCACCGACAGGTCAGGCGGTATCGCCTGGAATCCGTCCCCGCCGCCCACGGGGCGATCCGGCGGCCCGGAACCAAGGGCCCATTCATGGCCGTCGGCTTGGAGACCGAAAGCCGGCCACACGCGGCCAGGCCTACACGTTCACGGTCCGACAGACCCGCCGGAGCCGGTTCCCGCTACGGGAGCCCCGGCCACTCCATGCAGATTCCGCCTCATTCTCTGCCTTCATCCGGTCCCGCAGCGCCCGCCGTTGACAACGGTCAAGCCGCCTACCTGGCCGTTTAGCCAGGCTGAACACGCTTCACGCGATCACCCCCGGCGCTTCGCAGCCGAATCTGCACCGACAGGCCACGGTGGCATCCCCTGCCGGCAGTACCCACCACCCACGGGCCATCTGCCCGGCCATTCCCACGGGCCGTGTCCCCGGCCTGCCGCTACGTGCTCCGCCCCCCGTTCCGCCCACCAGCCTGCCCCACAGAGGGCTTCTCCAGACGGCCTTCTCCACGGCCTCACCTGCACGCGGGTTCTCCGGCGCCAGACGGTGTTCCCGTCGTCCGCGACCACCCGGCCTCACCTGCACGGGGGTTCTCCCCACCTGGCTTGCGGCCACAAAGGACCATCCGCCCTCCACCCCACCGCCCTCTGCCCTTTCCCCTGAGCCCTCTGCCCCGTACCCTTCCCGCTGAGCCCTTTGGCCCTTTCTTACGACAAAATCTCCCGAATGCGGCGCACGTTCGCCTCGGTCACGGGCGCCGTGGGCCTATGCCCTTCCCGAGCGGCCGACCCAACGTGCACCTCCCGTATGCCGGTCCAGGCCACGAGCTAGGCCAGGCCCTCGAGCACGATGCCGCCGCCCGCCATGATGCCTGGTCCGCCGTGGCGCACGAGTCGGGCAATTACATCCCGGCCTTCATACGAATTCGGCTTACCTCCCGAGGTCAGGACCCGCTCCACGCCCATCCCTTTTAGCTGATCTAGCACCTCAAACATGCGCTCCTCGGTCAAGGTGTCAAACGCGCGGTGAAACGTAACCGGCAGCTGCGCCGCCTCCATCACCCGCCGCAGCGTTTCCACGTCGAGGCTGCCGTCCGGTTGCAGGGCGCCCACCACGATGCCGTCGGCTCCTGCCTCCCTGGCCAGGCGCGCATCTTCTACCATCGCCTCGACTTCAAGCTCCGAGTACACGAACCCGCCGCCGTGGGGCCGGATCATCGCATACACCGGAATCGATACCGCCTTCTTCACGCTGCGGATGATCCCCGGCGAAGGCGTCGTGCCCCCTTCCAAGACGTTTGCGATCAGCTCGATGCGATCCGCTCCGCCCCGCTCCGCCGCAATCGCATCGTCTATCGTCACGGCAATCACTTCAAGGGTAATCCTCAACTGGACCTCTCACTCCATCCCGGGCACATTTTTCTCCGGCACGTCCAGTATATCCGAGCCATGTGCGCTCACCAAGAAACCGGCTGCCGTTTCACTTGCTCCGCTCATCTGCTATGCTCATGGTAAGACGTGGTAGAGAACGAGCCAGCGTGGACACCTGCCGCCGCCCACAGCAACTTCGACTTAGAGAAGCGGGCGTTCTATATCAGAACAAGAGCAGGGGTAAACTCAGTGAAATGCACCCACGCGAGGTAAACGAGGCATTCTTCCGCCTTCCAACTTTAGACCTGGCGCAGCGGCTGCTCGGCAAGGAACTGACGCTGAACGGAGTAGGCGGTTACATCGTAGAAGTGGAGGCGTACATCGGCCCCCACGACCGGGCGGCCCACTCCTACGGCGGACGCAGGACGCCTCGCACCGAGGTCATGTTCGGCCCGCCCGGTAGAGCGTACGTGTATGTGATCCACGGTCACCACTGTCTCAACGTCGTGTCCGGAGAGGAGGGCGCGCCGGAGGCGATCTTGGTGCGGGCGCTGGAACCGACGCGCGGCATCAAGCAAATGATCGAGCGCCGGGGCCGGACCGACCATTTGACCGACGGCCCCGGCAAGCTGTGTCAAGCCCTGGGCATCACCCGGCAGCACAACGGATGGGACTTGCTCACGTCGCCGCTGCGCATCTCGGACGGCATGACTGTGGAAACCGTCGCCGTCGGCACCCGCATCGGCATCGATTACGCCGGCGAAGCACGCGATTACCCTTGGCGCTTTTGGATCGACGGCAACCCGCACGTGTCCAGGCCCCGCCGCGCGCTGCGGACCTTCCGGCTCGGCTGAAGAATCCGGGTCCTGCCCGCCGACCGTGCCCCGTTCCGCGAAATGGTGAGCAAGACGCTTTTCGGTCCGATACGTGACGAGCCAAGTGCCGTGATCCATTTGCGTCATAAAACCTTCGCTACAATCCGGATCGACCGTCCACGCATCCCGTCGCAGCACTTTCCATCCGAAGTACTTCTCGAACCAAGCGATCGCGTTGTCGTAGTTGTCCCAAAGCACGTCGATGAACTGCCCGTCGAAATACAAGTCGGGGACCTCGGGACTTGTCGCCACGCTATCCACCCCTTCGTATGTTTTGTCTGAATCCATTTAACCGTTGGCGCTGCCTTCGCCACAGGTTCGAATGTACCTCCCGGCAAGATCGGTTGCCCGCGCAGGGGAATCTCGTCTCCGGCGCCGAACATTTCCCGCACGGCGGCAGTCGGGAGGCCGGCACGTGCGATGCAACCCTTTTCGTTGCCGGGACGCAACCTGCTTCCGAGGTGGCGAGCGGATGATTCGTTTCAATCGCAACGGCTCGATCGCGGCGGGCTACAGGCATTCCGTCGGACTCCGGCGGGACGGCTCCGTGGTCGCGGCCGGCGAAAATCGCGCCGGGCAATGTGACGTAACCGGCTGGCGCGAGATCGTTGTGGTGGCGGTGGGCAACGCGCATACAGGGAACTCCCACACGGTGGGCTTGCGGGCCGACGGATCGGT
>JAAYLA010000331.1 GCA_012522135.1 Bacillota bacterium | reverse complement strand
TTGCCTCTGAATTGGACAGCGCGGACGTGGACGTCGTCTTTACCGTAGAGAAGTACGCCGTGATCGAGGGCCTCGAGGATGCCAGAGTTGAGTGGAGCTTCGACCGGCCCGGTGCAGCAATTCCAGATGAGCAGTTGCCCTTTGTTCTCAAGACCAACACGAGCATTCGGTTGAGGATTGACGAGGACCCCTTCTACTGGCTATTCCACAATGACAGGGATTATCGCGATCTCCTCAAGCCGTACCTGACCATCACGCACTACACTGAGCATGGTTTCCATGTCGCGATCCGCTACAATTGGGAGGATCCCATCCGGAATATCCTCAGCCGAGATTACGAAGATCATGGGTCGTATGAGTTCGACCTTAGGATCGGCGCTAAGTGGGATGAGGCAGTCGAAGAGTGGTACGACTTCCCGGCTGATACGTTGAAAGGCACCATCACCATTCCCGTCGAGGCAGTGGAGTAACCGTCGCACCCAAAGTCTCGTCGCTCAGTCCCTAGCGGCGGAGACGGTTGAATGAGACTTCAGCCCGACTAGCATCAGGAGGCTTAGGCGACACTTTCCCGTCCCTGCGCCTCCTTTTGCTTTGCAACAAACCGTACTCCCCGTTGAGACGTGAGCGTGAATCATCGCCCCGGTTGGCGGCTTCCACACGCGCATACCCAGGAAGGAAGTACATTGACGACCGCGCTCCATGGGACATTCATCCCACGTGTTTTGTGACGATGTCCCAGGTTCTTTATATCATTGTTAAGACCGTTTATAAGATTGCTTTCACATTGCCGGGCTATAGTGAGGGTGAAGTCCCACGGCGCGGCGCTTCCGGGAATTCCTTTGGAGGGACGAGCGATGGTCAGGCGTTTCATCGTGTTGGTACTTACGGCAGCACTGGTGGCGAGCCTCGGTTCCGCAGTCGTCGCAAGATCTCACCAGCCGGCAACCGACACGAGCTTAAGCGGAGTTTCCGACGTGCACCTGATCGTCGATCCGCACGCGAAGCTGCTGGTGCATGACAAGGTCTTCGTCATGAGATTGGACAAGCCTGAGGCCGGAAGGACGTACAAGTCGAGCCCGGTGTCGTTTACCGTGACGACGAATGACAACGTCCAGATCAGGATCAGCGAAGACTTCACCGCAGGTCTCAAGGAGCGTTTCAACCTCAGTGACGACGATCTAAAGGCGTTGCTTGGACCGCGCTTGCAAATCGGATTGGTTCATTCAACCTCAAGCCGGCCGGCTGTGAACTCACTGCTGGAACCTGTCCCTACGCTGAACATCGTAGGCGAGGGTACCTACACCTACGAAATGCACGTTCTGCTGAGCTGGAATCCGACGACCGATTGGTGGAGGATTACACCGACCGACGCGAGGATCGGGTCCATCTACATCACGGTCGAGAGTGCGAGCGATCGTTAGTTTGGGCATCGGCGGGCCGGGACCATTAGGGGTCACGGTACCCGTGGGTGTATATCAAGCAGACAGCTTCCAAGAGGGAGGAAACAGAAATGAAGAGACTGTCGATCTTGGTGTTGGCTCTCGTGATGCTGTTGGGCGTTCCGGCCATCGTTGCGGCCGGGAAAGTAGCAAGCCCGTTGGATTCGGACCTGGAAGGAAAAGTCTCTATCGAGGTTAAGGTGCTTCCGTACGCCGAGTTAAGCTTGCTCGACAACATCTGGGTGACCCCGTTCTCGGAACCGGGACTTAAGAGCCACCACCATTGCTTCAATGTTTGGACCAACGTCCCGGTCAAGGTGACTGTACAGGCCGTCCTCAACGAAGCTTACAACAACTACTTCCGGGTGACCTTGTCTGACACCTCGTACGTCCACGGGAGCACCGAGTACGATTACACGTTCTCCACGCCGGGCAAGCACTCGGACAACTTCTTTGTCGTCACGGAATGGCTTCGTGACAGCAATTGGTGGGAGGTAGAGCCGGACAGATTCTTGTCCATCGGCGCCCTGGTCTATACCGTGCAGGCGCTGTAACAAGCGGTTTTCCCACGCAGAATGGGCAACAACCCCGACTGGCGCAGGTGCCGGGTTCAGGCGCCCTGCGCCAGCCGGTCTGACCTAAGATAACGGGTGACATCCTCGGAACGGCGGGCCCGCGAACGAGGATCGCTCGTACGTCTCGCAATGGGTCCTCCGGCCGCTTCTCGGCAGCAGCTCGGCCACGGCCCGTAAGGAAGGTGATCCAAGAACATGATCCGACGCATCCTTCTTGTCACTGCCCTCCTCATTGTCACGTTCCACGCATCCGCCTTCGCCGTCGGCGTGCAACCGCTTGTCGTCGACCTTACGGCGCGGCCGGGCGATCGTGTTGCCTTCGAACTGATCCTATCACCTTCCGACGTACAAGAGGTCGTCAACTTAGTGCTGTACCAGCCGGTGCAGCTGATCACGGGCAATCTCACCTATCAGCTGGGCGATGCGGCGACGTTTCCCGCCGTAGACTGGGTGCGACTGGAAGCCGATCGCGTGGTTGTGCCCCCGAATGAGCCGCGGACCGTTCGCGGGGAAATCAGCGTTCCGTTCGATGCGTCCGGCCATCAC
>JAAYLA010000330.1 GCA_012522135.1 Bacillota bacterium | reverse complement strand
GGTGTAGGCGTGCCGAGCCGGATGATGTGTGGATAATCGAAGGCCTTGAACGCATTGCGGGTGTCCACGATCAGTTTCGCGCTCTCGGCAATCATGGCGTAGTCGAAGCAGCTGTGGTTGGTCGATAGCACTACGCAGTCGTACTGGGCCAAGGACGACCGGGAGATCGGCACCCCCTTATAGTGGAAAGCGCCTTCGCTGAACGGCTTCACGTACGGGTCGTGGTACTCCACCTGCGCGCCGTGGCTCGCCAGCAGCTTGTACAGTTCCAGGCTGGGCGACTCCCGCACATCGCTGATGTCCTTCTTGTACGCCATGCCTAAAATCAAGATGCGGGAGCCCCGTACCGGCTTGCCGTCCAGGTTGAGGGCCTCGGCGATCTTCGTTACGACGTGGCGGGGCATGTTGCCGTTGATGTCGCTGGCAAGCTCGATGAATTTATTGTAGAACCCGTACGACTTGGCCTTCCACGACAGGTACATGGGATCGAGCGGAATGCAGTGACCGCCGATGCCGGGCCCGGGGTAAAAAGGCATGAACCCGAAGGGCTTCGTGGCGGCCGCGTCGATCACTTCCCAGATGTTGATGTCCATGCGCTCGCACATCAAGGTGAGTTCGTTCACCAAAGCGATATTGACGGAGCGAAACGTGTTCTCGAGGAGCTTCACGGTCTCGGCCACCCGGGCGGAGCTGACGGGCACGACCTTTTGAATGACCCGTGAGTAGAAGGCCACGCCCAGCTCGGTACAGGCCGGAGTGACACCGCCGATGACTTTGGGTGTGTTTTCGGTCTTGTACACGGGGTTGCCCGGATCGACGCGCTCCGGTGAGAAGCATACGTGCACATCCTCACCTACCTTGTAGCCCATCTTTTCAAACTCGGCTGCGATGAGCTCGTCCGACGTACCCGGGTACGTAGTGCTCTCCAGGATGATCAGCATTTCCTTGTGCAGTCGCGCCTTGATCTCGTCCACGGCGCTGAGTATGTACGAGACGTCCGGATCCTTGGACTTGCGCAAGGGCGTCGGCACGCAGATGATGACGACGCCGCTCTCGGCCAGCACGTCGAAGTCCGTCGTGGGCGTGAAGCGACCCGACGCGACGGCCGCCGTCACTTCTGCGTCCGTGACGTCCAACACGTGAGACCGCCCGTTGAGCAGTCCCTGCACCTTGGTCGCGTCGATATCGACGCCGTAAACCCGAAAACCGGCGTCGGCAATGGTTACGGCCAAGGGCAGCCCGACGTAACCCAGTCCGATGACGCTCGTCTGGACTACCTTCTGCTCAATCTTATCCTTAAGTGCGTGGGTCATGTGTTACCTCCATCCCGTACGAGAATGCGTTCGTCGCTACATAGCCGGAATGCTCACCAGCGTTGACCCCATCACCGGCGTGCTCTCGGTTATCTGCGGGGTCAGGCCCCGGGGCATGTAGAACCTCTCCGTCAGAACCTGCTTGGCCTGTTCTTTCGCCTCCGACCGCACGAGCACCATGATGCAGCCGCCCAGACCCGCGCCGGAAAGCTGGGCGCCCAGCACGCCCGGTACCTGGAGCGAAAGGTCCACCATCTCGTCGATCTCGGGCGTAGAGCAGGCATAGCCGCCCGGCTGGAGGTGTAGCTGCGCCTTGGCCACACGCTCCGGGTCTTCGCTCCGCAGGTCGTCGATGAGGGACT
>JAAYLA010000329.1 GCA_012522135.1 Bacillota bacterium | reverse complement strand
TCCAGGGCCCGGTACACGTCCCATTCCGTGGCCAGCACCAGACCGTCGGCGTCTTTGGCCAGCTCATACGGATCGTTGACGAACTCGACCTCAATGCCGTCCAGCGCGGCCCGGGCGTTGTCGGTGGCCACCGGGTCGTGGGCTTTCACGTGGGCGCCCCGCTCCGCCAACAGGCGGATAATCTCGATGGCCGCCGATTCGCGGATATCGTCGGTGCCGGGCTTAAAGGCCAGCCCCAGTACACCGATGGTACGGCCCCGCAGCACCTTCAGCGCTTCCTGCAGCTTTTCCACCGCGAGGCGGCGCTGGCGCGCGTTGACGTCGCGGGCGGCCTGGGTAATGGGCATTTCGTACCCGTATTCCGCGGCGACGGAAATCAGCGCGGCGGTGTCCTTCGGGAAACAGGAGCCGCCCCAGCCCAGGCCGGCGCCGAGGAAGCGAGGCCCGATGCGGGAGTCCAGGCCCATGCCCCGGGTCACTTCCGTAATATCCGCGCCGACCCGCTCGCACAGGCCCGCGATTTCGTTGGCGAAGCTGATTTTCGTCGCCAAGAACGCGTTGGATGCGTACTTGATCATCTCCGCGCTGGTGGGGTCCGTCGTCACGAAGGGCGGCTTCTGCCGCACGTCGGGCACGGGTACGCCGGCCGGAGGTGCAAAGGTCTGCTCAAGGATGGGCCGATACAGCTCCTCCATGGCGCGGAGGGCGGCGTCGCTTTCGGTGCCGATCACGATGCGATCCGGGTAGAAGGTGTCGTAAAGCGCGAAGCCTTCACGCAAAAACTCGGGGTTGGACGCGAAATGAATATCCGCGTCGACGCTGCGCCGGGCCAGCGCCCGGGTCACCACGTGGGCCACCCGGCGGTTGGTGCCGATGGGCACGGTGGACTTGACCACGATGGTGTACGTGCGGCCGGAAACCAGCCCTTCGGCCACTTCCCGCGCCGCGTCCTCGACGTAGCGGGTGTCGGCTTCGCCGTTCTCCTTGGAAGGCGTGCCCACGGCGATGAGGATGACGTCGGCGTCCCCGACCGCGTCGGCCGTGTCGGCGGTGAAGCGCATGCGGTCCCGGACCCGGGCCAGGAGCTCGTCCAGGCCCTGCTCGTGAATGGGGCTCTTGCCCTGATTCAGAAGCTCGAGCTTGACCGGATCCTTGTCCACGCAGACCACGTCGTGGCCGATGTAGGCGGCGGCCACGCCGGTGTTGAGGCCGACGTAGCCTGTTCCGATAACCGTTAAACGCAACGAAGAAGCACCTCCGTAAACCCTCGGGCTGCGGGCCTTCCGCGAGCGCAGATGGCAGCGCGCCGCCAGGGCCCGTCGCCGGGGCCCGGTTTCGCGCGCCCCGCTGCCGGCGCGTTGACGGCGGCCGTCAATGCCCGAACCGGGGGTGACGGCCGCCGTCAGTCTCCTCGTCTCATACCTGACTCAAACCTTGTTCTTTATCGGTTTTTGGAGTCCTGCTCCAACATGGCTAAACTTCCGGTCGCCCGAGCTTGATTACCTATGTAGTGACCCCCGCAAAGTCAACAGTTTAGGCGACATTTTTACGGAGTGATCGGAGCTTCCGGTACTGCTTAGGCGATCGGTAGCCCAATCGAGAGTGCAGTCGCTCGTCGTTATAGAAGCGGAT
>JAAYLA010000328.1 GCA_012522135.1 Bacillota bacterium | reverse complement strand
GTGGATTTATACGGTTACCGGCGAGACGGTGTACGGCCCGCAAACAATCACGGTTCAATGTGATATCCGGCAGATGCCTATCTTCGTCCGCAAAGGAGCCGTAATTCCCCTTGCCGATGAGACATTGACCGTCCAGGGAAGCGACTGGAGCCACCTGACGCTGGACTTCTATCCGTCCACCCGGCAGTTCGCAGAAACGTATCTCTACGAGGACGATACGATGAGCAACGCGTACGAGCTGGGGCAGTTTCGGACGACGGCGTTGTCTACGAGCTTTGAAGGTGGAAAGGCCATCTTGCGGATCGGCGCGGCGCAAGGCGCGTTTGACGGCCCGCGGGCGTTCAATGAGCGGGAATGGACCGTCCGCGTGCATCGTCCGGGTGGATGGGGCGAATTGACCGGCGTCACGGTGAACGGAAAATCCGCCCCCTTCACCAAGATCCCACGGGATCCGCACGCCATGCCGCTCGACAACGAAGGTGGCGCTACGGACGGCGACGTGTACATCGTGCGGCTGCGCGCCCGGGTAAATGAGGCGCAGGAACTCGTCTTTACGTTCGACCATCCCGTTGATCCGCCGGTTCCGGCAGGAAATTACGAGGGGCCGCGGGTGCAGATGGTCATTCACACCGGGCGGGCCGGTGATACGACGACGACCGGTGCCCAGGTCGTGCAGGGCGAGTTGACGGTGGCGCTCTCCCACTGGTACGCACCGCAAGACGTAATGGAAGCTGTCTTAATGGTCTATCCTGTGCGCGGCGGAGAAGTCCAAGGACAGCTCGGCGAGCTCCTTTATTCCGGATCGGAAGTGCCTGCAGCGTTGCCAATCGACACGCGCCAGTTGGCTGACGGCACCTATGAGCTGGAATTTCGCGTTGGGTCGCGCGACGGCCGGGTATCTTCGAGCCGGCAGCGGATTATCGTGCGGAACTGGTCCGTGCTGCTCGATCCGTTTTCCCCGCCGGAGCCCATGGGCTGGTTCGGCGTGTTGGATAGGAGTCTGACCGTGTACGAGACGCCGGGCTGGGACTACGCGACGGATGACCCGGCAGCCTTCTTCGATGACGCGGCACGGCGTGTTTGGCTTGGTGACGGCACGGGCCATCTCGTGTGGGAATATCCGGGACTCCGCCGCATCATCGTGACGGCCTACACCCGGAATACGGAGCTACCGTCTTTCGCTATCGGCGTGTCGGAGAACCAGGACGAATGGATTGGACTGGCCTGGCAGATGGAAGATATTGCCACTTCGCCTTCCGGGTGGCACCAGATTCGTGTCTATGCCGACATTTCGGAACCGGCGGAGGTGCGGTACGTTCGTGTCTCGGTGGGCGATGGCCTGGATGGAACCATCTTGCAGCTGGGCGCGGTGGAACTGGTGCGCGAGGCGCCGGCGTCCGGCCGTTGAGGAAGGCCCATGATGTCCCGCGACGAGATTTCTCCGCGGGGACGGACTGCCTGGGTGGGAGTGAGGCTAGGTGACCGTTCGACGACGCGCAGCGC
>JAAYLA010000048.1 GCA_012522135.1 Bacillota bacterium | reverse complement strand
GATGGTTAGCGTCGTAGGCGACCGCGGGGCGCGTGTCGACCTGAAACAGTATATTTCGGAAGATGAGCTCGCACAGTATTCGCCTGGTTTGATCGAAGCCTACACGAACCGCCAAGGTCAGCTCCTCGCTTTGCCGTGGTATTCGTCCGGATCGGTCTCTTTCTACAACGAAGAGATCTTGAACCGTGCGGGTGTATCGGACATTCCTACCAACTACGACGAGCTTTACGAAACCATCAAGACCGTCTATGAAAAAACAGGAATCCAGGGTTACTTCCCGATCTTGACGGCTCGCCGCTTCATTTGGGCGTTGCAAAAGGAAGGCATCGCCGTACTGGATGAAACGGGCACGAAGGCCGTCTTCAACACGCCCGAGGCCGCTGCGTTGCTCGAGCGGGCGCGTGAGCTTGTCCAAATGGGCGCCATTCCGCGGGAAACAGTCGGCAACGAGATTCACCGTGAATTGGTCGACCTTTATGCCAGCGAGCAGATATGGAACATGCAAGGCGCGACCATGCTGCCACTCGTGAAGGAAAACAACCCGCGCACCTACGAAAAGACGGTGGTTTCCCACGGGATGATGGGCAAGACCGGGCATCCGGACATCAGTTCCGGTTGGGCCTTAGCGGTTACCACGCAATCGAGTGCGCCTCAAGTCGCAGCGGATTGGGTGGTCTTTGTAACGAACACGGAGAATCTGCTTCGTTTCACCGAGCTGGCGAGCATCATGCCTACACGTCCCGAGGCCGCTGAACTGATGGAACCGAAGTTCGACGATCCACTGCTGCAGAAAGCAACGGAGCTGCAGGTAGAGCAGATGCGCATCGGACGCGTCTACGATATCATCATTCCGCGGACGGGCGAACTGTTTGAGATCCTGGAAGAGCAAATCGTCTTGGTCTGCTTGGAAGGCAAGAACGCACAACAGGCGCTCGATGAGGTGGTCGCCGAATGGAACCGCATCCTCAGCAGCGTGTAAGGACCGCACCGCGGGCGGGGCAAGCACGCCCCGCCCGTCGCACCGCATGCCGCAGAGCAGCGGTGGGCTGGTCGTTTCTCGCTCCGGCCTTCCTGCTCATCCTCCTCTTTCATCTCATTCCGGCGGCGTACGCAATCATTCTGTCCTTTACCGAATACGATTCCATTTCGGCCCCGGAGTTCATCGGCTTTGCCAACTTCAGGGCCCTTATGAAAGACCGCCTGTTTGTCAACGCCTTGAAGAACACCCTTTTCTATCTGTTGGTCACACCCGTTCTGCTCGTCGTGTCCTTGCTTGTCGCCGTCCTGGTGAACCGCCGTATGCTGGGCGTCAGCTTTTTCCGCGTCGCATATTACCTGCCCGTAGTCACCCCCGCGGTCGCCACGGCGATTGTGTGGAGCTTTATCTTTCGGTCACCCAACGGCCTGTTAAACCAGTTCTTGCAGCAGTTGCCCTTCGTCGACGGACCCATACACTTTCTCACGTCTTCTTCGTTGGCATTACCTAGCGTCATGTCGGTTGAGATGTGGAAAGGCATCGGGTATTACATGGTCATCTTCCTGGCAGGCTTGCAGGCCATACCGTCGGAACTGCGGGATGCGGCCGTGGTCGACGGTGCGAATGCCGTGCAGGAATTTTTCTATGTCACGCTGCCGCAACTTTGGCCTTCCATCACGTTCGTTGCGATCGTATCGTCGATGGCTGCACTGCGCGCCTTTGACCTGCCATATATCATGACGGGTGGTGGCCCGGGCCACGCCAGCGAGACAGTCGTCATGCGCATTTACACCGAAGCATTTGAGCGGTTGAACATCGGCTACGCCGCCGCCGAGGGTGTTATCCTCTTCCTCATAACGCTGGGCCTCTCGTATGTGAACATGCGTATGCTCGAGCGGAGGGACATGACGTGACACTGCGGGACCTTAAGGTACGTCGGGTAATTACAAAGGCGCTATTGTATGCCGTCATGATCGTCGTGGCGATCTACACCGTGGGACCTTTTGTGTGGGCTATATCGACGGCATTTAAGGGGCCGGGGGAGAACGTGTATGCCTTTCCTCCTCGTATCCTACCGGAGGAGCCGACGCTGAGTAACTTCGTCACGGCCTGGCAACGGGTGCCCTATTTTGGGCAGTACTTTATCAACAGCTTGCTCATCGCGGGTGGTTCTATATTGATCAATATCGGGGCCAGTTCCATGGCGGGTTATGCGCTCGCGCGGCTGCAGTTTCCCGGGCGCTCGCTGGCCTTTTGGATTATTTTGTCGACCATGATGATTCCGTTTCAGGTGGTCATGATTCCGCTGTTTCTGGTGGTCCTGCAGCTCGGGCTCCTCAACACGCATTTGGGAGTGATCTTACCGACAGCGGTTACGGCTTTTTCCATCTTCCTTTTCCGTCAAGCGTTCCTCAAGTTGCCCAAGGAGCTGGAGGACGCCGCCCGCATTGACGGATGTTCGGAATGGGGGATTTATTGGCGCATCATGCTGCCTCTAACGAAACCGACCATTGCGACCATGGTCATCTTCACCTTTGTCTCGAGCTGGGGCGAATTTCTGTGGCCGCTGATCGTGCTCCGCAGTCCGAGGATGTATACGGTGGCGGTTGGACTGGCCTATTTGCAAAGCCAGTTCTCGGCGAACCTCAGGTGGATCATGGCCGGTTCCGTGCTTGCTACTGTCCCCGTACTCATCGTCTTCCTCGCATTCCAACGGTATTTCATCGAAGGTGCTACCGCCGGCGCGCTAAAAGGGTAGGTCGTTCAACGCGACGGACGTCTCCCTTTCCGACCGCGTCCTGTCTCCCATCCCTCAAAGGGAGGAAGCACCGTGCAATTCGGCATGATCTTCTTGGTTTTTTGAGTGGTCGTCAGAACCTGCGGCCTGCGACCGGCAGTTCCATCGGCAAGTGGGAAGAGGTATTGGGCAGATTCTCGGGGGCGATTCGCCGGACGTACGGAGCGGCGTCAACTTGGAGTTCGTCCAGTTCGCGGCGCAATGGCTCATCGAACCGCTCGGTGGCGCGGATTCCGTTTAAGGATCCGAAGGGCGCCAGCATCGGCCCGAACCTGCACCGTATGCTCACGCAAGATACGGGCGGCGAGTGGGTGGTTTTGGAGGTGGAGTTCTACGTGTCCGAGGAGACCAGCCGGATGCTCCTCGAACGCCTATCGTATTACATCATGGGGGACCGTGTGGTGGGACGGCGTCAAGCTCGTGCGCCTCGGCGATTAGGTTGCAGGGAACTGCACTAGACGTATCGCCGCTGCGGGGAGAGGGCGGAGGCGCCTTCTCCGGCCTTGCCGTCCCTGGCCCCGTGCACCTTACGGAGCGATCGCGTCGATGACGCTCCGCACCCGGTCGAAGTCGGAGTAGCCCCTTGCGACCAGGTACAGATAGTCTTCACGTGTCTGAAGGTAAAGGCGGGGAAAGGCGTCGGCACCGACTTGGCGAGCTTGGGCGAAGTCGTATAATGCGCCGTCCCGTGCCTCATCCGTTCCCATGGTATTTAGGAAGGCCTCCGGGTCCAGTCCGAGCCGCTCGGCGATGCGGCGATAGAACTCCTCGCTGGTC
>JAAYLA010000327.1 GCA_012522135.1 Bacillota bacterium | reverse complement strand
GAGTAGGAAAGGCCCAGGAACATACCCAAGGCCCAGTAACCGATCCACACGGGGAAAAGGGGCTGGACGTATGTGTCGAGTGCGGCCTGCACCGTGGTCGGAACGCCCACGATGTGCAGGTAGGTAAGCTGGTACAAGACGACAAGCAGCGCCTGCGCCGCCATCAGACCGGCGACGGTGCAGCGGCGGTAGCGATGCGCGATGGCCCGGTACACGAGCGGCGAAAGCAAGTAGAGCTGCATGATGAGGGGTACGAAGTAAAGCTGGCCGTAGTAACCCTGCCCGAGGAATATCGTCCGCAGCCACGCGCCGATGCCGTGGGGCCGTCGCTCTAAGATGCCGAACAAGGTCCACACGGCGTACGGCACCGCGACCCGCAGCAAGCGCCGGCGGATGAAAGGCCCAAAGGTGCCGGGCGCCTTGAAATCGTGGTGGTACGTGACGAGGAAGGCGGCCAGAAGCAAAAAGAGCGGCACGCAGTAACGGGCGAGCTGGTTCAGGAGCAGTCCGTAGTTGTATGTAAAGGTAGTCCGTCCGTGGTATAGAAGGGGGATGATGCCGTGGATCGTGACCACACCGGCGATGGCTACGGCGCGCAGATCGTCGAGCTCAGGCAGGTACCTCCTCCGCCCGGGCTGCATGGCGGCTCACCCCCCTATTCCATCCATTAGGCTAAAGGGCACCGGCCTCCTCCCCGGCCGCGCCGTCGAGCCAGCCGAGGATGGCCCGGCGGGTCGCATCGACGTCGTCCTCGTGCAGAACGGCGTACACTCCTGCCTGCCGCCCCATCTCCACGTACGCCGGCACGTCGTCGATGTAGGCGATCCGCTCCGGAGGCAGGCCGAGCACGTCGATGACCCGTCCAATCGCCTCGGGCTCGGGTTTGCGGCTGCCGATTTCACACGAGAGCACCACGGGATCGAACTCATCCAAAAAGCCCATGCGCCGCATGGCCCGCACGTGCGACCGGATCGTATTCGACAAAATGGCCGTGCGCACTCCCGCCTGCCGCAGCTCCCGGGCGAAGGCGAGCATGGCTTCCATGGGCGTAAAATGACGGAGAAAGGCGTCGTCAAAGGTGTCGTGCGGCATGGGACGGCCCGCGATCCGTTCCCAAAGCTCCTCTTCGTCCAGTTCACCCCGTTCCAACTTGTGCCACATCTCGGTCGTGATGCCGTCTACCCCCTCACGGCCCAGCACCTTGCGCATCTCGTCCAAATACTCCTGCGTACCGAGCCGGAGCAACACGCCGCCGATATCGAAGATCACTGCACGAGAGGTTGCCATACACCCACTCCTTTACAGCGCGTCTTCTACCCAATCGGAGATGATCTGCCGAATGGTACCGTCGGGCAAGTACTCGATGCGGACGACGTGATCCTCAGGCAGCGCCGAAGGCCGCGCGCCCGCGAGCGCCTGCGACCGCCCGATGGAGTACAACAGGCGCACGTAATAAGTCTCGACTGTGGTGATGTTTTTGTTGGAACTCACCGTAGGATACATAAGATGGTTCGGATTGGTGCTATGTCCCAAACCGAGGCAATGGCCGATCTCGTGGCGCAGCAGACCGTACGATCCGGCGTGGGCACGACGGATTTGCACGTCGGCCTTTTCAATTCGTCCCGTCAAAGGATTCCAGTGCAGTGCGCAGTAGCCGTCGGGTCGCAGAATCTTCCCGCTCGTCGGATCTACGTACTCGACGACCTCGTGGAACGTGACCGTCATATCGGCATTGTACGGCGACGCGACGAACTCAAAACGTAAGGCGGGATGCTGCGGAGGAGCATGCAGGTTGAGAAGGCTCTCCCACTGTCGCAGCACCTCCTTGGCCACGTCGGCTCCGTTGTGGTGAGGCACCGTCTGGATCCAAACCTTAACCGTCTTGCCGTATTCCCAGCGCTTCGTCACACCGGCACGCTCGTCGATCAACAGCTCATCGAACAGCGCACGGCTCCAGCCCGAAAACGCCGGCACCGTGACGCGCAGCGGGCCCGTGCCGGAGTACGTAACCTTGCCCCGGTCCGTGCCCATGAGCGTGGTAACGGTGTAGTCGTGCACGCCGGCTCGAACGGAGAGGGCCAACCTGCCGTCCTCTCGGGTTTGGAAGGTCTGGCCCGCCACTTCGCCCCGGGAGCGGACTCCCAGCCCCGTATCGGCAAAGACGACCTCCCCGCGCACGCCTACGATCCCCGAAACCCACGAAAAACAGCCGCTCAACAGGCCGGCCAAGGCAACTGCGAGGACCGTAAAGCCGATACGGTGCATGGAAAGGCCGCTGCGAGCACCCAGAGAGCATCACCTCGCAGAAGGTTTAAAATGCACGGCTCTATTTTACCTATGAACCGGCGAAAAGGCCAATCGGATGTTGATGCCGCAGGACCGGTTGTCGCCCGCCCGTTCGGTCACCCACACGGTAGGGTATCTCTACCAATCCCCGTCTCCTTCGAACTCGTTTGCTTCCCAGTCCGCTGTGCTATAATGTAGGAACAGTTTATGCCGAAACGATTCCGGGGTGGGAAGGGGCCATGAACATTCAAGCGATGTGGTCGTTGGCCAACAGCATTCTGCGCGATAGCCGGGCACTTCTGAGCTGGCAACTGAAGGAGCTCGACTTGACACCGTCGGAGGCGAGTATCATCCTCCACCTGCACGTCCACGGCGCGGCCCGCATACAGGATCGCCTGGCGGAAGAGCTCGTCGTGAGCAAGCCCGCCATCTCGAAGGCAGTCGACGCACTCGAGGCGAAAGGGTTCGTCGAACGCCGGCACGACCCGGATAACCGCCGCATCCGCAGCATCGTCCTGACCCCGAAGGCCGAGGCCGTGGCCGACGAGGTGAAGCGCATCTATTCCGATCTGTACGCGGCCGCCGCGCAAGGAATCGACCCGGACGAAGTGCAGTCCCTGATTCGACTTGTGGAACGCGTCGCCGGGAACCTGCGGGGCTACAGGGAGCTCCACCTGGGACCGAACTGAACAGGAGGTCGGATACATGAAACTGCATCTTCTTGGCACGGCAGGATACGAAGGATGGCCCGCCGTCTTTTGCGGCTGCGCTGCGTGCCGGCGGGCGCGGCAGGCGGGCGGCAAGAACTTGCGCACCCGCTCCAACGCTCT
>JAAYLA010000326.1 GCA_012522135.1 Bacillota bacterium | reverse complement strand
CGGGGTCATACAGCTCCACCGAGGCACCGATTTCCTCGAGAATCCCCCTTTCCGGCTCAATGGACGGAAAGATGGAATCCGTGATCAGGACACGCCACTTCATGATGGATGAATCTCCTTTCACCATTTCCCACTCGGCCGATGCGAAGCCGTTGGCTTAGACCCGAGCCGAGTCCGACTTGTTGATCCGTTCCTGGAGCATCGCGGCGAACAGGTCCTCATCGAAAGGCACATCCACCCAGTTTCCAGTCCAGGTCGAGAGATACATAGCGTTGGATAAGGTCAGACTCAACAGGCCCTCCTCGCCTCTCGCTACAAGGGGGGCTCCATGAAGAATGGCATCAGTCCAGTTCTGCATCAGACGCTTGTGCGCATCACTGATCAACACGGTGTGATGAGGGGAAGGCTCAACTGGGATTTCGATTTTCCAAGCCTCGGGAAATCCCGGCCGGTCTTCCGCATTGAACCGAGACTCGGGCACGCGCAAACGCCAGAAGGTCAGACGCCCGTCCTCGACCACGGCTTTGCCGCGATCACCGACAACCTCATAGCGATTCGTTCCAGGCGCTTCGGTGACGCTCACGACAAACACGCCCGTAGCACCGTTTTCATACTCTGCGAAGGCAATGACTTCGTCGTCCGTCTCGATGTCGCGCCGCTTACCGAAATAGCACTTCGCCCAGATACGCGCCGGCATCATCCCTGTAGTCCATTGCCACAGATCAAGCTGGTGGGAGGCCTGGGTCATCAGCGAGCCGCCGCCCTCTCCCGCCCAAGTGCCGCGCCAGGGCGAGACATTGTAATAACTCTGCTTGCGGTACCATTCGGTGATGATCCAATTCGTGCGCCGTATTGTGCCGAGCTCGCCGTCGGCGATGAGCTCCCTCAGCTTGCTGTAGGCTCCATAGAAGCGCTGGTGGAAGACGATCCCGAACACCTTGCCCGATGCGGCGGCCGCTTCGTTCATCTTGCGCACCTCGGCGATATGCAGCCCGGCAGGTTTTTCGGTCAGAACATGCAAGCTGTGGGAAAACGCCGCAATCGCCAAGGCGGGGTGAAAGGGGTGCGGAGTCGCGATCAGAACGCCGTCGACATCGCCGGAACGAAACATCGCCTCTGGTTCATCGAAGACTTTCACGTCGGAGCCGATGATCCGCTTTGCCCGCTCCACGTTCGCCGGCGACTTATCGCACACGGCCGTGAGAGTTAGTCCCTTGATCTCGCCGTTTGCGATGTAACGAATATGTCCAAGGCCCATGTTCCCGGTACCGACAACACCCAGTCTCACTTGGTTGGACATTGGGATTCCTTCTCTCCTTGCGTTAGATAGGAAGCGTCACGCCTTATCGAATGTCTCTCCACCGGCAGGGAGCGGGACCGACCAGTCGACGTTCTGGAACACACTCCGCATGGCGTGTATGAGAGGCTGTTCGTGCAGTGTCTGGGCAGTATACCGCTGATTGCACAGGACCATCATGGAACCTAACATGGGATTGACCACACGCGTCAGCTTGCCGTTCACGCCGTGACACATAAACAGGAACGGCTGCTTTAGGGTTCGCTTCAAGAGGACGGTCGCCCGAAATGCCTCCACGACGTGGTCTTCGTTCAAGGCGACCGACACGATCTTGATCATGTCGGGCTCGCGGGTCGCCATTTCCAACGCGTGCTCCACGACGGCCTCCGCGCTCATGACGATGCGCGTATGCGATGATAGCAGCACCTCGGCTCCCGCGTTCTGGATCCGTTTGATAAGCCGGCGCTGCTTCTCGATTACCTGCGGGTCTTTCGAAAGCTCACGCGGCCTGGTGTCGTACGGATCTACTTTGGTTCCACCCATCCAGTCGGCCGGATCGGGGTCGTACGTATCGGCGGGAATGTCGATCGCCGCGGCGCCCGCCTCGACCGCTTGCAACAGTTCGTCAACCCGCTCCTCGTCCGGTTGATAGCCATGCTCGCGGTAGTTTAGGACCAGGATGGGGCGAGTGGTCGAGCTCATGATTTTGCGTAGATCCTCGACGTTGCGGTACTGCCTGTCGACGCAAGAAAGGTGCAGGAGAAACGCCTGTGCTCCGTCGTACTCGGAGTTCTTTATCGTAGCAATGGCCTGTGTAGGGTCGGGATCGCGAAGGACGCCGCAGATGAACGGTCGGGGCAACGAAGTCAAGGACGGTCTCGACATTGATGCATTCTCCTTCTTTCGTGGGCGAGGCGGGGCCGAGGAGACGAATGCCGACTCGCTCGACCCCACTTACTGTCTACGACACAACGATGAGCGTCGGCCGAAGGATCAGTCAGCCTGCCTGAGAATGGCGTTGACCCTCTCGGCCGCCCGTGACAACGCAACGGGGGCAGCCGCGTGCCCGAGTATGATGCTTTCGATGGCCGGGTTGATGATGGTGTCCCACATCTGCTGGTAGCCCGTGGGATACAGATCGATGGAAGCATACTGGTAGGCTTGGGCAATGGCTGCACGGTTGCGCAACGAGTTCCGGTTCGCCAGACCGAGTTCGGCCGGGCTCATCTGCGTCCAGTATTCCTGAATGGCGCCAAGGTGAACTCCGCCGATCCCCTTCTCGATCATTCGGAGCTGGCTTTCATGGGAGGCGAGGAACTTGATAACCTCCCAAGCGCCTTCGGGATTGTCGGCGTTGGCAGGTATGGCCCAGCCGCCGGTCGCTCCGCGTGCGATCTTATAGCCCACGGGAGCCGTCGGTATTAGCTCGATGTCCCACTCGGGCGTCATCGTCCTGCCTGCGCTGATGAGGTAATGCGGGAAGCTGAGGTTGATACCGATCTGTCCGTTGATCCAAGGGGTGAGCGATGAAGTGGCAAGGCCTTGCGCACCCACCACGTTGTGTTCCCGGAACAGGGAGGCCAACCATTCGAAGGCTTGGATGGAACGAGGATCATCCAAGTTGGTGCGCTGCATGTCGTCCGTCAGGAAGTTGACACCCCAAAGACGCCACACGTACTGACGGAGGGGTCCGATGTGCAGACCCCATACGTCGTTTTCGCCGTCCCCGTCTCGATCGAAGGTTAAGCGGCGTGCAGCTTCCACCATATCATCTAGATCCCAATCAGCAGTCGGGAAGGACACGCCTCGCTCATTGAAGAGATCTTTGTTGTAACCTAAGAGTATGGTGGTGAAGTCCCAAGGAATGCCGGTGATTTCGCCGAACGGCCCCGTGTAATACTCCATCACCGACGCGGGAAACACGCTGAGGTCGAAGCCGTCGCGCTCGATGAACGGACGCAGATCCAGGAACAGGCCCTGCATGGCGAAATCCCGGTGCCAGTCCTGGTGTGTGATGGTCAAGTCCGGGGCGGCCCCGCTGACGATGGCAACGAACAGGGCCTCACCCCAGCGAATATCGCGGTTAATGTACTGAAGGTCGACATCGGGGTGGGCTTGCCGGAAAAGGTCGAGCTCCTCGTTGATGAGGTTGTATCTCTGTCCGGCCTCCCACGTCCAAAAGGTGACGTTCTCGGCTAGCGAACCGGCGCTGAGCGACAAACAACAAACCGCAACCAGCAAGAGAACCGATACATTTCGCGATGGGCGCACCTATACCACCCTTTCAGTCAGTCCCCTTATTCACTGAGCATCTCGCCACTTGCCCGAAAACTCGGGGCGGCGTCGCCTTGTCTTTGGTGCTTCACTGCGACCATACGTTGGTTGCGTTTGTCCGGCCGTCACCTCCCGTGGACCGGATGATGCTCAATACCCCGGGACCATCAATCTGCCTGTGTGCCGACCTCGGATTTTTCCGGTATATCGAAAGCGCGATACCAGAGGAAGTGGTCGAGGAGACGATGCTGAGCAAGGACATGATCCCGTTTCTCGATGGCCTCGATAACAAGTCGGTGTTCCTGCAGCACCTGCTCCCGCCGTTCCGGTACATGGCTTACCGCTCGACTGCGCAACATGAACTCATCTACCACGGACGCGAGTTTGGCGATGGTATCGTTATCGGCACATTCGAAGAACGCCTGATGGAAAGCAATGTCTGCTGCAATGAACGCGTCCATGTCGAACGAGTCCTGGTCTGCGGCCACCTCTTCGAGGACCCGCTGCCGTTCGGAAAGCAACTTCGTCAGCTTCTCCAAAGTGGCATCGCTGCGCCAGATGCGCGCCAACAGCCCTAGTTCGAGCGTCGACCGAACTTCGAACAGGTTATCCACGGCGTTCGGAGAGAAGTACAAGCCGTACACAAGGTTTTCGATGAACTCCTCCGGAGAGACGGCCTGGATATAGG
>JAAYLA010000047.1 GCA_012522135.1 Bacillota bacterium | reverse complement strand
TGCGCTCCTCGGCCTCGTTTGCGGCTTCGAACGTCACGGAGAAGCGGACGTACGCCCCGGCGTCGTCCCAAGGCACGGTCGCGATCAGCTTCTCGGATATGAGCCACCAGGAGAACGCCTCGGCGGATGCGAAGCGTACGCCTTGCACGGTGCCTGCCGGCGCCGGCACATATAGATAGAAGGTTCCCCGCGACTTGCGCACCGGAAATCCGGCGGACCGCAGCGCATCGGCGAGCAGATCCATGCGCCGGCTGTAGCGCGCGCAGGCCTCCTGGGTGATCTGGGGCCGGCGCATCGCCTCGATGCCGGCCCACTGGATCGCCCGGAACTGTCCCGAGTCGGTGTTGTCCTTTACCTCGGCGAAGGCCCGCACCGCCAGTTCGTTGCCGCACACCCAGCCGAGGCGCCATCCGGTCATGTTGAACGCCTTCGACAACGAGTGGACTTCCACGGCCACTTCTTTCGCCCCGTCGACCGATAGGATGCTCAGGGGCCGCTCGCCGTCGAATACTAAGGCACCGTAGGCGGCATCGTGGACGACGAGAATCCGGTGGCGCCGTGCGAACTCTACGACCCTGGCGAAAAAGTCCCTGTTTGCTACCGCACCGGTCGGATTGTTCGGGTAGTTCAAGTAAAGGAGCTTTGCCCGGCGGCGCACGGCGGCAGGAAGGGACTCAAGATCGGGCAGGAAGTCGTTTTCCGGCAAGAGGGGCAGCCGTACCACCTCGCCGCCCAGGTATCCGGTATGGGTCGCGAGCACAGGATAGCCGGGTGCGGCAGTCACCGTAACATCGCCCGGGTTGATGAAGGCCAGCGGGAGAAGGGCAAAGGCGGGCTTCGATCCGATGCTCGGACAGATCTCGCTGCCGGGGTCGAGGTACTTCACGCCGTACACGTCGGCCATATAGCGCGCGGCGGCTTCCCGGAAGGGCATGATGCCGTTGTCCGCGTAGAACCGGTTCTCAGGCCGGCCCGCCTGCGCGGCCAGCTCCGCAACGACGGCGGCGTCGGCCGGCTGGTCGGGTTCGCCCACGCCCATATCGATCAGTTCCACGTCCGGATTGGCCCGCCTCGCGGCCTCGATCGCGGTCTTGATCCTCGCGAACTTGTATGAGCCCGCGTCCTGCCCGAACCGTGCGCCGCCGATCCGCTCCGCGAGCAGAGCGCGCGTGAAGGCATCATCCATTTTTCGTTAGCCGCTCCTTCCCAGTGACGCCAGCCATTCGTCGCTCAGCGTGCCCCGGCATACTAGCTCGCACGGTCCCAGCATGTGCACGTGACCGTCGGGCGCCCACTCGATCTCAAGCTGCCCACCGGGCATATGCACCGTAACGCGCCGCCCCGTCTTGCCGAGCAGCGCCGCGGCGACGACGGAGGCGCACGCCCCGGTACCGCAGGCCTGGGTCTCGCCGCTGCCCCGCTCCCACACCCGCATGCGGAGGTTCGCCCCGTCGACCACCGTCACGAAATCCACGTTGGTGCGGTTCGGAAAAGCGGGGTGGGATTCGATTTCCGGTCCGAGGCTTTGCACGGGCGCCGCGTCTACATCGTCCACGAACAGGACGCAGTGGGGAGGTCCCATGGAGACAGCCGTCACCTCATGCGTCCGGCCCGCGACCACGAGCTCCTCGGCAAGTACAGGCTCATCACCCGGGTCGCCCCGCATCGGGATCTCGGACCTTTTCAGCCGGGGCCGGCCCATGTCGACCCGCACCGCGGTCACTACGCCGCCGCTGCGCCGGAGCTCCAGGTCCAGCACGCCGGCCAAGGTCTCGACCCGCAGGCGGTCTCCCTCCACCAGGCCCAGATCATCCGCAAAGCGGGCGAGGCACCGGATCCCGTTGCCGCACATCTCTCCCTCGCTGCCGTCGGCGTTGAACATCCGCATCCGCACGTCGGCGCGTTCGGACGGCAAGAGCAGGATCAGGCCGTCCGATCCGATGCCGAACCCCTTGTCGCTCACCCGGCGCGCGACTTTGGGCCAGTCGAGCTCGGGCGCTGCTTGCGTCACGAGATCGATATACACGTAGCTGTTTCCAAGGCCGTGTAATTTGGCAAAACGCATGGCCCGCCCTCCGGTCGACCGATCCGGCGGCCGAAACGGGGAAGGCCCGGGGCATGCCGGAACGACACCCCGGGCACCCCTTCGTCCGCCCTAATACTTGCCCAGGTACGTCTCGACTTCCCACTGGTGCACCTGGGTGCGGAAGGCCCGGCACTCCGCCTCTTTCGCCTCCAGGAAGCTCTGCACCACGTGGGGTCCCAAGGCGTCTACGATGACCTTATCTTCGATGAAGCAGGCGATCGCCTCCTCTAAGGTGCCGGGCAAGCTGCGAATGTCGTGCAGCTCACGTTCCTCGGCCGTCATATGGTAGATGTTCTTGGGCATGGAGGGCGGGGGCGTGAGTTTCCTCTTGATGCCGTCGAGCCCGGCGGCGGCCATCGCGGCGAAGGCCAGATAAGCGTTGCACGAAGGATCCGGAGAGCGCAGCTCTACGCGGGTGCCGTTGCCCCTCGCCGCCGGCACCCGGATCAAGGCGCTGCGGTTCGAGGCCGACCACGCTACGTACACGGGCGCCTCGTACCCCGGCACCAGGCGCTTGTACGAGTTGACGAGGGGGTTCGTGACGGCCGTAAACCCCCGGGCGTGCTCCAACAGTCCGGCGATGAACTGCAGGGCCGTCTCGCTGAGGCCGTGCTCGCCGGCGGGGTCGGAAAACGCGTTCTCGCCGTCCTTCGTCAGGCTCAGGTGCGTGTGCATGCCCGATCCGTTTATGCCGAAGATGGGCTTCGGCATAAACGTCGCATGCAGGTTGTGGAGATGGGCGATCGCACGGGTCACGAACTTGAAGGTGGTCACGCGGTCTGCCGTGCGCAGGGCGTCGTCGTAGCGGAAGTCGATCTCGTGCTGTCCCATAGCCACCTCGTGATGGGACGCCTCTACGTCAAAGCCCATCTCGTCCAAAGCCATGACGATGTCGCGGCGCACGTCCTCGCCGCGCTCGGCAGGTCCCAGGTCGAAGTAGCCGCCTTCATCGTGGGTCACGGTCGTGGCGCGCCCTTCGGAGTCTCGCCGGAACAGGAAGAACTCGGCCTCCGGACCCGCGTTGACCGTGTACCCCAGGGCGGCCGCCTCGGCGAGGACCCGCTTGAGCACGTAGCGCGGGTCGCCCGGGAAAGGATCGCCGCTCGGCAAGTAGACGTCGCAGATAAGCCGCGCCGTCGTACCGTTTTCCCGCGTCCGCCACGGAAAGATGGCGAACGTATCGTAGTCCGGCCGCAGGTACATGTCGGACTCCTCGATGCGTGTAAAGCCTGCGATGGACGAGCCGTCGAACATGATCTCGCCGTCGAGGGCGCGCTCGAGCTGTCCGATCGGGATGGCCACGTTCTTCAGGATCCCCAGAACGTCGGTGAACTGGAGACGGACGAACTTCACATTGCGTTCGGAGGCGAGTTCGAGAATGTCGTTCTTGCTCATAGTGGCCATGGGTGACACTCCTTACGTTGGATAGAGGGTCCGCCCGCGGACGACGTGGGCGGTGTGCACGGCGCTTGGTCCGCGCGTGCTTTCGGGATGCAGGGACGGCCGGCCGGTCCTTATGCCTCCGCGAATTTTACGGTTCATGATAAATCCCGCACCCCGTCGCGCGCAAGGGGGAAACGAATATGTATACCTGTATACATGAGCGCCCGTAGTTGCAGTAAAGGGCCTGACCCTCTACAATGCTCTCACACACCGTTGCATCGCCGTGTGAATTTGTATTCCGTAAACGGCGGAAAAGGCGAATTTATATACTCCGCCCGGGCAGCGGTCACCGGGATCCGGCGCCCGGAGGAGATGGCCCGGCAACGGCGGCACCTTGTGAGAGGAGACCTTTCCATGCCACGCACGCCACACACACCGAAGAGAACTCGCCTTTTGTACGACCCTGCACAATCCGAGCGGGACGCCTGCGGCGTCGGTTTCATCGCGCAAACCCACGGCGACGACGCACGCGTGCTGCCCATGGCCATCGCAGCGCTCAAGCGGCTTGTCCACCGGGGAGGGGTGGCGGCGGACCGTGCCACCGGAGACGGCGCCGGCGTCATGACGCAAATCCCGCACAAGTTCTTTGAGCGGGTGTTGCGCGAGCTCGGCTGCAACGCACCGCTCGAGAAGGGGGATGTCGGCGTAGGCGTGTTCTTCGTTCCCCAGGCAGCCGAGGCAAAGGCGCAGCTTCAGGCCACGGTGGAGCAGGGAGCGTCCGCAGAAGGAGTCGAGGTGCTGGCATGGCGGCCGGTGCCGGTACGTCCCGAAGCCCTGGGCGAATATGCGGCCAAGACGCGACCCGACATCTGGCAGCTTTTCCTGCGCCGCCCGGCCCGTGACGACGGTCTGGCCTTCGAGCGGCGCCTGTACCGTCTGCGCCGGCGGATCCTCCGGGCATGGGACGTGGCCGGCCTCGACGCTTATGCAGTTTCGCTTTCGGGCCGCACGGTGGTATATAAGGGACTTCTCATGGCGGACCAAGTCGACGCCTTTTATCCCGATCTGACGGACCCCGACTTTCGTACCGCCTTTGCCGTATTCCACCAGCGTTACAGCACGAACACGACACCGACGTGGCGGCGCGCGCAGCCGTTCCGCCTGCTGGCCCACAGCGGCGAGATCAACACCATCCTGGGCAACGCTCGCTGGATGGCGGCCCGGGAAGCGGCTCTGCGGTGCGAAGCGCTGGGCGACGTCGACCTGCGGCCGGTATTGGAACGCGGCGGCAGCGACTCGGGCATGCTCGACAACGCGCTAGAACTGCTCACCTTGGCCGGGCGCGACGTGCGGCATGCCGTGATGATGCTCATGCCGGAAGCGTGGGAGGGCGTGAGCGGGCAGGATGCCGCCGTGCGGGCCTTCTACCGGTACCACTCCGCCCTCATGGAACCTTGGGACGGCCCGGCCGCCATCGCCTTTTCCGACGGGAGGTGGGTAGGCGCGGCCCTCGACCGCAACGGCCTGCGGCCCCTGCGGTACCTGCGCACCGGCGACGGCCTCGTCGTAGCCGGATCGGAGGCGGGGATGGTCCCGGTCGATCCCCGGACGGTCGTCGAGCGCGGCAAGCTGGGACCGGGCCAGATGATCGCCGTCGACGTGGAGGAGGGCCGCTTTCTGCATAACGGCGAGATCAAGGCGGAGATCAGCACCCGGCGGCCCTACGGAGAATGGGTGCAACAGCAGGCGGTGGTGTTGCGCAGGGCGGCGGCAGCGCCGGTGTCAGCGGAGGCAGCACCCGAGGCGGCACCGCCCCGGCCGGCCGCGGGGCGTTCCGGGGAGCCTGCCGCGGAGCCCGACGAGGAGCACCTCACCCGCAGGCAGCTCGCCTTCGGCTACTCGTCCGAGGAACTCGTCGTCATCTTGCGTCCGATGGCCGTGGACGGAAAGGAGCCCACCGGCTCGATGGGAGACGACACGGCGCTGGCGGTCCTTTCGAGTCAGCCACGGCCTCTGTATCACTACTTCAAACAGCGCTTCGCCGAGGTGACGAACCCGCCCATAGACCATTTGCGGGAGCGGCTCGTCTTCTCGCTGCGTGTGCTGCTCGGCGCCCGCGACAACCTGCTGGCGGAACGGCCCGAGGCGGCAGCGCTCGTCGAACTCGAAGGCCCGGTGCTGCTTCCAGGCGACATGGCGGCCTTGGAGCAACTCGCCGGGCAGGACGACCGGTTCAAGCTCGTGCGGCTCGATGCAGTGTTTCCGGTAGCGGGCGGCCCCGGCGAGCTCGTGCGGGCGATCGTGCGGCTGCAACAGGAGGCCGAAGACGCCGTCGACCGGGGGGCGGCCTTGCTCGTCCTCTCGGACCGCAGCGTCGACGCCGCCCATGCCCCGATTCCCGCGCTGATGGCGGTCGGGGCCGTGCACCATCACCTGATCCGTGCCGGCAAGCGGATGCAGGCTTCCCTCATCGTAGAAAGCGGCGAGCCGCGGGAAGTCCACCATATCGCCGCGCTGCTGGGCTACGGCGCGGCGGCGGTGTATCCGTACCTGGCCCTCGAATCGGTCGCCGCTATGCGCTTCAAAGAACCCGGCCTCACTCCCGCCGTTGCCCTTCAGCGCTACCGCAAGGCTGCCGAGGACGGCCTGCTCAAAGTGATGTCCCGGATGGGCATCTCGACGCTCGACAGCTACACGGGGGCTCAAGTGTTCGAGGCCGTGGGGCTCGACGACGAGATCATCGACCTGTGCTTTCCGGGGACGCCGTCGGCGGTGCGGGGGAGCGGCTTCGCCCAGATCGCGCAGATTGTCCTGGCGTGGCACGCAAAGGCATACCCCACCCCCGGAAAGCTCGAGACGTACGGTTTCTTCAAGCCGCGCAAAGGGGGCGAGCACCACGACTTCACGCCCGAGACGGCCAAGAAGCTGCACGAGGCGGTCGGCCTGGGCGAGGATCCGGCGCGCACCGATCCGGCAGCCCGCCGCCGCGCCTACAAAGAATGGACGCGCCTGGTGAACGCTCAGCCCAGCCAGCTCCGGTCGGCTCTGGCCTTCCGCAGCGACCGTTCGCCCATCCCGCTCGAGCAAGTGGAACCGGCGGCGTCGATCGTGCGGCGCTTTTCCACGGCGCAGATGTCGCTGGGCGCCCTTTCGCCGGAGGCCCACGAGACGCTCGCCATCGCGATGAACCGGATCGGGGCGCGCTCCGGCTCGGGCGAGGGCGGCGAGGACCCGTCCCGCTTCGGCACCGAACGCAACAGCGCCGTGAAACAGGTGGCTTCGGGACGTTTCGGTGTCACCCCGGCGTATCTGGCGTCGGCGGCGGAGATCCAGATCAAGATCGCCCAAGGGTCGAAGCCGGGGGAGGGTGGCCAGATTCCGGCGGATAAAGTCACGCCCCTCATCGCCCGGCTCCGCAACACGGTCCCGGGAATCGCACTCATTTCGCCGCCGCCGCACCACGATATCTATTCGATCGAGGACTTGGCCCAGCTGATCTACGACCTGAAAGCCGCCAACCCGCAGGCGGAGATTTC
>JAAYLA010000325.1 GCA_012522135.1 Bacillota bacterium | reverse complement strand
GTTGAACTGCGGGGCATTTGGCACCGGCCGGTGGAACGCTCCCCCATCGCCGTTCGCCACACCCTCGACCAGCTGGCCGCGGCAGGCTTCAACGCCCTGTTCCTCGAAACCTTCTACACGGGCTACACCATCTATCCGTCGGCGATTGCCCCCCAGCGCGGCGAGTTCGTCGGCTGGGATCCTTTGCAGGTGTGGGCCGAGGAAGCTGCGGCCCGCGGGATCGAGCTGCACCTTTGGGTCCACCTCTTCCATCTGGGCCGCATTACCGTCGACATGCACCCCGACTGGGCCAATCTACAGCGGGACGGGTCCATCGGGGCCGCGTTGGAGCCTGGGCTTTACTACGGCGACCCGGGCCACCCCGAAGTGCGGGAGTACGTGTTCTCGGTGCTGCGGGAAATGGTCGAGCGGTACCCCGTGACGGGCTTGCATTTGGACTACGTGCGCTATCCCAACACGAACTCCTTAGCGAACACATCGGGATACAGTCCGAAGGCCCGTGAGCTATTCAAGGAAGTCTCGGGCTACGATCCGATGGACATCAGCCCCTCCACGCACCCGACGGTCTGGGCCGAGTGGCTGAAATGGCAGGAGCAGAACATCACGAGCTTCGTAGAACGGGTCGCGGCTTGGCGGGACGAGCACCATCCGGACCTGATCCTTTCGGCCGCGGTGGTGCCCGACATCGACGAGGCCATCCGGACAAAGCGGCAAAACTGGCTCGCTTGGACCGAAGCCGGCTGGCTGGATCTTGTGACGCCGATGATCTATTCCCTCGATAACGGCCACGTCGCCGGGCAAATCGCCGCGCTTTCCGGCAAGACGGGCTCGGCCTGGTTCGTGCCGGGTCTTGCACCTTTCATGGGGATGTCGCCACACCAGGTCATCGACCAAGTGATGAGCTCGCGGGCTGCGGGGCAGCCGGGAGCGGTCCTCTTCGCCCTGCACAGCGTCGATGCGCGGCACATGGACGCGTACGCGAAGGGCCTCTTCAGCATGAAGGCCGGTACGCCGTGGAACGTACGGGGTGCGCTGGCCTCCTTTGCGGCTTGGATCATCGAAGGCATGAACCGGTGGGTCGCGGAAGACATTTTGCCCGCGGACACGGCCCTTGAGCTGGACAACTTCGCACACGACGTAGCCCGCTGGCTCGAGCAAGGCCCCGATGCGCCGGTAAAAGGGGAATGGCTCGATACGCTGCGCGATGCGCACCGAGCCTTGGACAGCCCCTTCTACGAAACCCGAGGCCAGTGGCTTCGAATGCAAATCGGGTTGATGGTGGAGGTCCTCGGCCGGGCCGAGGGTGCCTGAGTCTGCACCCTTCAAGGCGCCGGCGTGCCGTTTCGTGCCTGTGACCGCAAACTGTCCGGCGCCTTCGTTTGCAGCCACTCCCACAGCACCTTCTTGTGGAGCGGGAAGGCCATCTCGTTCCAGGGTATCTCGTGGGGACCAAACCAGGCGATCTCCGCCGACTCCACGGAGCGGTGGAGATCGCCGGAGACGTAACGGGCCGGATAGACGAGACCGCAGGTGGGCCCACCTACCGCGATCGAGAGCAGTTCGCCCACTTCCACCTCGAGGCCCGCTTCTTCCCGCACCTCTCGCCGCAGGGCATCCTCGGGATCTTCGCCCGGCTCGAGGTACCCGCCCAGCAGCGCCCAGCGGCCCCGGCCCGGATCGTACGCCCGGCGGTCGAGTAAAATGCGGTGCGCGTCGTACACGATGCCCACCGCGCAGGCGCCCACCTTGGGGAAGTGAAAGAAGCCGCAAGACGGACACTTGACGAACTTATCTCCGATGGGCATGAGCTCCGTTGCGCACATCGGGCAGTAGCGGTACCTCACCTGCGTCTCGCTCCCTTTGCACGTCACGTCAGGTCACTCGGCCAAAAGGTCGCGGAGGATCTCCGGATAGTCCGTGATGATCGCGTCGACTCCGGCCCGGATCATGCGTTCCATGTCGCCTTGTCCGTTGACCGTCCAGACCCACACGTTGAGCCCCCGCGCCTGGATGTATCGCACAAACTCGGGCGTGACGGCGCCGTAGTTCACCGCCACCACCTGGGCGTTCGCTTGCAGGGCGGTGCGGATCATGCTCTCGGCCCGCTCCACGTCGTCGCTGATGCCCGGATTGCCGAAGAGAACCGCCGCCGGCACCTCCGGCATCAACAGGCGGAACGTCCGCACCGAGTTGGCATCGAAGGACTGGAACACCACGTTGCGCTCCATCCCCGTCTTGCGAATCACTTCCGCGATTTGCCGTTCGATGCCGGGCGCCTTGTTCTCGATGAGGAATATGGCCTCGCCGTCCGCAGCCAGCAAAGCCTCCTCCAGCGTCGGCACCCTGGTCCCGCGCCGGGTTAAGGTCTTCCAAATGCCCGCATCGAGCGCTTTGATTTGGTCCAACGTCAAATCGCGCACATTTCCGGTGTGAGCGCCCTTCGCCGTGCGGTCCACCGTGCCGTCGTGGATCACCACCACATGGCCGTCTTTCGTCAGGTGCACGTCGATCTCGATCAGGTCGGCTCCCACTTCGATGGCCTTAGCGATCGCCGGCAGCGTGTTCTCCGGCTCTGTCCCCGAGGCGCCGCGGTGCGCGATCACCAAAGGCACCGAGCTACCGCCGAGCCGGGGCACGACGCCTTGCACGGTCTTCGGCAGCAGGGCCATAGCCTGTTCGTCCAAGGCACGCACCACGATTTCGTCCACGGCGATACGGGTGCCGTTCGTGACGAAACCGATCGTACCGTTGGGCTCGGTGATCAAACGCTCCGTCTCGAGCACCCTCTCACCTTCAAAGAAGTATACAGCCGCTCGCTCGTGCACGATCACCCGCAGTCTATAGGGACGACCGATCTGAACCGGTTCGCGCCAAGCCTTGGTCAAATGCACGTTCCAGCTCGCGTCGTCGGCCGTGCGGTAGGCCAGTTCCAAGCCGTTCGCCGCCGCCGCGTTTTGCCGGATCGTAAACAGGTAATACGGCGCCCGTCCCACCGCCGGTCCCCGGTACATCAAAGCCGCCCACCGGGTAGGCTCGTCGGCGGAAAGGAACGTGATGGTCGCTTCGATCTCGTAGTTATCCCACTCCGGATCGCCGAAGACAATCTGCCCGTTTTGCCACGAGGGGCTCCAACCGATTAGCCGGCCGTCTTGCACTGACCACGTGCCGCCCAAGACACGGAAGCCCTCCGGCAGCTTCCCGTCGGGTACCGAGGAAAAGTCGCTTTGATACAACACTTCTCCCGCTGCACCACCGACACCACAGACAACAAGAAGCATCGCCAGAAAAACGAAGGCTCTTGTGAATCCTTTACCGAGTAGCGTGCGCGAATCATGGCCCCACATGGCTTGTCGTCCCTCCCGGTGCGCGGGACGGGGGCAGCAAGGGCGCGGGCGACCTCAAGCTCCGGCCGCCGGCGTTCTTCTTGCCCACCGTCCCTATTCTCACACCGGTTATTTCCATAAGCCCCCGGCGTCGACCTTCCTACGGCAAGGGCTCCTGCAGGAAAACGTCGACCCTTTGGTTCAGATCCTCCAAGATGTTGGCGACGCTCGCGGTGCGTGCCACGATCTGGTTGTCGGCATCGCGGATCGCCCCGTTGATCTCGTTGTACCGTGGGTGTGCGATTTCGAGGCGCGCGTGCTCCAGCTCCAGCACGAAAGGCATGAATTTGGGCTGGTCGGCGACGATGTCCAAGATCCAGTCGCCCGCACGCGGGATGAGAAGCGCCGACGTGCGGTACCAGACGGGCGCCCATTCGGTATCGGTGATGAACTTGACAATCTCCCAGGCTTCCTTCTGATTCTGCGAATGGCTCGATACGAACATGCCGTAGCTGTAACTCGTCGAGACGGGGTTTGCGGGATCGATCACCGGGTAAGGAGCGGTGCCGAAGTCGAAGCTGGTCATCGGCTCCATAGTGCGCATCTCGTACGACGGCCCCAGGTAGAACGCCGCGTTGCCGTTTTGGAACCACACGTTGTCGGCCGTCGGCGCGGTGATCTTGTTTTCATGGAACAGGCTCGCGTACATTTCGATAGCCGACAAAGCCTCGGGCGTGTTGAAGGCGGCCCGGCCGTTCACCCGCCAGTCGGACCCGGCTTGGCGGATCAAGGCGGCGAAGCGGAAGCTCGGCCACATCCAGCCCCGGCGCAGGGCGAGGCCCGTCTGCTGCACGGCTCCGTTTTCCTCCCGCATGAACCGCTTGCCGATCTCGATCAGCTCATCCCACGTGCGCGGCACATGCTGCTCGTCGAGGCCGTGGGCTTGCAATAGGTCGATGTTATAGTACATGCCGAAAGTGGTCGTCTCGGTCGGCATGAAGAAGACGTCGTCATACATGTACATGCTGGCCAATGCCCCGGGGTAGAAGAGGTTTTTCAGATCGTCGGAGTCGCGCACGCCGAACACTTCGTAGTCGATAGGGACGACGAGCCCCGCCTCGATAAACTGCGCAGCCTGTCCCGTGGACATGGTGACGATGTCGGGCGCGATCCCGGCGGCCAGGGCGACGAGGAAGCGGTCGTTCGGCGCCACCACGTAGTGCACGTCGAGGTCGATGTCCGGGAACGCGGCGTGCAGTGCGGGCTCGATCTGCTTGAACACTTGAGCGTACGAACCCGTCTCCGCATCGCCGATAAGCCATAGAGTAATCTGTTTCGTCTGCGCTCCAGCAGGTGAGAACGCGCACGCCACGAGCAAGACGAGAAGACATGACACTCTAAATAATCTAGACATCACTTCAACACCCCTCGTTTATCAGAAGTATTGAAGGAGTTATACCGTTTGCCCCGGCGATCTCCTCCCGTCCCAGCCAGAAGGGGTGGGCGCAATGGGCCTACCTTTACATCTGCACGGGCAACACGTCTTGCAGGTAAGCCCCCTCCGGCGCCAGGCGCAGCCCCAGGGCATGCACGTGCACTCCCCGCCCCGCGGCCTCCGCGAGGGCTTGGGCGAAGGCGGGATCCATGGCGGCGTGAGGCGCAAAGGCCCGAGCGTCATCCCGCTGCACGATAAAGAGCACGTGGGCCTGGTCGCCATCGTCCGCGAGCTGCGCCAACATGCGCACATGGTCCGTCCCCCGTTCCGTCGGCGCGTCGGGAAACAGCGCCACACCGTCGATCACCAAGTTAACCGACTTCACTTCCACCCACACAGCCCGCCCGCGCCGCTGCAGGTGAAAATCGAAGCGGTGTCCGGATCGTACGACCTCCCGGGCGACGTGCGTGATCCCGGAAAAAAGCTCCCACAGCGGGTGCCCCGGTTCCGGCAGCCCGTGCCCTTTGCCCTCGGCCAGATGTTTGAGGATGTGCCAAGCCACCTCGTTCGCCTGGCGAGAGTCGACGCAAACCCACGTTTTCCCGTAGCGGACGAGCATCAGATCGTAAGACGTTTTCCGGGTGGGCGAGTCCACGGGCACTAGGCAAACGTCTCGGCCGGCGACGAGCAGCTCGGTCATGCGTCCGGTATTCGGCACGTGGACCCGCGTCGGCTTGCCGTCTAGCTCGACCTCGGCGACGAAACGGTTCAAGCGCCGGAGGAATCTGCCACGAGTCAGCGCGTGCGGGAAAGGAAAGAACACTGTGCAACGCCTCCCGCCCCATCTTACCACGGTCCGCGCCGGCCGCCGAGCTTCCGAGGGATCGCCGCCGGCAACGAAGAATAACAAAGCAAGGTTCCCAGGGAAGGGGTTGTGAGCGATGCAAGCAATGTGGGTCGTGCGGGACGTTTTGAGTTCCAAAGAGCGCATTGCGGCCATGGTCGAGAGGGCGAAAAGGTACGGCTTCACGGACTTGATCGTACAGGTGCGGGGCCGGGGCGAAGCCTACTACCGCTCCTCCATCGAGCCGCCGGCGCCCCGGGACCCCGAGTTGGACGATCCCCTCCGGTTTCTCCTCGACCTACTCGAAGGCAGCGGCATCCGGGTACATGCATGGATCAACACCCTGCTCACGTGGTCCGCCACCGGGCTTCCCGAAGGGCACGTTCTCGCTCGCCACCCGGAATGGTCGATGCAGTCCGATGAAGGCAAGAGCGCGCTCGACGAACTGCTCGCCGGCACGCTCGACCGCAGCCGAACCGAAGGCGCATACCTGTGCCCTTCCCGGCCCGAGGTGGTCGATTACTTGAGCCGGGTTTACGGCGAAGTGGCGCAAAACTACCCCGTCGACGGCATCCATCTGGACTATGTGCGCTACCCAAACTCCCGCTATTGCCACTGTCCGGTGTGCAAGAAGGCCGCGGCAGACTGGGACGACTTCGCCGCGTACCGTCGCCACGCCGTGACGAAGCTGACCGAGGCCATCCGCGACGTGTGCAAGAAGGTGCGGCCCGACATCGTGTACTCCGCCGCCGTGTTCCCCGATCCGGACGTCGCGGCGCAGGACAAAGGCCAAGCGTGGCAAGAATGGACGCAACACGGCCTATTGGATCTTGTATTTCCCATGGCCTACTTCGACTCGCCCCAGGCCACGTTCGACGCCGTCGTGCGTGTCAAACAAGTGAGCGCCGTGCCGGTCGTCGCAGGGCTGGGCGCGTACCGGCAATCGCCCGACGTAATGCGGCAAACTTTGCGCATGCTCGCAGCGCTCGACATCGCCGGCGTCTGTCACTTCTCCTACAACACCTTCGAAAAGACACCGGAGTACCTAGGAACGATTTACGGAACGGACAGCCGGCAAGCGGGCGCGTAACACGACGGGCGCAACGCGTTGCAAGGCCGCAGGCTGCAGGGTAACATAGACGCGAAGGACGATTCCGTTTTCAGGAAGGAGCATCCGCCGTGTCCCTGACGCAACTTCCCGCTTGGCAGGCGTTGGCCGAGCATCAGAAAAAAATGCGGGACGTGCATATGCGCGACCTTTTCGCCGCCGACCCGCACCGCTTTGACAAGTTCTCACTCACGCTGGGCGATCTGCTCTTCGACTACTCCAAGAACCGCATCACCGAAGAGACGATGTCGCTCCTGGTCGATCTGGCGCGGCAGGTGGACTTGCCTGCCGCCATCGAAGCGATGTTCTCGGGCGAGAAGATCAATACAACGGAAAACCGGGCCGTCCTGCACGTGGCCTTGCGCAACCGTTCGGGCCGCCCCATCTACGTGGACGGAGAAGACGTCATGCCCAAGGTGCAGGCGGTGCTCGACAAGATGGAACGCTTCTGCGCAGCGGTCCGTTCCGGCAGCTGGAAGGGCTATACGGGCAAGGCCATCACCGACGTCGTGAACATCGGCATCGGCGGCTCCGATCTGGGCCCGCGCATGGTCACCCACGCCCTGAAGCCGTACGGCCACGAGCGGCTGCGGGTTCATTTCGTGTCGAACGTCGACCCGACCGACATCGCCGAAACGCTGAAGACGCTCGATCCCGAAACGACCTTGTTCCTCGTCGCGTCGAAAACTTTCACGACGCAGGAGACGATGATGAACGCACACACGGCCCGCGACTGGTTCCTAAAGCACGCGCAAGACGAGCGCGCGGTCGCTAAGCATTTCGTCGCGATCTCGACCAACACCGAGGCCGTGGAAGCGTTCGGCATCGACAGCGAGAACATGTTCGTCTTCTGGGATTGGGTCGGAGGTCGCTACTCCCTTTGGTCGGCCATCGGCCTTTCCATCGCGCTTTACATCGGCTTCGACCGGTTCCGGGAGCTCTTGGAAGGTGCCTACGCCGCGGACGAACACTTCCGCACGGCGCCCTTGGAGAAGAACATCCCGGTGATCATGGGCCTCTTGGGGATCTGGTACAACAACTTCTGGGGCGCGCAGACCCACGCCATATTGCCCTACGACGAGTACCTTACCTATTTCGCCGACTACTTCCAGCAGGGGGATATGGAAAGCAACGGCAAGCGCGTGACCCGGGACGGCCGGGTGGTCGACTACGAGACCGGACCGATCATTTGGGGTCAACCGGGCACGAACGGACAGCACGCGTTTTACCAGCTCATCCACCAGGGTACAAAGCTGATTCCTTGTGACTTCATCGCCGCCGCCCAAAGCCACAACGAAATCGGCGAGCACCACACCGTATTGATCGCCAACTTCCTGGCCCAGACCGAGGCGCTCATGACGGGCCGCACACCGGAGGAGACCCGGGCGGAACTGGTGGCCCAAGGCGTGCCGGACGAGTCTTTGGACCTGCTCGTTGCGGCCAAGACGTTTGAAGGAAACAAGCCGACGAACTCGATCCTGTACCAGAAGCTGACGCCTTACACCTTGGGGAAACTGATCGCCTTGTATGAGCACAAGATCTTCGTGCAAGGCGCCGTCTGGAACATCAACAGCTTTGATCAGATGGGCGTCGAACTCGGAAAGCAGCTGGC
>JAAYLA010000324.1 GCA_012522135.1 Bacillota bacterium | reverse complement strand
CTCGTATGCCGTCAGGTGTTCGGTCAAAGATGCCGCGCAGCTGCCGTAGTATCCTTTATGGGGAGTGAACGCATGTGCGAGCAGGAAGAGGCCGTCGCAATCCGCCGTGAGCCCGATCAGCTCGCCCAACGGAACGCGAATGAGCTGGGAACTGAGGGCGAGGTTGGTCACGTACGGCGCAATAGCTGAGCGAAAGGACCCCAAAGCGCTCAGATCCGGAAAATAGGCAAGGTAATGAGCTCCTTTGCCCCCCGTGTGTACCTCCAACTCGGCGCCGGGAATGATCGTCACCCTACCGCCGGCCGCCTGCAACCCACCGCCGGAAAGCTCCTCCAGTGCCCTCCCGGCCACGGACGTCCGGAGCTCGGCAAAGACCGGGTCGGTCACCGCATCGACGATGCCGACGATGTGGATGCCTTTGCGTTCTGCAGCCTCCTCAATGATGGCAGGCAGCGTCAGCCGGGGCGAGGCAGCCATTTTCACGGGACGCGTCCCGCTGCGACCGATGTGCACGTGCAGGTCGGCGTAGAAAGTCTGCACCTCTCACCCCTCCAGCGCGCACAGTGCTGCGGCGCCAGCGCTCAGAAAGGGTCCGGGCTCCTCGCGGAAGGTACGGCCCATGGTGCGTACCTCGAAATCGAGCTCTGCCAGGAGGTCGAGGACAATGCCCGCGGCGAACTCCCGGACCCTGTGCCTACCGGTGATCCCGGCCGCCTGAAGTTGAGACAAGACGCGCGTGCGCTCCGGCTCGTCCAGCTTCGGCAGGGCGACCTCACAGGGGCGAGCCGCCACGCGCCCGAGGGCCGTCAAGGAGTGGTGACTGACGCCCCGGTGACGCTCGCGCGGGTCGGCAAAGCTGAGCCGCGGTGCGGCGATCGGACGGCCGGACAGGATGGCTGCGGCGTCCAAGATCGTTCCTTGCTCCACCGCAGTCGTTCCCCAAACCGTTCCCGTGCCGACGACGCCCGGGCCCATGGCGACTATCGCGAAATCGGCCGCACACACTTTTTTCGCGGCCAGAAGGGCTGAGTACACCGTGACGGCCTCCAGGTCCCCGCCGAAGGCGTGGCCGGCGGTGATCACGGCATCGAGGAGGCCGGCCCGCTTCATGTGGGAAACCAACCGGCTGAAACGCACGGGCAGCGCGGCCCCGTCCGTCATGACGTAGACGACCGCAGACTCAGGTCGTTTCGCTTTAAGGACCGCGGCCGCAGCGGGCACCATGCTGTGGAGCGTCGCAACGATGACGGGCAGCCCGCCGAGGTCGCCGTCGTGCATCGCGCCGTGGTAGGGACTTGCTGGCTCCTCTACGGCGAGGACGGCTACTTGGGCCGGTGTATAGCGGCATTTCATGATGTGGCCCGTACCTCGGTATTCCGTCTGCCGGCCGATCACGCCCATGACGAAGTGCGCGCCGCCGGTGCCCAGGCCGAGATGGACGGCCGTCGTGTTGAGCAGCACCCTGTCCCCGGGCGACACGGAACCCGTCAGATCGTCGTAACTCACGGCCCTCGCCCGCCCTCCGTCGACTAGGACCGTAAGATGCGACACGCCTTCTTCGCTGCTGTCCACGGTAAGTACCCGACCTTGTCGTACGCGAATCATTCGGCGCCTCCGTTTCAAACATACCCCATAAGCGAAAAGAGCAGGTCACCCAGTGACCTGCCTCCCGCGAACTTCACAGCTTCATCCCGGTTATTTGCGCTTTTTTCCGCTGCCGCGACCGTTCTTGTTCGTCTCCAGATGCAGGGCGTCCTTGCGTGAAAGGTTGATACGGCCCATGCGGTCGATTTCAGTGACCTTCACGACGACTTCATCGCCTACATTCACCACATCCTCGACCCGCGACACCCGCTCGTTCGACAGCTTCGAGATGTGGATGAGGCCTTCCTTGCCGGGCAAAATCTCAACAAAAGCGCCGAAGTTCATGATGCGCTTTACCGTTCCGACATAGTACTCGCCGACTTCGACCTCTTTCGTGAGCCGCTCGATCATCTCGATAGCTGTCTTGGCCGCTGCCTCGTCGGTGGAAGCGATAAAGACGCGCCCGTCGTCTTCGATGTCGATGGTGCATCCGGTCTGATCGACGATTTTCCGGATCATCTTGCCGCCAGGACCGATGATGTCGCGGATCTTATCTATCGGGACCTGGATGGTCACGATGCGCGGCGCCCAAGGCGAAAGCTGCGGTCTGGGCTTCTCAATGGCCTCCGCCATCCGCTCGAGGATGAACAGCCGCGCGCGCCGGGCCTGCTGCAGCGCTTGCCACAAAATCTCGCGGGAGACACCGCTGATCTTGATGTCCATCTGCAGCGCCGTCACGCCGTCCTTCGTTCCGGCCACTTTGAAGTCCATGTCCCCAAGGGCATCCTCGATGCCTTGAATGTCGGTGAGAATGGTGATGTCGTCGCCCGACTTCACAAGACCCATGGCGATACCCGCTACGGCGTCGGAGATCGGCACGCCCGCATCCATGAGGGCCAGGGTACTGCCGCAGACGCTCGCCATGGAGCTGGAACCGTTCGACTCGAGCACCTCGGAAACAAGGCGAATCGTGTAGGGGAAGTCTTCCTCCGAGGGTATCACCGGCAAGAGCGCCCGCTCGGCCAGATGTCCGTGGCCGATCTCGCGGCGGCCAGGTCCCCGCATGGGCCTTGTCTCGCCGACGCTGAAGCTCGGGAAGTTGTAGTGGTGCAGGTACCGCTTGCGGTCTTCGTCGCTCAAGTCGTCGAGGATCTGCTCATCCGACTTGAGCCCTAAGGTGCACGAGGTGAGTACCTGGGTCTGGCCCCGCTGGAACAGCCCGGAGCCGTGCACTCGCGGCAAAAGCCCCACGTCGCAGGTGACCGGACGGATCTCGTCCAGGCCTCGCCCGTCGGGCCGGATCCCTTCGTGGACGATGGCCCGCCGTACCTCTTCCTTTAGAGCGGCATCGAACACCCGCTCGAGATAGGAGGCGTGTTCCGTGAACCGCTCTTCGCCCTCGGACTCGAGATAGGCATTGAGCAGTGCCTCCTTCAAGTCTTCCGTAGCTTGCTCCCTCGTGTGCTTGTCCGGGTGGCGAACGGCCTGGGGCAGACGATCGGCCAGCCAGTTACGGGCCCAACTGTCAACCTCCGCGGGAATCTCGGCCAGCTCCACTTCGACCTTGGGCTTGCCGACCTCTTGACGCATCCGCTCGATGAGATCGCAAACCTGCTTGATCTGCTCGTGGCCGAACATGATGGCATCGAGCATAATCTCTTCCGGAACGATTCTCGCGCCGGCCTCGACCATCATCACGGCGTCTTTGGTACCCCCGACGACGAGGTCCATCTCGGAGGCCTCAGCTTGCTCGAGGGTCGGATTGACGACCCACTCACCGTCACACCGGCCGATGCGCACGCCGGCGATCGGACCGTCGAACGGGATGTCCGATATGTGCAAAGCCGCCGAAGCTCCGATCATGGCCGGGATATCGGGCGGATTGTTCTTGTCGACCGACAGTACCATGGCCACGACGTGCACATCGTTGCGGAACCCCTCGGGAAACAGCGGCCGAATGGTGCGGTCGATCATACGGCCTGCCAAAATGGCCGCCTCGGTGGGCCTCCCTTCCCGGCGCATCCATCCCCCGGGAATCCGTCCCACGGCATACATGCGCTCCTCGTAATCGACGAGCAAGGGGAAGAAGTCGATACCTTCCCGCGGGCTTGCCATCGTGGCGGTGCAGAGGACGACCGTGTCACCGTACCGGACGAGGACCGCACCGCGCGCTTGCTTGGCAAGGCGCCCCGTCTCGAGGATGAGCTTCCTCCCTCCAAACTCCATTTCGAACACTTGACTCATCTTCCAATCCTCCTAGAATAACCGGACATACGGGCAGTGAGGGCGTGCAGCGCGCTAGACCGCCGTGTCTAGTGCTAATGTGCTCCTCCTGCCTTGCTCCATACGTAACCAAAACGAGGGCGGGGGTGACCCGCCCTCACCTTCATTATCCACGCAACCCCAAACGCTCGATCAATGCGCGATACCGCTCGACGTCCTTCTTCTCCAGGTACCTGAGAAGGCCACGCCGGCGCCCGATCATCTTGTACAGCCCGCGGCGAGAGTGATGATCCTTCTTGTGCCGCTTCAGATGCTCGGTCAGGTGGTTGATGCGCTGAGTGAGCAGCGCGATCTGTACCTCGGGCGATCCGGTATCCGTCTCGTGCAGACGAAATTCATCGATGGTAGCGCGCTTGGCATCCTGATCTATCGCCACACTATCACCTCCCCGTAAAACGGTACAATCGCCCCAGGCCAAGAGCTGCGGCGGTGAGTCGCAGCACCTCGCCTCGGGTTCCGCTTGGTACATGGTACCACATTCGACCTTTCAAGTAAACGACCCGTCTGCTCCGGTCCGGGCGGCGCTGCGCCGGCGGGCTTCCTCCACGTCGGCTTCGATTTGTCTCCGCAAGGCTTCGACTCCGTCGAAGCGGACGATTGGACGCAGGTATTCAAGGAACTCGACTTGGATAAAGCTTCCGTACAAGTCGCCTGCGAAGTCAAGGATGTGGCTTTCTACCGACAGCGCCCTGCCGTCGAAGGTGGGGCGGGTGCTGATTACCGTCAGGGCATATCCCAAAAGACCATCATCCTTGCGCACGCGGGTAAGATACACCCCTTGTCCCGGCACCAGCAGCTGCGGGTGGGGCTGCAAGTTGGCCGTGGGGTGACCGAGCTCCCGTCCTTGCTGAAAGCCGGTCACGACGGTGCCCTCCAGAAAATACGGTCTGCCGAGCAGAGAGGCGGCTTGTTCGCAGCGCCCCTCGGCCAAAAGCTGCCGGATGACCGTGCTCGAAACGGGCGCGCCGTCCACCTTCACTTCGGGAACCATGTGGATCGCGACATCTCCCGCGACACGGCGGAGCAGCGAGATGTCACCTCGACCGCCGCGGCCGAAACGGTGATTGTAGCCTGCGACAATGGCACCGACTCGGAACGCCCCGAGCAGTATGTCTCGCACGTAGTCCTCGGGCTCCAGCCGAGAAAAGGCCTCATCGAACCGGGCCAAGACGACCCGGTCCACCCCGACTGCGAGTAGATGCCGGCAGCGCTGCTCCGTGCTCATCAGACGGGCCGGCGCCTCTTCGGGGCGCAGCACCTCAAGGGGGAGGGCGTCAAAAGTAAAGGCGACGGTCTCCATACGAAACCCATCCCATTGAGCCGACAGCCGCTCCTTCAAGGTCAAAGCCTCGCGCAAAATTGCCTGATGCCCCAGGTGTACGCCGTCAAAGGTGCCTAACGCCAGTACGGAGATGACGTCCTCCTGCGGCCGCCGCCTGCGAAACTGTTCCACATCGAGGGGGCCTTCTATTGTGTTCCGTCGCTCAACCATCGAGCTCCTCCTCCGGGTCCACCAATACGACCACCGGCCGCACCCCAGGGCGAGGTCCGGGTGCCCGTTGGCCTACGGCTACCATCCGGCCTCCGCGGACGTGGACCCGGAAATACTCATCGTCCGGAAGCCCCTCGGTCACGGGGACGGGATTTCCGTGGCACAGCCGGCGCGCCGTGCCGGGATCCAAGTCGACGCGCGGCATCCGGGGTAAAGCCGTCTCCGGGGGGAGCAGCACCCGGTCTAGCGCTCCCTCTTCAACCGCATCCCGAATTTCTTCCAGTGTATGACTCTCCTCCAGTACGAAAGGCCCCGACCGGGTTCGCACGAGGAACGACAGATGAGCGCCGCATCCCACGTTCTTGCCGATATCCGCAACCAAGGAGCGGATGTACGTGCCCTTCGAGCACGTGACGTCGAACAGGACCCGGGAGCCGAACTCGAGGTCTAACGCGCCGTCCGGCCAGACCTTGCGAATGGCGATCTCGTCGATGCGAACGGCCCGCGCCGCGCGCTCGACCTCCTCTCCGCGGCGCGCCGCCCGGTACAGCCTCTCGCCCCCTACCTTGACGCTGGACACCATCGGCGGCACCTGCATCACGTGGCCCAGGAACATGTACATCGCGTCGACAAGCCGCGCCGGAGCTAAGCGGAAGTCCGTATTCATGGCGGTGGTCTTGCCTTGCGCGTCGAGGGTGTCCGTCTCGATGCCCAAAGTCATCTCCGCCCGGTAGGCCTTGTCAGCCTGCAGAAGCCACCGCATAAGCCGCGTTGCCCTTCCGACCGCGACCGGCAGCACTCCGGCCGCGCCGGGATCGAGCGTACCGGCGTGCCCTATCCGGCGCACGCCGAGGAGGCGCCGCACGACGGCCACGGCATCATGGGACGTCATGCCGGGCGGCTTGAGCAGGTTAATCACTCCCAGCAAATGGCTCGCTCTCCTTTGAGGGGTCTTCAAGGGCCGCGTCTACCCTTTCCAACACAAGCTCTTCAACTTCGCCGATACTTCCTTCCAGCCGCACGCCGGCGGCGCGGGCATGTCCTCCGCCTCCTAGGCTCCGGGCGATCGCGGCAACGTCCACTCGGGGCGACGATCGCAGTTGTACTCGGATCTGGCCTTCGAGCGTCTCGTCGAGGAGCACCGCGACGTCTGTATCCCGGACAAGGCGCAAATACTGGACATATCCTTCGCCTTCCGTTTGATCGGCACCGACCTCACGGCGCATCTGTTGCGTGACGCGGGCAACGACGACGCGGCCCCGGCATGCGAGCCGGACGCTCTGCAACATGCGGCCAAGCAGCAGAAGGTATGCGAAAGACCGGCGTTCGTTCATGACCCGATTCATGTAGTCGGGGTCGACGCCGTACTCGAGCAGGGAGGCCGCCAGCCGGAGCACCTCGGGCGTCGTGTTGCTAAACCGGAACCAGCCGGTATCGCCGACGAGACCTGCGTACAATAGCGTTGCCGTCGCGCGGTCGACGGGAGCACCGAGCGCTCGGCCCAAGGCTGCGATCATCTCCGCCGTCGCCGCAAAATCCGTGTCGATCCAATTGAAGGTTCCCGTCCCCCGGTTGGTGGCGTGGTGATCGATGTTCACGACCGACCGCGCCAGGCCAGCCTGCTGCGAGACGGCACCGGTCCGCTCCAGTCCGCAGTCGACGACGATCAAGTGCTCGTGCCCCGTAAAAGAGACTTCCTCGGCAGATACCAACGCCTCCGCTCCCGGCATAAAGTCGAGGAGGGGCGGAATGGGCGTAGGCGTTACGGGAACACAGCGCTTGCCCAGGCCCGCGAGCATGCGGCCGAGCGCCAAAGTCGACCCGATGGAATCGGGGTCGGGATCCACATGGCCCACGATGACGAAATTGTCGGCTGCCGACAAATGCCGGATGAGCCCGTCCGGAGGGACGCCTCTCATTCGGGGTCCTCCGCGCCCTGGGCGGTTTCGTCGTCCGAGGAAGACGAGATCTCGGCCAGCAGCTGGTTAATGCGGGCACCCCGCTCCAAAGATGAGTCAAGCCGGAAGACGATTTCGGGGGTGTGCCGCATCCGGACGGCCCGTCCGATCTCGGTGCGCACAAAACCGGTAGCGGCTTGGAGTCCTTCCAAGGTACGGGCCTTGGCTTCGTCGTCGCCCAGAACGCTCACGAAGATCTTCACGTGACTCAGATCGTTCGAGACCTCGACATCGGTAACGGAGACAAAGCCGATGCGAGGATCCTTCATGTTGCGGATAATCTCGGCGGCAGCCCGCTTGATCTCCTCACGGATCCGTTGCACTCGTTGACGTGTCGACATGGGCAGTCCATCCCGTCCTTTGCGGCGTCGCTACGGTCGCCAAGATTGTTGCGCCTCTGCCTAGCGGATCTCAATCTCCGCCCGGTGCACCTCGCTCGGGAGGTCGGTTTCAATGCGACGAAGAAGTCTCTCGAGCGTCTGGCGGAGCAGGTGTTGGTGGGCACCGACGCAGGCAAAGGCCACCGACGCGTGGCGTGGATCTTCCGTTTCGCTCACGTCACACACGGCCACGTTATACCGCGCGCGGGCCCGGTCCAACACCGACCGCACCACGCTTCTCCGCTCTTTCAAGGAGCGATTTTCCGCCAGGTACAGATCAATCCGGAGCACCCCGACAAACAGGTCCATGCTCAGCCCTTAACCCTTCTTCACTTCCTCCATGCGGAAGGCCTCGATGATGTCCCCTTCTTTAATATCCTGGAACCGTTCGAAGCCGATCCCGCACTCGTATCCTTCCTGCACCTCGCGCACGTCGTCTTTGAACCGCTTGAGCGAGGCGAGCTTGCCTTCGTGGATCACGACGTGGTCGCGGATGAGGCGCGCTTCCGCCTGTCGTACTATCCTGCCTTCCGTGACGTAGCAACCGGCGACCACTCCGACGTTGGGCACCCGGAAGGTGGCCCGCACCTCTGCCCGTCCCAACACGACCTCTTCGTAGGTGGGCTCGAGCATGCCTTCGATCGCGGCTTCGATATCCTCAATCGCCTCGTAAATGACACGATAGAGCCGGATCTCGACGTCTTCCCGGTCCGCGGCACGCCGCGCCGCCGACTCAGGCCGCACATTGAAGCCGATGATGACGGCGTCGGAAGCGGCGGCCAGGGCAACGTCGGATTCGGTGATGCCGCCTACAGCCGCGTGAATGACGTTGATGCGGACTTCGTCCGACTTGATCTTTTCAACCGACTGGCGCAGAGCCTCGACGGAGCCCTGCACGTCGGCTTTGATCAACAGGTAGAGGTCCTTGACTTCGCCCGCCTGGCTCTTCGAGTAAATCTCCGAGAGGCGGATGCGTCCGGCACGCTGCGATTCGTCACGCTCTTTGGCAGCGCGCTCCTCGGCCATCTGGCGCGCCGTCCTTTCATCCGCGACGACCTCGACGAGATCGCCGGCCTTCGGCACGTCGCCGAGACCCAATACCTCAACGGGCCGGGACGGTCCAGCCTCGTCGACGGTCGAGCCGTGCTCGTCGTGCATCGCCCGGACCCTTCCGTACACCGAACCGGCCACGATGTTGTCGCCGACCCGCAATGTGCCGGCCTGAACGAGCACCGTGGCGACGGGGCCGCGGGCTTTGTCCAGCTGAGCATCGATCACGACACCCACCGCCGGGCGGTCGGGATTCGCCTTGAGCTCACGCAGCTCGGCTACGAGCAAGATCATCTCCAACAGCTCGTCGATACCCTCGCCCTGCAGCGCCGACACCTCGACGCAGACGGTGTCGCCGCCCCATTCCTCCGGAATGAGGCCGTGGTCGACGAGTTGCTGCTTGATCCGTTCCGAGTTGGCCCCAGGCCGGTCAATCTTGTTGATGGCCACGATGATGGGCACATCGGCCGCTTTTGCGTGATTGATTGCCTCGACCGTTTGGGGCATCACGCCATCGTCGGCGGCCACTACGAGCACGGCTATGTCGGTCACTTGAGCACCACGCGAGCGCATCGCGGTAAAGGCCTCGTGCCCGGGCGTGTCGAGGAACGTGATCTTTTGCCCGTTTGACTCCACTTGATACGCACCAATGTGCTGCGTGATGCCTCCGGCCTCCTGCTCGGCCACCTTCGTCTGCCGGATGGCGTCGAGCAACGTCGTCTTGCCGTGATCTACGTGGCCCATGATCGTCACGACGGGCGGCCTCGGCTTCAGGTTCTCTTCGTCGTCGTCGAGGCGCCCGACGCCGATGGTAGGTTTCTCGGGCCGCGTGACCTCGTAACCTAATTTCTCGGCCACGCGCGCAGCCACTTCAAACTCGATACTCTGGTTGATGGCCGCCATCACGCCGGCTTCCATCAGCTTCATGATGATCGTCGTAGCCGGAATCCCAAGGAGCTCGGCCAGCTCATTGACCGTGAGGCTGTCGGGAATCTCCACGGGACCGGTCGGCCGCGCGGGCGCGCGCCGGTCGGTCTGTGCCTTGGCCGCGGCCCGCTTACGCTGGCGCCTGCCCCCGGCCGGAGCCTCGGCCTTATCCGCCTTACCGCCTCGGCGAGCGTCAGGTCGCCCCTTGCTCCGGGGTACATCGTCGTCCTGGTCGACTTCCACGGCTGCCGTCCGTCGTGCACGCGCCGGGGCGGGCTTGGCAGCTGCAGCCTTTGCTGTAGGCCGCGGCGTCGAACGGGATGCGGCCGCCGGCTGCGCCGCAGCTTTCGGCTGCTTCTTCTCAACGGGCATGTCGGCCCCGGGCGCCTGCTCACGCTGGGGCGCAGCGGACGCCGCGGCTTCGCCTGCCGGCTTGGCTACCCGGGTGCTCTCCTTATCTTTGTCGGCGTCCGCACGCTGCCGCGATGCTGCAGACTTTGCCGGCGCCTCGGAGGCGCTCCCGGCGGGCTTTGTTTCCTGCTCGGAAGAGGGAAGAGGTGTCACCTTCGGCGAAGCCTCGGCAGATGCGGTCGACTTGGCCGCCGCGGGCGCGTCAAAAGCCTTGGGCTCGGCGGCACCGGCGGCGGACCGCGCAGCTGCCGGTGCCTCTTCCTTGCGTTCGGGCTCCGCGGGAGCCTGAGCGTCGTCCTTTGCCGGCGTCTTGTCCTGCGCGGCCGGCGCGGGAGCCGAGGCCGTGGCCTTTTCCCGCGGCGGATCTGCCGCCTTCTTCGCGGCACCGTCGGTTTCCGCGACGGCCTCACCGGGCGGCGGGGCCACGATCACGGGCTCTACCTGTTGCAGCTGGGTCTCGGGTAAGGCCGCATTCTTGTTTTGCTTGAGCAGCTGCCTCACCCTGCGGGCAGGCACGCGCTCGACCACGCTCATGTGGTTGCGCGGCGACGCACCCACCTGCTGCAGCAGGCGGATCGCTCGCTCCACTTCGATCCCCAGGCTGTTGGCCAGTTCGTAAACGCGCATCTTTGCCATCAAGGCATCACCTCAATTTCCCTTCCGTCAAGAGCCCTCTGAGCGTTTGCGCAAAGCGCCGGTCTTCCACCGCGAGGGCAGCTCGCGGGGCCTTGCCGATGGCATGCCCCAGCGACTCCTTCGTTCCAAAAAACACATACGGCACATTTTGTTGTTGCGCTAAGGACCGGAAACGGCGCACGGTGTTCTCCGACGCGTCGTGTGCCAGGATGACAAGGCGCGCCTTGCCCCTTCCCAACGAGGCTGCCACTGCCGCCTCACCCGACGCGACGCCCCCCGCCCGCTGCGCCAAACCCAACATCGTGTAGACCTTGTCGTCACGCACGCGCCGTCAAGTGCTCCTCCAAGATCCGCAGCGTATCATCGTCTACGGTGCGCTCCAGGGCCCGATCAAGGCGTCGCCCTTTTACGGCCGCGCGCAGGCACTCTACGTCGGGGCAGATGTAAGCGCCCCGGCCCGGCACTTTTCCGGTAAAGTCGACTTCGATTTCACCGGTCGGCCTGCGCACTACCCTTATGAGCTCCCTCTTGGGTCGTACGGTTCGGCAACCCACACACGTCCGCTGCGGAATGCGACGCGGTTTCACAGCCACGCTCCTCAGTCCTTTTCTTCTTCTCTTCTAATGAGCTTGGCCAGCTCGGACAGGTCCTTGATCACGCGCTTTTCCTCGCGCCCTTGGTCGCCTCGTTTGATCGTGCGTTTCAACGCCTTCGTGTCGATCCGAGGCACCGGAATGGGCGCGGTGGGCGTGGGCACCGATTCGAGCTCCTCGTCATCCTCCTGGAACAGCGAGGGCAACGGCTCCTCTGCCAGGCTGTCCACTTCCTCCAGGATATCTTGCAACTCGTCGCGCTTCGGCGCACGCTTCCGCTTGGGCTTGGCGGGTGCGACCGGCTCGGCGTCCTCTTCGTCCTCGTCGTCTTCGATGGTTTCCTCGTCGGGATCGTACTCGTCGTATCCGGCTTCGTCGTATGCGGCGCCGTCTTCCTCGGACTCGTCCGCCCCTTCATCCAACACGAAGTCGGTCTCCGGCTCGAGGGTCTCATCGAAATCGAGGTCCTCGGAGACGGCTCCGGCATCGTCCGCATACAGATCTTCGCCTGCGAAGTCGCCCCGTACGGCGAGGACTTCCTCGTCGACCGGTTCGATTTCAACCGGCTCCTCCGCTTGCGTCTCCAGCACCGAAACCGGCGGGATCGGACTCTCCTTCGGACGCAACGCTTCGAGGGCGACCAGCTCGCGCATCTGGGTCTCGCTCTTGATATCGATCTTCCAGCCCGTCAGCCGAGCAGCCAGCCGGGCGTTCTGGCCTTCTTTCCCGATGGCCAGGCTCAGCTGGTTGTCGGGCACGACGGCCCGGGCCGACTTCTCCTGGGGATCGATGACCACCCGGACCACTTTGGCCGGACTTAACGCATTGGCGATGAAGCGGTCGGGCATCGGATCCCAGGCGATGATGTCGATCTTCTCGCCGCGCAGCTCCTGCACGATGCTTTGAACCCGCATGCCTCGAGGCCCCACGCAGGCACCGACGGGATCTACGTTGCGATCATTCGAGGCGACGGCAATCTTCGAGCGGTTGCCCGGCTCCCGGCTGATCGCCTTGATCTCGACGATACCGTCGTGAATCTCGGGCACTTCGAGTTCAAAAAGGCGTCCGAGCAGACCCGGATGGGTGCGGGAAACGTACACTTGCGGCCCTTTCGTCGTCTGCCGGACCTCGGTGACGTACACCTTCAGACGGGTGCCGGGGGTGTACTGCTCTCTGGGCACTTGCTCCGATGGAGGCATGACCGCTTCCACCTTGCCCAAATCGACCATGACGCTCCGGTACTCGTGGCGCTGCACGATACCGGTCATGATGTCGCCTTCCCGGTTCGAGAACTCCTCGTATATCAAGGCCCGTTCGGCCTCGCGGATACGCTGAATGACCACTTGCTTGGCCGTCTGCGCGGCGATCCTTCCGAAATCTTTCGGCGTCACCTCGATCTCGACGATGTCGTCGAGCTCGTAATTGGGATCGATGGCCTTCGCGTCTTCGAGCGAGATCTCGTTCGGTTCATCGAGCACCTCGTCGACTACGTCTTTGCGGGCAAAGACGCGAATTTCGCCGGTGCGCTCGTTCAGGTCGACGCGCACGTTGAGCGTGTTGCCGTAATGCCGCTTATAGGCCGAGACAATTGCCGCCTCGATCGCCTCGAAGAGGATCTCCTTCGAGATGCCCCGTTCTTTTTCCAATTCGTTTAGGGCGCCTACCAGCTCCAGGTTCATGCTGTGCTCCTCCTGTGCAAGTGCCTTATGACCGTGAACTCCGCCTGCCGCAGCTCACGAAAGGTCGGGTACCAAACGGGCCCGGGCGATTTGCTCGAGCGGCAACGCCGCTTCCTGCCCGCCGTCGACGGTGAGCAGCACCTTATCCCCGTCGAGACCGTTCAGCCGCCCCGTCCAGTTGCGTCGGCCGTCGATGGGGACGGCGGTGCGGATCCGTACCCTTTCGCCCGCAAACCGAACGAAGTGCTCCGGCTTCACCAAGGGCCGGTCCAACCCGGGCGAGGAGACCTCTAAGTAATAACTGCCCGGCACGGGATCGGCCTCATCGAGGGGACCGTCGACCGCTTCGCTCACGCGCCGGCACTCTTCGTGACCGATGCCCTCGGGACCGTCGATGGTCAGCCGGAGAATCCAACGCCCCTGCTCGTTGCCGTAAGTCACCTCGACGAGTTCAAGGCCGAGATCTTCGACGATCGGCTCGACGAGCTGCCTTACGGCTTCGACGACACTATTCTGCGTCATGAGCTGCCCCCTCTTGCGCACCGTGTCCGCCCCGCGTTTGCCGTGACATTACGAAAGAGTGGGTTTCCCCACTCTTTCGGCAAAGACGAGATCGGCACGAAAAAGTCACTAAAGCCTCGGCCATAGTATACCATGGCCGTTGCCTCCTGGCAATCACTCAAAAGAGCGTCAACTGATCGGTCTCTGACAGACCTTCTAGACAGCCGTGTTCAGCCAGCGCTTCGATGACGGTTTTCGTCGCGCCCGAGCGCCGCCGCAGATCTTCGATGCTGGTAAACTCGCCGGCTTCCCTTGCGGCAACGATGCTCTCGGCGGCCGAAATACCGATGCCCGGCACGGACGCCAGAGGCGGCAGCAGCGCGTCGCCGACGATTTGAAACTCGCGTGCCTTCGATTTATATAGGTCGATCGGCAAGAACTCGACACCTCTGGCCTTCGCTTCGATGGCGACCTCGAGCACCGTGGCCACACTTTTTTCCTTGGCGGTCGCATCGTTTCCTTTGCGCTCGATGTCCTCAACCATCTTGCGGAGCGTCTCGGCGTCCCGGATCAACACACCGGCATCGCAATCGTCTACCTTGATGGTAAAATACGTCGCATAGAAGGCCAGGGGATGGTGGACCTTGTAGTAGGCGGTGTAAAAGGCCATCATCGCGTAAGCGACGGCGTGCGCCTTGGGGAACAGGTAACTGATTTTCTTGCACGACTCGATGTACCAACCGGGCACCTGGTGCTCCTTCATCACCGCTTCGTCCTCGGGCGTCAGGCCTCTGCCCTTCCGCACTTGCTCCATTATCTTAAAGGCCGTCTTCGGCTCGAGACCTTTACGAATCAAGTAAGTCATGATGTCGTCGCGGGCTGCGATCGTCTCAGAGAGGGTGACCGTCCCGCTCCGCACTAGATCCTGGGCGTTGTTCAGCCACACGTCCGTACCGTGGGACAGGCCCATGATCCGCACGAGGTCGGCAAAGGTCTTAGGACGCGTATCCTCCAGCATCTGCCGGACGAAACTGGTTCCGTACTCGGGAATGCCGAGAGTACCCACTTTGCCGCCGGCGTCTCGCTCCGCTATCCCCAAACTTTCGAGACCCGAGAAGATAGCCATGGTGTCCGGATCGTCCAAAGGAATGCTGAGGGGCGGCACGCCGGTCAGGTCCTCGAGCATGCGGATGACCGTCGGTCCGTCGTGACCCAGCATGTCGAGTTTCACGAGCTGATCGTGGATCATCTGAAACTCAAAGTGGGTGGTGACGACACCGCTTTCCCGGTCGTTGGCGGGATATTGGATCGGGGTGAACTCGTAGATCTCGCGTCCTTTGGGCAACACCATCAAGCCCCCGGGGTGCTGGCCCGTCGTACGCCGAATACCCGTAATGCCTTTGACAAGACGATTGACCTCGGCGTTCCGTGCGGTCTTGTTGTGCTCCTCGAGGAACTTGCGCACGTAGCCGTAGGCTGTACGTTCACCCAAGGTACCGATAGTGCCGGCCCGGTAAATATTCTCCTTGCCGAACAGTTCCTCGGCAAACTTATGGGCCCGGGCTTGATACTCCCCGGAGAAGTTCAGGTCGATGTCAGGCACCTTGTCGCCTTCGAATCCCAAAAACGTCTCGAAAGGAATGTCGAAGCCGTCCCTTTTCAGCGGCTCGCCGCAGTCCGGACAGTTCTTGCGCGGCAGGTCGGGTCCGGCGCCTACCGAACCGTCATCCACCATCTCGAAGTAATGGCACTTCAGGCAAACGTAGTGGGGCGGGAGCGGGTTGACCTCCGAGATGCCGCACATGTTCGCCACAAAAGACGAGCCGACCGAGCCCCGTGAGCCGACCAGGTACCCGTCCTCGAGCGATTTCTTTACCAACTTGTAAGCGATGAGATACAGCGACGCGAACCCATTGCCGATGATCGAGGCGAGTTCCTTTTCCACCCGGGCCGCGATGACGTCGGGCAAAGGATTCCCGTAAATCTTCTGCGCGTTCTCCAGGGTCATGCGGCGGATCTCGTCTTCCGCTCCGTCCAAGTACGGCGGGTGGAAGCCTTCAGGAATCGGGCGCAAATCCTCGATGGAATCCGCGATCGCCCGCGGCGCCTCGATGACGACCCGCCTGGCCTCCTCCGCGCCCAAATACGAAAACTCTTCGAGCATCTCGTTCGTCGTCCGCAGATAGAGCGGGGTCGGCCGTTCCACGTCGGTGAACCCGTGGCCCGCCATGACGATCTGCCGAAATATGCTGTGTTCGGGCTTGAGAAAATGCACATCGCCCGTCGCCACGACCGGTTTGCCCAGACGCCTGCCGAGTTCCACGATTTTCCGGTTGATGTCGCGCAGTGCCTCGCGGTCTTTGACCCTGCCACTCTCGATCAGAAATGCCGTGTTGTCGAGTGGCTGGATCTCCAGGTAGTCATAAAAAGAAGCGATGCGCAGCAACTCTTCGTCGGGAACTCCGTTCAGAACCGCCTGGTAAACCTCGCCGGCTTCGCACGCGGAACCGACCAGTATGCCTTCGCGATGAGCCTGCAGCACTGCCCGTGGCGTACGGGGGCGGCGGTAGAAGTAGTCCATGTGCGCCAAGGAAACGAGGCGGTAAAGATTTTCCAGCCCCTTCTTATTTTGAGCGAACAGCACGATATGGTACATCCGCTCGTCATGGTCAGGGGTCTCCACCAGATAACCTTCGACGCCTAGCAGCACCTTAATGCCGTGCTTTTGTCCCGCCATCCACGCGCGAGGAAAGGCCTGCACCACGCCGTGGTCCGTGATCGCAATAGCCGGGTGGCCCCATTCCGCGGCCAGCGCGATCACCTCGTCCACGTCCGTGACCCCGTCCAGCGCGCTCATTTTCGTGTGCAAATGGAGCTCGACTCGCTTTTCCTCGGCATCGTCGACCCGGTCCCGCTTGGGAGGCAAGGCGACGAGATCGTGGGGCATCAAGACGAGCTCCTGCGTAAAGCGGTCGTATTGCACCGGGCCCCTGGCCCGCACCCGCACGCCCGCTTTGACGGCGCCAAGTATTTCCTTGCCGTTCTCCTCCACGAAGAGTTTGGCCGTTAGGCTGTCCGTGCCGTCGGTAAAGTCGAAACTCAGCAACGTGCGCCCGGAACGGAGCTCTCGGGTCTCGACCGAGAAAACCTCGCCCTCGACGACGACGCTGCGCTCCTCGTCAACGACGTCAGCCATGGCAACGGGCTCCTGTGTCACTTCGCCGCCGAGCAGCACGCGGGTCCCGTTGTCCTCATCTTTTCGCCGCCCGTTCACCTCGAGCGAGCGCCCCTGCAGCACCTCTTGAGCGAGCTCGAGGACCCGCTCCATGTAGGCGTCGTCATCCTCCGGCGCCGGAGCATCGTGGTCTTCCAACGCCGGCGGTTCCCCGGGCGGCACGTCGGCCGGGCGCGACGCGTCCGTTTCCGTCTTTGCTGCGTGAGGCTGCGCAGCGGGTCCGCATACCGTGACGAACCGCACGTCTCCCCCATGCCGCGCGATCGCCGCCTCAAGCTCAGCCTTGACATCGTCCGCGAGGGCAAGGCGGCTCAGCTGGACACGCCACTCCCCGCGGGATGGATGGATTTCGACATGCTCGATCGTGACGTCGGCCGCGCCTTCGGGCAACCGGTCCGCCAGGCCAACGCGCGCGAAGAGGCGGCCGAGGCGCGCCTCGCTCGGATCGGGCTTCAATACGTACACCTGAGACATCTACCGGGGACTCCTTCAAAAACGGATCGAATTGAAGTGCGGCGAGCGGACGGGACGCGGTCAAGCATCCCTGAGCAAGGGGTCAGCGGATGGCACGCAGGATCTCCCAGTACATGCGCATACGCGCCGCGAAACCCTTCAGCAAACCCATTTTCTCCTCTTTCATCACATGCGCCATGTTCCGCAGATGCACCTTTGCCACCGGAATGCGGTGCTTTTCGGCGTAACGGGAAAAGACCATCTCGACGCCGTAACGTGAGTCTGCCAGATCCGGCAGTTCCTCCATCACGCTGCGGTGCACGGCCCTTTGTCCGGAAAGGAACGGTGCCACTTTCTGCGCCAAGTCGGTGGCAAGGCGCCCTTCCTCGAACACGCCGACGGACATCAGCGCTTCTCCGGATACGACAGGATGCAGCAAATCGCGCACGTGTTCGTCCGTCAGTCCGATCAAATCGGCGTCGATGAACAGGATCACATCTGCGTCGGTGCTAACGAAACCGGCTTTCATGGCGCCCCCTTTGCCCACGTTGACCGGCAGCTCGACGACCCGCACACCAAAGTCCCGTGCTACCTCTGCCGTGTTATCCTCCGAACCGTCGCTCACAACGATCACTTCGTCGAGACACTCACAGGCAGTCAGCACGGAGAGCACCGCGCCAATGTTCTCTTCTTCATTGTACGCGGGCACGATTGCTGCAGTTTTCACTGCGTGCGACCTCCTATCGAACACCGAGACCCCATCCGCACGCCGCTTGCCCACGATGCCATTGTACACCATCTCAGAAACGCGCCCGTTCTCTTAGTCCGGCTTGCACTACACCGACAACCTCGCTCAGCAGGGGGCGCTCTTCACGGCGGTTGTCTCGCCACCGCACCTCGACGCGCCCTTCGGCCAATGCCTTCGGGCCCACGGTAATGCGTACCGGAAAACCGATCAGGTCGGCATCTTTGAACTTGACACCCGGCCGCTCATCCCGGTCATCGAGCACGGCATCGATTCCCGCCGTCCAAAGCTGCTCGTACACCTTTTTCGCGGCCTCCATCTGATCGGCGTCCGTCGCCTTGATCGGCACGACGATTGCTTGATAGGGCGCCACCGTGACCGGCCAGATGATCCCGTCGTCGTCGTGGTGTTGTTCGATGATGGCAGCCATGGTCCGGGTGACCCCGATTCCGTAGCACCCCATCCAAATGGGCTGTTCTTTGCCTTCCGCGTCCTTGAACCGCGCACCGAGCGCCTCGGAATACTTGGTGCCGAGCTGGAAGACTTGGCCCACTTCGATGCCGCTGGCACCTTCCAGTGCGGCCTCACGACAGCTTGGACACGTGTCGCCCGGGACGGCGGTGCGCAGATCGCAAGCGACGTCGGCGGCAAAATCGCGGCCCCAGTCGAGGTGGATCAGATGCGCGTCGGCCGCGTTGGCTCCCGCCACGGCGTCGAGGGCACCCACCACTTCGTGGTCGGCGACGATGCGTACACCGCTCAGGCCGACGGGTCCGGAAAAGCCTACGGGTGCACCGGTCAACTCCTCGATCCGCTCGGGTGGTGCCATCTCAAGCCGCGTCGCGCCGAGTGCGGTCGCAAGCTTCACCTCGTTGAGCTCGCGGTCTCCCCGCACGAGGGCCGCCACCGGCTCGCCGTCTGCCAGGTAGAACAACGTCTTGATCATTCTATTCGCCGGAACGCCCAAGAAGGCCTCAAGTTCGTCGATCGTCCTGACGCCCGGCGTCGCCACCGCCTCGGCTTGGCCGCCCGACGCAGTCACCGGCCACGGCGTCGGCACCGCCACCGCCTTCTCTACGTTGGCGGCATAACCGCACTGCGGGCAGTGCACGATGCGGTCCTCACCGACTTCGGCCAAGACCATGAATTCGTGCGTGTGGCTGCCGCCGATCGCGCCGGAGTCCGCCTCGACCGCGTGAACGGTCAAGCCGCAACGGGCGAAGATGCGCTGGTAGGCGCGAAAAAAACGCTCATACGTTTCGTTCAGGCCCTCGGGATCGCGGTCAAAGGAGTAGGCATCCTTCATGATAAATTCCCGGCCGCGGATCACCCCGAAGCGCGGGCGAATCTCGTCGCGGTATTTGTTCTGAATTTGGTAAAGGGAAAGCGGCAGCTGGCGGTAAGAGTCGACTTCGGCGCCAACGAGAGCCGTAATAATCTCTTCGTGCGTCGGCCCGAGGCAATACTCCCTGTCGTGCCGATCCTTCAGGCGGAACATCTCGGCACCGTACGCATCCCAGCGGCCCGACGCCCGCCAAAGTTCGGCGGGCTGGACGATCGGCAGCATGAGCTCTTGCGCGCCAATCGCGTCCAACTCCTCGCGGATGATCTGCATGATCTTCTTCAAGGTACGATAGCCGAGGGGCAGATGCGTGTACACCCCGGCGGAAGAACGACGCAGCAGACCGGCCCGCAAGGCAAGCTGGTGGCTGACGATCTCGGCCTCCGCGGGCACTTCGCGCAGCGTCGGTACAAAAGCCTCACTCATTCGCATACCGTACACGCTCCCGATCTACGATGACAGGCTGCATCCATCCTAAACCACTCCTCGTCGGCACGCTCAATTAGGAGCCGTGAGGCTGCCCTTCGGCGTCGCATCACGGCTATCTACAGGGCGCCTGAGCCGACGAAACGGCTCAGATCCTGGAATGTAGCGTAAAGCAGCAAGAGCAACAGGAGGCTGAGCCCGATCAGCTGGGCCGTGCCCCGTGCCTCGGGCGACAGCGGCTTTCCGCGTACCGCCTCGATGGCGAGCAGCAACAGGCCTCCGCCGTCCAGGACCGGAATGGGCAACAGATTGAGGATACCGAGCGATATACTCAGCGCGGCTACAAATGAAAGGAAGGCGATGGTTCCGCCTCGCGCGAAGGTACCCGTCATCTGGTAAATTCCCAACGGACCGGCGAGATCGGCAGGCACCTGGCCCGTGATCGTCAGGTAAAGCGTCTTCACCAGCGCCACGATGCTCTCCCAAGTCTGCTCCGCTCCCGCCCGCAACGACTCCAACAAGGGACGTCGTTCGTCGCCGTGGCGCATCATGACTTCGATTCCGATCATAGGAACTCCTTGCTCGGCGTCAAACTCAGGTTGCACGAGCACGACGTGCCTCTCGCCGTCGCGTTCGACGACGATGCGTACGGGCTCTCCCTCAGATTCTTGGATCCCGCTCAGAACGTGATCGAGCGTGATGACGCCGCGACCCGCCACGCTGACGAAGCGGTCCCCCGGCATCAGGCCCGCTTCGGCTGCAGGCGATCCGGGTATCACGTTACCGACGGTGACGACGACCATGCTGATCACAACGGCGTTGAGGATGACCGCAAGCAGAAGGTTCATCACCGGTCCGGCGGCGATGATGGCAAATCGGTACGGAATAGGCCGCCGGTGAAAAGCCCGGGGGTCGTCTTCGGCTGGATCCGCCTCGGCCGGCAGGTTCTCTGCGGGCTCCATACCCGCCATGCGGACGAAGCCGCCGAGCGGCAAGGCGCGCACCGCGTAGAGCGTCTCACCGATCCGCTTCTTGAGAAGCGCGGGACCGAAACCGATGGCGAACTCGTGGACGCGCACGCGGCTCCACTTGGCGACGAGGAAGTGTCCAAGTTCATGTACGGAAATCAGCACGCCCAAAACGACCACGAACCTGAGCAAGTTTTGGACCGTGCCCCACAGATCTACGGCGGCCAGCCACCCCGAAAGGTGCTGAAGAAAGGTTGCCAGCGGTATACCGAATTCGAACAAGATGCCTCACACCCTATCGCACAGAGAGTGTTGATTCCCGGTCTAGAGGGTCAAGGCAGCCAGGCGGCGAGCCGCCTCGTCCCGCGCCCAGGCATCGCTGGTAAAGACGTTTTCCAGGGTGACTTCCGCCGGACGATGCCGCTCCATGACCTCTTCAATGAGCCGCGGAATCTGCATGAACCCAAGCCGGCCCTGCAGGAACGCCGTAACGGCTACTTCGTTCGCCGCGTTCAGGACACACGGCATCGTCCCTCCGGCCTGCAGTGCGGCTACCGCCAGGGCCAGGCAGGGAAAGCGTTCCGTGTCGGGCGCCTCAAATTCCAGTCTGCCCAACGTAGTCAAATCGAGACGTTCGATATATCGCGGCGAACGCTCGGGGTACCACAGCGCCTGAGCAATAGGAAGGCGCATATCGGCCACGGCCATCTGCGCCAAAACGCTACCGTCGGTATATTCGACGAGCGCGTGGACCAGGCTCTGGGGGTGTACGACGACTCCTACTTGGTCCAGACCCAGGCCGAAAAGGTGCACCGCTTCAATCACTTCCAGCCCCTTGTTCATTAGAGTGGCCGAGTCAACGGTGATCTTACCGCCCATATTCCACGTGGGGTGTTGTAATGCCTGTTCCGGAGTGACGTCCTTAAGCTCGTTGAGGGGAGTGTTTCGGAAGGGCCCACCCGAAGCAGTCAGCGTAACCTTATACAAACTTTCTTTGGGCTTACCGTCGATAGCTTGAAAAACCGCGGCATGTTCGCTGTCTACAGGCAAGAGCGCTCCTTTTTCCCGTGCGAGGGCCATCACGATCTCGCCCGCGGCAACAAGGGTTTCCTTGTTGGCGAGTGCCACGCGCCGGCCGACCTCGAGGGCGCGCAAGGTGGGGCGCACGCCGGCAAAGCCGACGACGGCGACCACGACTACATCGACGCCGTCCAGCTCCACTGCCTCGGTCAAAGCGGCAGCCCCCGCGCCGATCCGCACCTTGCCCTCCCACTCGCGGGCCAGACGCTCGGCCGCCGACGCGTCCACTAGGCCGGCGAAAGCGGGACGGAACCGAGCGATCTGCCGGCTCAACGTGGCATCGTCGCTATGGGCGCACAGAGCGGCGACGCGGAACTTGCCTTCACTGCGGGCGATCACGTCCAATGTTTGCCTGCCGATAGACCCCGTGCTGCCCAAAACCGCCACGCCTAAAGGTCTGTCTTGCACCATACCGACGGCGTCATCCTCTCTGGCTGGTCCCTAGCATTATAGCACAAAACAGGGGCGGCAAGGCGGTCTTCAAGTCCGCCCCGCTTCCACTAGCACGGTATAAGCCGCCTTCATAGTGATGACGAGAAAGGGTCCCAGCCAAAGCCCGTTGAGGCCGAACACTTTCACCCCGACGTACAGCGCGCAAATCATCGTCAGGGGATGGACGCCGAGCTCGGCTCCCATCACCCGGACTTCGAGGATCTGCCGGAGCAGGAGCAGCGCAGCCCACACGGCGGCAAGCCCGACGGCACGACCGATGTGTCCGGAAACGGCGGTAAACAGGATGACCGGCACGAAAACGCCGCTCGGACCGACCATCGGCATCAGGTCGAACAAAGCCGCGACGATACCGAGCAGCCACGCGTAGGAAAGACGGAACGCCGAGAAAGCCGCGGTCGACAAGGCAAAGGTGCAACACGCCAAGATCACTTGTCCACGCACCAGACCGAGACTGCCCGCGGCGATTTGGCGCTTCAGACGAAAAAGCCTCTCGTGCCAGGCAGGGGGTAGATGCCGCATCCAGGCCGCGGCCAGTCCCCGCTTGTCTCGGCTTAGAAAAAAGGTCGTAAACGCGGCGATAAATAGCGAAGTGAACAGGCCGGGCAGATGCTTGACCTGCGCGAGCAAACCCGAAGCCGCGCCGGACAGCAGTTCGGTTAGGTCCTCTACGGCACCTGCCAGAAAAGCGGCGACGGGATCGGGCAAACGTGCGGACAGGGTCCGCACGTCGTTGCTGAGACTTTCCGTCAACGAACGCCACCGGTCGGCGTAGTCCGGCAATGCACGGTAGAATACCTCAAGCTCGCGCACTACATTGGCGATAAGAAACGCCAGAAGGCCTGCCACTCCAAGCACGACGGCGAACAGGACAAGAGCAACGATAAAGCCCCTCGGCCAGCGGGTCCGGCGTTCCAGGTAGTCGACGGGTCGATCGATAATAGCGGCCAGCAGCGCCGCGAAAAGAAAGGGCACGGTATATGGGAGCACGAGGTAGACCGCGAGGAGGGCTAAGCCGGCAGTGAGGCCCGCGGCCAAGAAAGTGCGGTATTGAGGCTGCACAGGGCCTCACCCCACCGGACACCTCCCCGTCAGAAGGAGGCCGTAATACAAGACCGCGCCCGCAAAGAGCAGACTGTCGAAGCGGTCGATGATGCCGCCGTGGCCGGGCAGTATGGCCCCCGTATCCTTCACTGCGGCTTGCCGTTTGAGCGCGGACGCGGCAAGGTCGCCGATCTGCCCCGCGGCGGATACCAAAAGGCCTGCCGCGAGGCCGAAGCCGACGTCAACGACGCCCGACGTGAAACCGGCAAACAAGGCCCCGGTCAAGGCTCCGCCGCACAGCCCCCCCGCCGCGCCCTCCCACGTCTTCTTTGGGCTCAAGGCGGGGGCGAGGGGCCGCTGGCCCCACGTCATTCCTACGAAAAAGGCCGCGGAATCCGACGCCCAAGTGGCCAAAGTGACCAGTAGCAGCCACTCAAATCCGTGGGTGAGGTTTCGTAGGAGCACAAGGTGAGCGAAAAGGGCTCCCGGATAGACGGCGCCGAAAAGCGTCCAGCCGACACCGTGCATCGGCGCACGAACCGGGCGCAAGATCTCGCGCAAAAAAGCGGCGAACGTCAGGCCGACCGCCACGGGGCTCCATGCGGCCGGCGGCATCCCATCGGATGTATATGCCGCTACAACAAAGAGTACTCCTCCTGCGAGCAGGAGGAGTCGCGAAGGAGTGTCCGGGACCGGGCTCACGGTCCGTAGGAGAAAGCCCATTTCCCAGCAGGCGAGGACTGCAAGGAGCAGAACCAGCCCCGCCCACCACGGACCGCCCAGATAGAGCATACCCAGGAAGAGCGGGATCCCGAGCCCTGCCGTGATCAGACGCGCAGCCACGTGGCGTTACAACCCCCCGAACCTTCTCTGCCTTCCCTGATACGCGATGATGGCTTTGCGGTAATGCTCTTCGTCGAAATCGGGCCAGTAGACGTCGGAAACGTACAGTTCGGCGTAGGCCGACTGCCACAGCAAGAAGTTGCTGATGCGCAGCTCGCCCCCGGTCCGAATGACAAGGTCGGGATCGGGCATTCCGGCGGTATACAGAAAGCTCGTAAACAGCTGTTCATCGATCGCCTCCGGGGCCAGGTCGCCGGCGGCGACCCGCTCGGCGATCCGGCGCACGGCCTGCAGGATATCCGCCCGTCCGCCGTAGTTCCACGCCACGTTGAGCCAGAGACGGGTGTTGCCGGCCGTCCGCCGCTCCACCGCCTCGATGGCCCGCAGGGTACTTTCGGGCAGCCCCGTGCGGGCACCGATGACCCGAATGCGGACACCATTGCGGTGCAGTTCGTCGGCTTCCCGCTCCAAAACCTCGTCCAAAAGCTTCATCAGGTACGCGACTTCTTCTGGAGGCCTTTCCCAATTCTCGGTCGAAAAAGCGAAGACGGTAAGCATGGGGATCCCAATGGACACCGAAGCCCGGACGATCGTGCGCAAGTTTTGGACCCCGGCCCGGTGTCCGACGGTACGGGCGGAGCCCCGATTTTGCGCCCAGCGCCCGTTGCCGTCCATGATGATGGCCACGTGCTGCGGCAGCTTGTTGGGATCGATCGTCGCCGCGCCGTTCGCCGCAGTGCGGCCGATCCGTTGCTGTCCTTCGTTCATCGGGTCTCCCCCCAGTCTTCGGCGGCACAAGTGCAGACGATGACTCCGTCCCGCACCTGTTGACGAATGACGCGGAGGGGGCCGTCGCCCATCCCGCGCGGCGGCGCGGTAAGGACCCGCTCCACGCGCAGTCCTAGCTCTCGGGCGTACTCCTCCACGTACTCCCACTCATATCCTACGAAGTTGATCCCGCTCCGTTCGCTTCCGTCCAATACCCGAATCAGACCTCCATGATCTCGCTCTCTTTCTGCTCCAACAGCCGGTCGATCTCTCCTATGTACTTGTCGGTGAGTTCCTGCGCGCGAGACTGGGCCCGGCGGGACTCATCCTCCGAGACTTCGCCTTCCTTCTCCAGCGCCTTAATCTCTTCTATCAGGTCGCGCCGGATATTGCGCACCGCGACCCGGTGCTCCTCGGCCATTTTCCGCACGAGGCGCACGAGCTCCTTGCGCCGCTCTTCGGTCAGCTGCGGCACAACGACCCGTATGACGTTGCCGTCGTTCGTGGGATTAAAGCCGAGCTCGGATTGGAGGATGGCCTTCTCGATATTCTTGATCGCCGACTTATCCCACGGCTGGATCACCAAAAGCCGCGGCTCGGGGACGGATATGGTCGCAAGTTGATTGACGGGTGTGGGCGTGCCGTAGTAGTCCACCTGTACCCGCTCGAGCAAAGCGGGGTTCGCCCTTCCCGTCCGTACCCCGGCAAACTCGTCTTTCATCGCCGACACTGCGCCGGTCATGCGCTTTTCAGCGTCCTGGAAAAGCTCTTCAATCAACTTTGACGCCCCTCTCCGATAATCGTTCCGACATTCTCACCTAAGCACGCACGTTTGATGTTGTGTGGCTCATCGAAATCGAAAACGATGATGGGGATGCGGTTGTCCATGCAAAGCGAGGCTGCGGTCGAATCCATCACCGCCAGCCCATTTTGCAGCAAATGGATGTAATCGAGGCGGTCGTACTTCTTCGCGTTCGGATTGGTGCGGGGATCGGAATCGTACACCCCGTCGACCCCTCGCTTGGCCATCAGGATCACTTCCGCCTCGACCTCGGCCGCCCGCAAGGCCGCCGTCGTATCCGTGGAAAAATACGGATTACCGGTACCGGCGGCAAAAATGACGAAACGTCCCTTTTCCAAATGGCGAATCGCACGCCTGCGTATATACGGCTCGGCCACCTCGCGCATTTCGATCGCAGTCTGCACGCGGGTGTCCAGCCCGACGTTTTCCATCGCATCCTGCAGCGCCAGGGCGTTAATCACCGTAGCCAGCATGCCCATGTAGTCTGCAGTCGAACGGTCCATCCCCTGAGCGCTGCCGGACGCCCCTCGCCAGATGTTCCCGCCGCCCACGACGATGCATGTCTGCACGCCGAGGGCGTGGATTTCCTTCAGCTCCTCGGAGATCCGCGTGAGGACGCCGATGTCAAGTCCGAAGCCTTTTGGTCCGGCCAGGGCCTCGCCGCTCAGTTTCAAGACCACCCGGCGATACTTGGGCTGGGGATGACTCATTTTCGCACTCGCTCCCGTAATCGTCGTATTGTAAACTCCGGCCGGCAGGACCCGTGCTACGCTTTGATTCGCTTTTTTCCTCTGATGTCCTGGCCCCAACCGGAAAAAAGACACCCGTTCGGGTGTCTCTTTTGCCGTTCTTGCTACTCCGCCGCTCCGTCCTGCGGGCCGGCGACGCCCTCACCGCGCTCGAAGCGAGCGAAACGCCTTACCTGGATATTTTCCCCGAGCTTCGCAATGGCCTCTTGGACGAGCTGACCCACGGTCTTGTCGGGATCCTTCACAAAGGGCTGCTCCAGGAGGCACACTTCGCTGTAGAACTTCTCGAGCCGGCCGGAAACGATCTTCTCGATGATGTGCTCCGGTTTGCCCTCTTCCTGTGCTCGGCTGGCCAAGATACGCTTTTCGTGCTCGATGACCTCGGCGGGGATGTCCTCACGCCGCACATACTCGGGCCGCATGGCGGCGATGTGCATAGCGATGTCCCGCACCAGTTCCTGGAAGTCCTCCGTCTTCGCCACGAAGTCGGTTTCGCAGTTCACCTCGACGAGCACACCGACGCGTCCGCCCGGGTGAATATACGCGTCGACCAGCCCGTCGGCTGCCAGCCTGCCGGCCTTCTTCGCAGCCGCAGCCAGTCCCTTCTGCCGCAGGTAGTCGACGGCCTTTTCCATGTCGCCGCCGGTCTCCTCGAGCGCCCGCTTGCAATCCATCATGCCGGCCTGTGTCCGTTCCCGTAACTCTTTCACCATCTGTGGTGTAATGGTTGCCATATGGATGAGGCACCTCCTCTGTGTCTGACTCCTCATCATCCCCACGCCGACGTCCGCCTGACCGAAAAAAGGGGCGAGCCCGCGCGGCCCACCCCTCAGTACCTCCCTATGGGAACTACTCGGCCTCGACGAGTTGGGCCTCGGCCTCCTCTACGTACTCTTCGACCTCGGATGCAGGTTCTTCTTCAGCGACCTGCTGACCCTCGAGGGCCTCGAGCACCGCATCGGCTATCTTCGACGTCAGAAGCCGAACCGCCCGGATCGCGTCGTCGTTGCCCGGGATCACGTAGTCGATCTCGTCCGGATCGCAGTTCGTATCGACGATGGCGATGATCGGAATACCGAGCTTTCTCGCCTCTGCTACCGCGATCTTTTCCTTGCGCGGGTCGACGACAAAGACCGCGTCAGGCAGTCGCCGGAGCGTACGGATGCCGCCCAAGAACCGCTCCAGGCGCTCCTTCTCTTTCTGCAGCTGCATGACTTCCTTCTTGGGAAGCAACTCGAAGGAACCGTCGGACTCCATGGTCTCGAGCTGCTCGAGCCGATCGATGCGGCTGCGGATCGTCTGGAAGTTCGTCAGCATGCCTCCGAGCCAACGCTGGTTGACGTAGGGCATGCCGCACCTTTCCGCTTCCTGCCTGATGGTCTCTTGCGCTTGCTTCTTGGTACCGACGAACAGAACCGTGCCGCCTTCCGCGACCGTATTCCGCACGAACTGGTACGCCTCGTCTACCTTGCGTACGGTCTTTTGCAGATCGATGATATAAATGCCGTTACGCTCAGTAAAGATATACGGGGCCATCTTGGGGTTCCAACGCCTGGTCTGGTGACCGAAGTGGACCCCGGCCTCAAGAAGCTGCTTCATGGAGATGATCGCCATACCGCTCACCTCCCTCCTCTTCCGGTTTGACCTCCGCGTGCTTCATCCGGGCTGCCTACCGCGACGCGCGGCACCGGACAACCCGTCGACACGCGTGTGTACTGACTCCGCGTGCGCCGGCCTCCGGCCGCGATGCAGGCCATGCGGCACATGCGATCCTTGGCAGGACCAACGGGAGTACCCAAATACACCACGCAGTAGTATACCACGCTGCATTGGCAGTATCAAGCACGACGGGATGAGCTTTGCGCGCCGCCTGCAAGCAACCGGGTCTTACCGCGGCGCTCAGCTCACGAGACTCTCCTTATGGCGGGACAAGGCGGCCCTGAGCCGCAGCATGGCGCGGGTGTGCAGCTGCGAGACCCGCGATTCGGAGACCGACAGAACCTGGCCGATCTCTTTCAACGTGAGGTCTTCGTAGTAATACAGGGCAATGATGAGCCGCTCTCGCTCGGGCAGCCGGTCAATGGCCTCGACCAAGATGCGCTTCATTTCTTCATCGACCGCTACGGCCGCCGGATCCATGACCGAACTGTCCTGGATCATCTGACCCAGGCTCAGTTTACCGTCGTCGTCTCCTTCACCGCTCGACCAGATCTCGTCGAGGCTGACCAACGATACCGATTTCACTTCGCGCAGGCGGTCGTGGAACTCCTCGAGGCTGATCCCGAGGCGATCGGCGATCTCCCGGTCCTCGGGCTGGCGTCCGAACTCACCCTCCAGCTCGCTGATGGCCGTCTCGATCTCCTTGGCCTTTTGTCGGACGGAGCGGGGGACCCAGTCCAACGCCCGCAAACCGTCGATCCTACTGCCGCGGATGCGCCTTGTAGCATACGTCTCAAACTTCACCTCGCGGCTGGGATCGAAACGCTCCAGGGCGTCGGCCAAGCCGAAGAAACCGTAGCTGATTAGATCGTCCACATCCATCGAGGCGGGCAGTCCGACGGCAACCCGGTTCGCGACGTGCTTGACGAGGGGCGCGTAAGCCAGCAGCAAAAACTCCCTCGCCCGGGGATCACGGTCCTTCTTATACGCGGCCCAAGCCTTGTCAATTTTGTCGGATGTGAACTCAGACAAGGTATCCCCCCCACAGAGCTACCGTCCTCATGCTACAATTGGACACCGAAGCGCGTCTTCCTGTCTTATTTCACATCTCTTCGCTCGCGAGCAACAGTCCGACGACGCGCTCAGCTTCGGCCACTTCGATGTCTTCGGGGACGTCTTGGCCTGTGGTGAGATAGGCCAACGGTTTTCCCGCCGTTACGCCCAGCATGTATACGGCACCGAAGGTCCGTGTCTCATCGAGTTTGCTCACAATGATGCGCTCGTAGCCCACCCTTTCGAAGCGCCGTGTCAAATCGAACAGATCTTCCCATTTCGTGGTCGCGCTCAGCACAAGGTACGTGACAGGACGGTCCAGGACGGCAAGCAGCGACTGCAGATTCCGAAGCTCGTCGTCGGCATACGGGCTGCATCCCGGGGTATCGACAAAAATCAAGTCTTTGTCTGCGTGCGCCTCCACGTGCGCTTTCAGCTCAGCGGGCGTCTCAGCGACCTCAAAGGGAACCTGGATGAGCCGGGCATAGGCCCTCAGCTGCTCTACGGCCCCGAAGCGCTGGGTGTCGGCCGTCACGATCGCGACGCGGCGTCCGCCGAGCAGTGCGAAGTTCGTCGCCAGCTTGGTCAAGACCGATGTCTTACCGACGCCGCTCGGTCCGATGACGGGCAGTACGCCGCGCTCACCCACAATCTCGTCGGCCCCGACGCACGAAAGCCCGCCGAGCATGTGGGCTGCCGCCGCTTGCCGGACCCGCGGCCAGTCCAGCGGGCCCGGCTCGTCGGCCAGGGATGCCTGTACGATTTGCATCACGCCTTGGATGGTGACGTCCGGAAGGCCTTGCGATCGGAGCAAGGCGTGCAGCCGAATCCACGGGTCCGGCGCTCCGGTCTCGATCCGCGGCTGCACGGCCAGTTCCGTGCGCCGGGGTCGGGCATCCGATTCCAAAGCGGCGACGACTTCGTAGCCGGGACGCCGCCAAAAGCGCAAGACACCGCCTCGCACGCGTCGCGTCTCGATGATCAGGGCATCGTCCCCAAACTCTTCTTTCACAAGTCCGACGGCATCCTCCAGCGTCTCCGCCGTGAAACGCTTAACCCGCACGGCGCAAACTCACCATCCCTGCCGAGTGTACCTGCACGTTGGCGGCGATCTCCTTGTATGACACCACCGGAATACGGGGCAACGCCCTGGCGACGAGCTGCCGGACCGCGCGGCGAATCGCGGGTGAACACAGAATGACCGGCTGCTGGCCCCGGGACAGTGCCCGCTCCACCGTCGCCGCCACGGCCGAGTAGAGCTCCTCTACCCGCTGCGCGCTGAGCTGCACTTCGCTGCCGCGCTCGTCGGCGACCATCGCCTGTGCGATCTCCTCCTCCGTCGCAGGATCGATCGTGATCGCATACATCACGCCATCTTCGCTGTATAGCTGGGAAATCTGGTAGGCAAGGCCTTCCCGCACGATTTCGATCAAGGCCTCCAAATCTCGGGTGACGCGAACGCCGTCGGAAAGGCTCTCTAGGATCAGCACAAGGTTGCGGATGGGCACTCCCTCCTGTAGGAGCCCCTGCAGGACCCGATGCACCTCACCCAAACTGAGCTGTTGCGGCACGAGGTCGTCGACGAGGGCGGGCTGCTCTTCGCGCACACGGTCGAGAAGCCGCTTCGTGTCTTGCCTGCTCAATAGCTGTGCGGCGTGCGTTCGCAAAATCTCCGTCAGGTGGGTGGCGACGACGGACGGCGGATCGACCACCGTATAGCCGCGGATCTCGGCTTCGTTCCGCTTCGCCTCCTCAATCCAAAGGGCCGGCAACCCGAAGGCAGGCTCCCGCGTCTCGATCCCCTCAACCGGCTCCGTGACGGCTCCCGACGCCATGGCTAGGAAACGACCGGGATCGACCGATCCTTTCGCCACCTCGATACCGTGCAGTTTGATGGAGTATTCGTTGGCCTTTAACTGCATGTTGTCGCGAATGCGCACCGCCGGCACGACGATACCGAGCTCCAGGGCGATCTGTCGCCGGATCATGGTGATGCGCTCGAGCAGGTCGCCCCCTTGCACCGTGTCGACGAGCGGAATGAGGCCGTAGCCAATTTCGAGTTCGACGACGTCGGTCTGCAACAGGTCCGTAACGTCCTCGGGCCGCCTTTCGACCGCAGGTTCGGTGGCCGCCTGTCGCTCATCCTCCTCATGCCGCCGCTGGGCGCTGAGCGCGGCGTAAGCCGATCCTCCGACTACGGCAGCGAGCGTCCAGAACGGCATCGTAGGCAGACCCGGGACGAAACCGAAGAGGACGAGAAAAAGGCTCGTCATGGCCAGAACCCGGGGCGCGGAAAGGAGCTGTTTCGTCAGGTCGGCGCCGAGATTGCCGTCGGATGCCGCCCGGGTGACGATAATGCCGGTCGCCGTCGAGACGAGCAGCGCGGGAATTTGCGAGACCAGGCCGTCGCCCACGGTAAGCAGCGTGTAGCGAGCGGCGGCTTGTTCCACGGAGAGGCCCCGCTGGAGCACTCCTACGGCGAAACCGCCCAAAATGTCGATCAGGACGATGAAAATGGCTGCAATCGCGTCGCCCTTCACGAACTTGCTGGCACCGTCCATCGCGCCGTAGAAATCGGCCTCACGCTGCACTTCGAGCCGCCTTTGGCGCGCCGTATCCTCGTCGATCAGGCCCGCGTTCAAGTCGGCGTCGATGCTCATCTGCTTGCCCGGCATTGCATCGAGCGTGAAGCGGGCTGCGACCTCCGCCACACGCTCCGCGCCTTTCGTGATCACGATGAACTGGATCACGACCAAGATCAGGAAGATGACGAGGCCCACGACGAGGTTGCCGCCGACGACGAAATGGCCGAACGCTTCGACGACCCGTCCCGCATCGCCTTGCAGCAGGATGAGCCGGGTCGTGGAGATGCTGAGCGCAAGCCGGAATAAGGTGAGGATCAGCAGCAAGGTCGGAAAGACGGCCAGCTCCAACGGCCTTTTTACATTCATCGTGAGGAGGAGCACAAGCAGCGACAGTCCCATATTGAGCACGAGAAGCAGGTCAACGAGGAAAGTGGGCAACGGGATGACCATCATGACGACGATAACCAAAATCCCCGTGACCACCACGATGTCGGAGCCTTTGCCAAGCCTTAGAAGTGGTGATTCGTTTGAAGCCATGCTGTTCCAATCCTCCAACTATCGGCCGACCTCAACGTTAGAGCGTACGACCCTGCAGGCGGTAGACGAAGGCCAGCACTTCTGCGACCGCTTGGTATAGATCCGCCGGGATTTCGCTGCCGACGGGAACGGTGTCAAAGAGGGCGCGAGCCAGCGGTTGGTTTTCGACGATCGCCACATCGTGCTCCCGCGCGACCTCTTTGATCCGCTCCGCCACCGTGCCCGCTCCCTTCGCCACGACGACCGGCGCGTCCATTCGGGCGGCGTCATATTGTATCGCCACGGCAATGTGGGTCGGGTTCGTCACGACCACGTCGGCTTTCGGCACGTCGTGGATCATGCGGCGCGTGGCGATCTCCCGTTGCCGCTGCCTAAGGCGCGACCGCAGGTGCGGGTCCCCTTCCGTCTCTTTCAATTCCTCTTTCAATTCCTGTTTCGACATACGCAGCGACTTCACGTGCTCGAAGCGTTGAAAAGCGTAGTCGCCTGCGCCTAAGACGAGGAGCAGCACGCCCGCGTAAACTCCGAGCCAGCGTGCCGCGTCGCCGACCATGCGCACCGCCTCGGCGGGATGCAGCAGCGCCAGGTGCGGAAACAGCGGCAAATACCTGCGGAGCAACGTATAGCAAATCCAAGCGATGACGGCAGTCTTCAGCACCGCCTTTACCAGCTCAAAGGCGGCGCGTTTCGAAAAAATGCGTTTCAGCCCCGCGATCGGGTTCAGGCGCTCGGGTTTCGGTTTGATGGGCTCCGCCGTCACGAGAAAGCCAACCTGCACGAGCTGTGCAACAAAGCCCGCCAGCATCCCGACGGCTGCGACCGGCAGGGCGACCTTGGCGACTTGCAGTACCGATTGCACGCCCAAGGCTTGTATGGTGCGTTCGGACCACTCCTGCAGCGGGAGCGCTTCCGTATAAGTCCAGTAGGTAAAGGCCGCCATCTGCTCGCCCATGTACGCGATCAACGCATAAAGGACGGGAAAGGCGATCAGCAAGACGAGAGCCGTACCGAGATCGTGGGACTTGGCCACTTGCCCTTTTTTTCGCGCGTCCCGCCTCCGCTTCGGCGTCGGCGGCTCCGTCTTATCCTGGGCAAAGAGCTGCAGGTTTAGCCGACCGTCGAGCATCCTATAGCCCGCAAGCTCGGTCTTAGGCATCACGGGCCCCCTCCCAGGAGCGGCAACACGCCTCCCACTCCTTCGCTGAGGCGCCCTCCAGGTCCTACTAACGAGGTCAACAGGCTCACGATGGCGGGCAGCGCGAGCAGATAGATGGCGAGGCCGACCGCGATCTTTACCGGAAACCCGATAACAAAAACATTCATTTGCGGTACCGCCCGCGTGATGATGCCGAGCGCGACGTCGGTCAGGAACACCGCGGCCATGACTGGTAAGGCAATGCGCAGCGACAGGACGAACAGGCTCACGAACAGGTCGAAAACGTGTTGGATCGCCCGGTCGGACAGTACGGCGCCGCTCAAAGGTACAATAAGAAAGCTTTGCCCCAGCGCGGCGAACAGCGCGTGATGGCCGTCGGTAAGGAAAAAGAGCAAGACGGCCAGGGCGTTTTGAAACTGCGCGACCATGGGGACGTGGTCGCCCGTCTGCGGATCGAACAGGGTCACTGCGCCAAAACCCATCTGCACGTCGATCAGCTGACCTGCGAGATAAAGAGTGGAAAAGACGAGCGCGACCAAAAAGCCCAGGAGCAGCCCGAAGAGGGATTCGCGCACGATCGTGAAGGCGAAACGGATCAGGCTTTCCGGCACGGGCAAAGGAGCCGTAACGGGCAGCAGCAAAAGCGATATGAGCCCGGCCATGCCGACCTTCGCCAGCAGGGGAACGCCTCGGCGCAATATGGGCAGGGCGACCCAAAAGGAAGCCACCCGGCTCAACACGGCCAGAAAAGTATAGAGATTTTGCTGCCACTCCGGGCTGAATACCACGGCCTATCCCACCAGCTGATTGATGTTCGCAAACAGGTTCATTGCAAAGTCGATGAGCACCCGAAGCATCCACGGACCGAAGATGAGCCCGGCGACGAAGACGGCGACGATCTTCGGAATGAAACTGAGCGTTTGCTCTTGGATCTGCGTGGCGGCCTGCAAGATGCTCACGAGGAGTCCCACGGCCAAACTGAAGCCGATCATCGGTCCGGCCACAAGCAAGACGGTGACCAAGGCCTCTCGCCCGAGATGGATTACCGTGCCTTCCGTCACAACCATCTACCTCCCCGTCCGGCGCGCCACGGACCTTCTCATCACTGAAAACCGGTCAGAAGCGAGCGCGTGATCAAGTGCCATCCGTCCACCATGACGAAGAGCAAGATCTTGAAAGGCAGCGAGATCATGGCCGGCGGCAGCATCAGCATCCCCATGGACATAAGCGTGCTCGCCACCACCATGTCGATAACGATGAAAGGGATGAACAAGATGAAGCCCATCTGAAACGCGGTCTTCAGCTCACTGATGATGAACGCCGGTATCAACACGTGCAGCGGCACGTCGTCCGGCGTGCCGGGTTCGTCCATCTGCGCCATCCGCACAAAAAGCAGCAAGTCGCGCTCTCTCGTGTTGCGGAGCATGAAGTCGCGCAGCGGATCGGCGGCCGCAGCCCACGCCTCCTCCGTGCCGATCTCGCCAGCCAAATAAGGGGCCAGGGCCTGCTCGTGGATGACCTGCCACGTAGGGGCCATGATGAACAGCGTAAGAAACAGGGCGAGTCCGATGATGACTTGGTTCGGCGGCGTCTGGTTCGTCGCCACGGCGCTGCGCACGAACGAGAGCACGATCACGACCCGGGTGAAGGACGTGACCATGATAATGATCGCAGGGGCCAGGGACAGTACGGTCAACAAGAGGAGAAGCTGCAGACTAAAGGCCACCTGCTCGGGCGTCTCGGCGGGAGCAAGGCCGAAGGTGACGCTCGGCACCGGCATCTCCTGTGCCGCCGCCGATCCTCCGGCCAAGACTGCCACGACGGTCGCCAGGATGCAGACCGTCCCTAGACGCCTCATCTGTTCTCGTCCTCCCCTTGGCGCTCTCTCGTGAGGCGGGCCTGCAGCAACTCACCGAAGGTTCCGTGGCCCCTCTTGCCCGTACGCTGGATGAGGGCCGCGACCTCATCGGGTTCGCTAATTTCCGCCACGAGCGACACCGAATGGGCCGTCATCCCTACCACCAGCAGCCTGCGGCCAACCTGAACGAGGAACAGGCTGCGCCCGGCGCCGAGATGGGCCACCTCAAGTACCTGCATCGCGCGGCCAAGGCCGGTCTTGCGCATCCTTACACCGTAGGCCCGCGTCACAAGATAGGCCACCGGAATGAGAAGCAGCAAGATGACCAAGACACGCACGGCCTCGCCTAGGATGGAATAGGACTCGCTTGTCATCGCCGTCCGCCACCGATCACGCGTCGCCTTGCCATTTTCCCTGCCTACTTCAAATTTTGAACCCGCTCGTGCCGGCTCACGATGTGCGTGATACGGACGCCGAAGTGCTCGTCCATAACGACCACTTCACCCTTGGCGATCAGCTTGGCGTTCACGAAGACGTCGACCGGTTCGCCTGCGAGCTTGTCCAGTTCGATGACCTGGCCCTTGCGCAGCTCCAAGATGTCCCGAATCTGCATCGTCGTCCGGCCCAGTTCGACCGTGACACGCAGGGGCACATCGAGCAACAGATCCAGGTTGTTGTCCGCGGCGCCGGGCTCCTCGGACAGGCTGCGCAACGGGGCAAACTCGGCCGGCCGGAAGGTGGCGGATTCCTTTTCCCGCGACCTCACGGCCGACTTGCCACGCGGCTCCACGGGCGTGGACAAGGGCGTATCTCCGGCGGCAGGTTGCTCCTCACCCGGCTCTGGGTCTTCCGCCGCGCCTTGCGCCGCGTCCATGATGAGTTCCACGCACACCTCGGCCACGGATTCGGGTATCACGACGTAGCCGGACGTCGGATCCATGTCGCCGAGGCGCACCGACATTTGCAACGCGACGGCGTCCGCGGGCAGTGCCGCGCCTTCCTCAACGTCGAACGGAGCCGTCCGCTCGACCGCCACGGCGATGTCCGCCGAAAGGAGATCGGTTAACGCTTCGCACAGGGCACCACCGGCGACCTGCATGGCCTCCCCGAGTACTTCGGAAAGCTCGTCCTGATCGCCTGCTTCTCCCTCATTCAACAGGCGCACCAGCGCTTCGACGAAGGCTCCTTCGAAGTACAGGTGCAGCCGGCCGTATACGTCGCCCGACACGGCATATAGCACCTCGTAGGCTCCTGCGGGAAGCTCGTGCGCTGCCATGGAATCGAGCACCCCCGTGACGGCGAAGGTGATATCGGCGCCCGACAGCCTCCCGAGAGCCTCGCCGGCGGCACGCAGAACAACGCGAAAAGCTTCGCCGAGCGTATGCCCTTCGAGCGACGCCTCGCCGCCCTCCTCGCCGTTGCCCAACAAGGCGTCGAGTTCTTCCTGAGAGAGAATGTGCTCGTCTGCCATGCCTAATCATCCTCCCGAATTGCGTCTAGCACCTGCACGGCGAGGCGCCTTCCCACCCGGCCGGGAACCCCGAGGAACTTCTTCCTGCTTCCAATGCGAATCGGCAGCGGCGCGCCTTGAACCGTGTTCAGCTGTATCACGTCGCCGACCTGCAGATCGAGCAGGTCGCGCATCGTCACGTCGGCCGCTCCCAGCTCGACGGTGAGCGTAAGCCGCATCCCCTCCAGACGCTGGCGTATAAGGGACGAGGAGTCGCCCCCGTCGTCTTTGTCCGCCGACGCAAACCAGACTTGTGCTTTCAGCTTGGATGCGACCGGCTCCAGAACGGCGTACGGGATGCACAGGTTCAGCCGGCCGGCATCCTCTTTCATCCGCACCCGCAGGCTGATCACGACGGCCATGTCCGTGGGCGGGACGATCTGCACGAACTGAGGGTTCATCTCCATACGCTGGAGCGAGGCACGGATCTCCACTACGGGTCGCCAGGCCTCCTCTAGAGCCCTCAGCGCCCGGTCGGTCACACGCTGCATGAGGGTTTGCTCGATGTCGGTGAGGGGCCTGGCTTTGTTCACCGGCAGTCCGGGACCCCCCAGGAGGCGATCCAACATGATAAAAGCCAAGTTCGGATTGATTTCGAGGATGAGGCTGCCCCCCAAAGGCTCGAGACCGACGACGTTGAGCACCGACGGGTTGGAAAGCTCGTCGATGAACTCCTGATACATCATCTCCCCGACACCGAGCACCTCGACCTGCACGGGAAGGCGCATCAGGCCAGCGAGGGCGGTCTGAAGGGAGCGGCTGAAGGAGTCATGCATCATCTGCAGCGTGCGCAGCTGATCCTTGGAGAACTTGTCGGGCCGTAGGAAGTCGTATCTTTGGATGCCGGTCGGCAGCATGCTCACGGCACTGTGACCGCTGCCTGTGCTGACCTCCTCTTCGGCCTCATCCTCAGCCAAAGATGCCAAGAGGGCGTTGATTTCCTCCTGCGACAGTATCGGCTCGCTCATTGAATCACCCACGATGTGAAATAGACCCCGCTCACCTTGCCCCGAGTCAGCAGGGGATTGAGGGCGTCTGTGATCGCCTCCTTGACGGCGGCATCACTTTCCGGCGAGGCCAGATCTTCCGCACTGAATCCGCGCAGGACAAGCAGCACGGCATCGCGAACCTGGGGAAGCCTTTCCTCGATCTCACGGGCGCTGCCTCGCTCGGTCAGTTCAACCACGATTTCACTCCGCAGGTAGCGATTCCCTCCCAAGAGGTTGACCGTGAACGTTCCGAGGTCGACCGTAGGACCCATCGCATCGAACGCCGCGTCGACAACAAGGCGTTCGGCGCTGTGGGCCACCTCGTCCGCCGTGAGGGCTTTGTATATGAAGAAGGCGCTCCCCAAAGCTGCGCCGAAGACCATGACGACGATCAGCACGACATGCAAAGCAGATAGGCGCACGGGCTCGTTCCCTCCCTAATTCGCGGGCAAGCTCTCCTCGGCGTCGAGGGACAAGCCGCCCGCTGCAGTGTAAGGCGCCTCGGTCAACAAGACGACGTCAACACGCCGGTTCTTCGCCCTGCCTTCCTCGGTGGCATTGCTGTAGATGGGCCGGTGCTCGCCGTAGCCCGCTACGGACAGCCTCTCGGGCGCCAAACCGCGCGCAACGAAAAACCGTACCACGGTGGCCGCGCGTGCCGCGGACAGCTCCCAGTTCGACGGGAACTTCGGACGGTGGATCGGCAAAGAGTCGCTGTGCCCTTCCACGCGAATTTCTCCGTCCCACTCCAAGAGGGCCTCGGCGAATCGCTCCAACGTGGCTTGGAACTCGGGTTTCAGATCGGCCTCGCCCAGGTCAAACAGCACCTGGTCAGGAAAACGGACGACGATCCCCGGCTCCTGCATTGTCACGCTGACCGTATGTCCCAGGCCTTCCGCTTCAATAAAGCGCAACAGCGTATCGTACATATTTTGCAGACGCTGCGCTTCCACGGCACTGCCCAGCATCTCGTCGAGCAGACCGCTCGAAGCATGGGGGCCGACGTCTTCATGCACGCTTCGCCCGCCGTCGAGCACGCCCAGGGAACCCTGCAAAGACGAGACAAGGGCTTGGAATTTCTGCACGTCCAAGCTGCTGAACGCGAAGAGCATGGCGAAGAAGGCCATGAGCAGCGTGACCATGTCGGCATACGTAAGGAGCCAAGAACCTTCTGGCTCGTCGGACCGGTTGCTGGCTCTTCGGTTCCAAGACACGTCAGCTCACCACGCTCTCCGTCTTGGCCCGCGCCATGCGAGCGGACGATCGAACCTGGACCTCCCGCTGCTCCGGTGCTAAAAAGGCCTTCAGCTTGTGCTCGATCACCCGCGGGTTTTCCCCCTGTTGAATAGAAAGGATGCCCTCCGTGATGATCTCCTTGTGTAACAGCTCCTCCTCCGTCAAACGCCGCAGGCGTCCGGCAATCGGCAGAAACACCAGGTTGGCGAGGACACTCCCGTAAAAGGTGGTGATGAGCGCGAGGGCCAGGCCGGGGCCGATCGCCTCCGGCTCGTTCAGCCGGCCGAGCATGATGATGAGGCCGATCACCGTGCCGAGCATTCCGAAGGCGGGACTCATCGAGCCCATGAAGGAAAACATGGCCTGGCCGCTCCGGTGCCGCTCCTCGAGGAAGGCCATCTCGATCTCCATGATGCTTTTCACCAGCTCGGGATCGGTACCGTCGACGACGAGCTGTACCCCGTTTCTGAGGAAGGGATCGTCGAGCGATTCGTTTTCGTCCTCCATAGCCAACAGTCCGTCCCGCCTAGCGATCTCGGCCAGACGCACTACGTGGCGTATCGTCTCCTCCGGATCGGGTGTGCGCCCGGCGGCCGCAATGCGAAGCAGCCGGCCGCACTTGCTCAGGCCCGACACGCCGAAGCGGACGATAGTAGCGGCCAACGTGCCTCCCAGAACGATCAGGATCGCCGGCAGGTCCACGAAGGCGCTCAGCGCACCCCCGCCCGTCCAGATGCCCATGAGGATGAGGGCGGCTCCTAGAACCAGCCCGACGATCAGACCGCGATCCATGCGCGGATACACCTCCTCAGTCGACCTCAAAGAACACGTCCGGGACGCTCATCGCTTCAGGTTTACGAGCTCCTGCAGCATTTCGTCGGACGTCGTGATAATGCGCGAGTTGGCCTGGAAACCCCGCTGCGTGACGATCATTTCCGTGAACTCCTTCGAGAGGTCGACGTTGGACATCTCGCGCGCCCCCGGACGGATGCTGCCCCGCGCACCCGTACCCGGGGCTCCCACGTCCGGCTGACCCGAGTTGGCGGAAATCACGAAGGTGCCGTTATCGGCTTTGACGAGGCCGGCGGGATTCGCGAAGTCGGCCAGCGCGAACTGGGCCAGCACGGCACTGCGTCCGTTCGAGAACAGTCCGTAAATGCGGCCGTCCACGTCGATCGAAATGCTCGTCAAGGTGCCCGACGGAAAACCGTTCTGCCAGGTCTTCGATACGTCCGTTTCATCGGCGTACTGCGTCAGCCTCGAAAAGTCGAGCTCAATTTCCAGCTCCTCGGCCCCGGGCGGCTGGAGCCGAATGGTGCCGGAATTCGTGGAATCCAACAGTGCGCCCGACGTATCGTACTCCAGCTCGCCTCTTCCGATCTCGTTTCCGTCAATGTCGGTTGCTATCCATTCCCACTGGTTTGCTCCGACCTGCGAGAAGCTCAAGAATACGTCGTGCTCGGTACCAAGAGAGTCGAAGACCCGCAGCGTCGTCTCCGCCGGACCGCCGCCCCGGGCATCGAGATTCCCTTCTACCCGCGCTTCGGTAGTGGGTGTCGGCGGAAGCGTCGTGCTCAGGGGAATCTCGATGGGAACGAGCCCCCGCGTGTAATCGAGGTGACCGGCTCGCGCCGTATAGCCCATGACCTTCAGCCCGCTGAGCAAGCTGACCAGGTTTCCGTCGCGGTCAAAATCAAATACGCCCGACCGGGTATAGAACGTCTGATTGCCGTCTGACAGGATGAAAAAGCCGTTTCCTTCGATCGCTACGTCCGATTCGACGCCCGTCGACTGCAGGCTGCCGGGCGTGTGAATGGTCGTGATGGCGCCCAGATCCACGCCTAAGCCGACCTGCTGCGGATTGGTTCCTCCCCGCCCGCGCTCGGGCGCTCCGGCTCCACGCAGCGTCTGCGCGAGCTGCTCCTTGAAGGTCACCGACTGTGCCTTGTAACCGATCGTGTTGACGTTCGCTATGTTGTTGCCGATGACGTCCATGCGCACCTGGTGGTTCCGTAGAGCGGACACACCAGCAAAAAGCGACCTCATCATGGTTGCCATTCGCCCCCTATCCAAGCATTTGTGCCTGTAAGTGAACGACTTCAATCGGTCCGTCGTTCGGGGCGCCCTCTACGAGGTCCCGCCCCATATCAGCCCGTCACGTGATCACTGCACTGTCGATGTTGGTAAAGACGTGGGCCCGCGCACTCTCGCGGTCCAGCGCCGTGACGACCGTCCGGTTTACGACGCTCACCACCAGAGCGACGTCGTCTACCATCACGAGGGCATCGCGCGCTCCCTTACCCGCCGCCAGATCCACGGCCTCGTGGAGTTTGCGCAGCTGCGCTTCGTCCAGACGGATCCCGCGGCTTGCAAGGCGCGCGGTGGCGTGGGCCGAAAACCTCACCTCGCCCAGCCGCTCCGCCAACACCTGCGCAAAGCTCTGCGGAGCCGCCCGCCCCGGACGAACGGCCGTCTGCCGCCCGGGCGTCGCGCCGGCAACATGCCGGATGCGGTTCACCTCACCCATGCGGTCGACCACTCCGATCCCTCCTCAGCCGCGGATCTCATACACACTGCCCAGCGTGAACGCTTTTCCGTCGACGACGATCAAAGGCAGCGGCCCGTCAAAGCGAACGGCCTCTACCACGCCTGCCACCGTATCGCCGGTCTCCGGATCGACGACAGACACCGTACGGCCCAACAGGGACGCCGCCTGCGTCGACGCCGACAGGCTCCGCTGTACCTCCACGTAAGCCCCTATGGTGTCGGTCAGGTTTTGCATCTGCTCCAGGGCGGTAAATTGCGCGAGCTGAGCAATGAAGTCCTGATCCGAAACGGGGTTGATCGGATCTTGATACCGCAGCTGCACGGTGAGAAGCCGCAGGAAGTCGTGCTTGTCGAGGACATCCCCGGGCCGTGCCGAGCCCAGTTCCCGGGCCGCTTCCGCCACACTGCCGGCAAGAATCGTAATCTGCACCGCATCTCCCTCCTTTCGCTCTGCCTCTTAAACGAGAACGTCGATGCGCCCCGGTCCCCCGAATGACGGTGCCGGATCAACGGCCGCAGAGCCGTAAGCCGGTTCCACCTCCGTCAGCCGGCGGCGTATCGCCCTCGTTGACGGCTGCGCGGGCTGGGCGTCTTGTGGCTGTCCAAAGCCGCCGGCATCGGCCCCGACGAAAACATCCAATGTGCCGACGTTCAGCCCGCCCTCTTGCAGACTTTGCCGCAGCTGCGGCAAAGCCGCCTCGATGGCCTGGCGCACTGCCTCCGACTCGGCTGCGATCTGGGCGTTCACCGAACCGTTCTCCACTGCAACCCGCAGGTGCAACCGGCCCAGCTCCCTCGGATGCAGCTCGACGCGCACCGCCTGGGGCTGCTCGCCTCCCTCCAGCGAGACGGTCCGGATGATGTCGCCCAAGGATTCCGGCTCGAGCATCGCCGCGAAGCGTCTTGCCTCGCTGTGTGAGGGTGCGGTCACGGAGCGCGGGCGGTTATCGTCTCCAGACGCCCGGAGTGCCTCCAGAAAACTGTCTTCAGCTCGCACGGCCTGTTCGTGCGCCGCCTCTGCGACCGAAACGTCCGGAACCGAGGCGTCTGCCGCGCGGCTCGTCTCCCGTTGTGCGCCGGGCCGCTCACGCCGAGGAACATCGCCTCCAGTGCGGCCGGTGACATCCCCCTCAGCTTGGTTAACGCCGGCGGCAGCCGCCGCCTCAGGTTCGGTCGCCGGCTCTTCGCTGCTACTCGTCAAGTTCTGCAGCCGGAAGTCCGTGCTCTGCCCGGCGCCGTGTGCGGGTACGCTGGCAAGCGCCCTCGTCTCCGATCGCTGGTCAGGCTTCGGATCGGCAGCCTCTG
>JAAYLA010000323.1 GCA_012522135.1 Bacillota bacterium | reverse complement strand
GGCATCAGCGGCGTCGAGTTGGGGCTGAGCTCCGACACCGCGATGGCAGATCACCTCCGTGAGCTTCATTCCTTTCCGTACCTGAGCAACTCGGATGCGCACTCAACCGAGAATATCGCCCGGGAGTACATCGCCCTCAGGCTCGCCGAACCTACGTTCTCCGAGCTCCGTCTGGCCCTGGGAAGCAGGCGCGGGCGGCGCATCGTGGCCAACTACGGCCTCGATCCCCGTCTCGGAAAGTACTACAGAACGTTCTGCCCCGGGTGCTCCGCAAAGGTCTCTCTGATGCCCGACCGGCGTTGCATGGAGTGCGGAGGCCAGGTCGTTCCCGGAGTGTATGACCGTCTCCTTGAGATCGCCACGACCGACGAGGCCCCGGCCCCCGGCAGGCCGCCGTACATACATCAGGTCCCCCTCCGCTTCATCCCCGGTATTGGCCCTGCGGGCATCCGGCGGTTGGTTGCCCGGTTCGGCACCCATATGGAAATACTCCATCGCGCAGGCTTCGACGAACTGGCGGAGATCGTCGGGGAGAAGATTGCGCGGCAAATTCTGGCGTCCCGCCACGCTAGGCCCGTGATCCAGGACGGCGCCGGCGGACGGTACGGGAGACTCGAAGGCTGACCTTCATACGGGACCGGCGGCCCACATACAAGTGTAGGGAGGGTAGGGAGGGGTTCGCGTGATTGCGGCAGGAAGCATCTCCGGTTTCGTCCGCGAGCACATTAGGCGGCGCCTCTTCTTGTACATATTGGTCTGCCTATCTCTAGCGGCGGGCTGCGTGGGCGGGGGAATGGCGGCGGATTCCGTAGACGGCACCGGACGTACCGCCATCAGGAGCTCACTGGAGGAGTATTTCGCCCATCCCGTCGCGGCCCTCGGCGAGCCCGGTACCGACCGCCTGGTTTACGAGGCTCTGACCGGCGACGTCTTGCCCACGGCCGGCCTCGTGTGGCTCCTCGGACTTACGATCATCGGTGCGCCGGCCATATTGGTCGTGACGTTTTTCCGCGGCTTTGCTCTCGGATTCACGGCCCGCTTCCTGGTCGACATGTTCCAGTGGCGGGGGGGCTTGCTTGCCGCGGCGGCGCTCCTTCCCCACAACCTCTTGTCGCTGGCGGGACTCGTCATGGCAGCGGTAGCCGGATTGCGCTTTGCATCCGGTGCCGCACGCATTTTGCTCGGGCTCCGGACGGAGCATACGGTGTACGGGCAGTTCGCGTCGTCGTTCGTTCTCGCAGCGGCGGGAGCGGTTTGCATATTGGGTGCGCGGTTTGTGGAAGCCTACGTGACGCCCGTGCTGATCGACCTGACGACGCAGTATCTACTGTAACCGCGCGGAGAGGAGGCACGCTGGCATGATACTGTTTTCAGCGGTGCGCCTGCGTGACTGGGTCCCGTGGCTTGTGCGGTTCGTCTTCATCTTGGCCGTCATTTACGTCCTGTCCGCGGCGATCGGCTGGTTCGAGTCCCGGGCGCCTTCCCATGTACCCGCACCCGTCACGTCGCCCGCGTACTTTGCTTTCGAGGAGGCAGGGAGCGCGCGGACCGGAGCGAATATGGCAATTGACGAAGGGATGGCGGTCAGAGTTTATGGAGCGTAGCAGAGGGTCCGGGACGCGACGTGTGATCTTGATCGTCCTCGACGGCGTCGGCATCGGTGAGGCTCCCGACGCGGCAGAATACGGCGACGAGGGCAGTAACTCCTTGGTCAATACCGCGGCGGCGGTAGGCGGACTGAACTTGCCCCATCTCGGCAGGCTAGGGCTGGGCAATATCACCGGCATTCCGGGCGTACCCCCGGAGGCGGTGCCCCTTGGTATGTTCGGCAAAATGCGCGAGCGCTCCCGAGGCAAAGATACGACCACGGGCCATTGGGAGATCGCCGGCATCATCATGGACAAGCCCTTTCCGACTTATCCCGACGGCTTTCCCGACGAGATCATCGCCGCCTTCCGTGAGCGGACGGGCCGCGGGGTTCTGGCCAACAAACCGGCGTCCGGCACGGTCGTCATCGAGGAATTCGGTCCGGCCCATCTGGCTACGGGAGATTTGATCGTCTACACTTCGGCGGACAGCGTGTTTCAAATCGCGGCCCATGTCGAGGTCGTTCCCGAAGAGGAGCTGTACGCAATCTGCCGGATCGCCCGCGAGCTGTTGCAGGGCGAGCACGCGGTATCCCGGGTCATCGCCCGTCCCTTTGCTGGTGAACCGGGCAGTTTTTGGCGCACTGCGGGTCGCCGCGACTTCAGTTTACCACCGCCGGAAGAAACCTTGCTCGACGCGGCTGTCGACGCGGGACTGAGCGTCTGGGCCGTGGGAAAGATTGCTGACATTTTTGCGGGCCGGGGCATCTCGCACAGTTTCCCGACCGGCAGCAATGCAGAGGGTGTCGCCCGTACTTTACAGCTGGTACGGGAGGCGGAAGGCAGCGGCATCATCTTTACGAACCTGGTCGAGACCGATGCTGTGTACGGCCATCGCAACGATCCCCACGGCTACGCCGCGGCCTTGTCGGAGTTCGACGCCGCATTACCGGCTTTGCTCGACCTGATGCGTCCGACCGACCTTTTGATCATCACGGCCGACCATGGCGTCGACCCAACCACCGGAGGAACGGACCATACGAGAGAGTATGTGCCGCTGCTGGTCTACGGCGGGCCGTCCGTTCCCGGCAGCAACCTGGGCGTGCGCGACACGTTCGCCGACGTTGCCGCTTCCGTTCGGGCCTACTTGGGGCTGCCCGCGCCGCGGGTCGGCACGAGCTTTCTTGAGACGCCGCGCGCCGGGGATGGGCAGCGGGGGGAATGAAATGCGGGTTTACGAGCTGATCCGAAGGAAGCGAGACGGAGAAGAGCTCACGCCGGAAGAAGTTCGCCACCTGGTCGAAGGTTTCGTAAAGGGCGAAGTACCGGACTATCAGATGGCGGCGTTCCTGATGGCGGTGTACTTCCGTGGTCTGAACGAAAGGGAAGTGCTTGCCCTGACGGAGGCCATGATCGAGTCGGGCGAGCGCCTCGACCTTACGCACATGCCGGACATCGTCGACAAGCACTCGACGGGCGGCGTGGGGGACAAGACCACTCTCGTGCTCGTGCCTCTCGTGGCGGCCTGCGGGGCTCGGGTCCTGAAGATGTCGGGCCGCGGCCTGGGCTTTACCGGTGGCACGATTGACAAGCTGGAATCCTTTCCCGGTATCCGCACGGAGCTGAGCTTAGACGAAATGCTCGCGCTGGTCCAAGCCCACGCCGCGTGCATCGGGGAACAGACGGTGGAGCTGACCTCGGCCGATAAGCGCATCTACGCTCTGCGCGACGTGACGTCAACGGTGGATAGCATACCCCTTGTGGCTGCGAGCGTGATGAGCAAGAAGCTGGCCGCCGGAGCCCAGGGACTCGTACTGGATGTGAAATGCGGACGGGGCGCCTTTGCCAAAGATCTGCCCACGGCCGAGGCGTTGGCCCGCGCCATGGTCGATTTGGCACGGCGATCGGGCCGGCGTGCCGTCGCTCTCATCACGGCGATGGACCAGCCCCTTGGATTTGCGGTAGGCAACGCGCTCGAGGTGAAAGAGGCCATCGCGGCGCTGCGCGGCGAGGGGCCCGCCGACCTGATGGAACTGGTATTGGCACTCGGCTCCGAAATGCTCGTACTCGCCGGAAAAGCGCCCGATATCGAGCAAGCTGGTTGGCAGCTCGCGCAAGCTTTGGACTCGGGGGCCGCCCTGGACAAGCTCCGGGAGATCGTCGAGGCGCAAGGCGGCGACCCCCGCGCTTGCGACGATCCGTCCCTTCTGCCTGCCGCAGGCTACGTGGAGGAAATCCGCGCGCCCCGCGCTGGATTCGTTCATGCTATCGACGCTTATGCCGTCGGCTCGTTGAGCATGGGCCTGGGAGCGGGTAGGGCCGTACAGGGCGGTTCCCTCGACCTGGGCGTCGGCCTGGAGCTGTTCGCGAAGGTCGGTCAGCGCGTCGAGACGGGCGAGGTGGTCGGCCGTGTGCACGCGGCACAAAAGGATGCGGCCCGGCAAGCCGCTCGGGCCGCGGCCGAGGCGCTCACCATCCGTGAGACGCCCGCCGCCAAACCGCCTCTTATTCTGGGCCGCGTGCCCACCGTATAACGGAGGCTCGGAGCGCATATGAATCACTATCCTTTTGCTTGCGTACGGAGCTCGATGGGAGGTCCGATGGAATGGGTGCG
>JAAYLA010000322.1 GCA_012522135.1 Bacillota bacterium | reverse complement strand
GGGTCCAGTCCGAGCCGCTCGGCGATGCGGCGATAGAACTCCTCGCTGGTCGGATCGCCTCCCTCCCAAAAGTTGGCGCGCAAGATCGCGTGGGCAAGTTCCAGCTCGGACCTGTCCGGCGCCATCATGCGGAACGCGGCCAAAGCGGTTGCGGCCGGTTCCGAGTCGAGCCGGCGTTTCTGCGTCGCAACGTTGTGGAAAAAGGCCTCGCCGAACCGGACTCCCGTACGCTCTTCGATCGCTCTGTAACCTTCACGCAGCTCCCTTGCATCGTCCTCGCCGCCGATTTCCCGTACTTGATCGCCCCGCACCATGCCTCCGCTGAGCACTTCGATATCGAAGCGGTCTTTATAGTGTTCGTGCAGCGCCCTCACGACCGGTGTAAAGGCGTAGCACCATGGGCAAAGCGCATCGTAAACGTAAACAAATCGCGGGCGAAAACCAGGCATGGTCATTCGTCGAACCTCCGTGCCGCGTAGTTGCGTGGTGCCGGTCGGGCCGTACCGGGATGCCGTGCAATGTCGCGACGTATTGACTCGGCCTCGTGGAACGCGCACCACGGTTTCCGGCAAGATACCGGATGGCCGGGCGCCTGTCAAGTCCCGTGGATTCCCGAGACGCCGTCGCGCTCACCCCGAACTTACCGGCGCCGCAGCGAGTCGGTCCAGGTTCCCACGCCGTGCAGGTTGCCCCGCACAAATATCCAGACGCTGCGAGCATTTCTCCAGAGGCTTGGCCCGGCGGATCCTGAAGTCAATACAAGAAAGGTCGCACGAGGACGACGGGTAGTGATACGCCATCCGCCGGGTGGCCGGACGGGCGGGACGTAGGGGGCCCGGGCACACGGTCACGGCTCCACTGTATGTCCACGCGCAATCTCCGCCATCCCCTCCGACTACCCAAGTAAGGGGGCATACTCCCATGGCAAGCAGATTCCGTATCCGGCTTCCGCTTAGGAGTCCGGCGAATTCCCTCCTGTGCCTGCTGTTTTCGGTCGCTTTCCTCATCACCAATCAAGGGGGGCTGCTCGTGGCCGACGCTGAAGCTGCCGACGTGGAACTGTACGAATGGAAGCAGGTGCCCATCGGAGGCGGAGGGTACGTTACGGGCATGGCCATTCATCCCGCCGAACCGGACCTGGTATACATCCGCACCGACGTGGGCGGGGCGTACCGCTGGGATTCCGGCAGCGAGGCCTGGATCCCGCTCCTCGACATGTACGATCGGCGCTACTCAAGTTATTACAGCGTGGACGCCATCGGGGTCGATCCCAGAGACCCCGACGTCGTCTACGTGGCGGTGGGACGGCGCAAGGAGAGCCCGTCGGCTATCCTAAAGTCGACGGACCGGGGCACCACTTGGACTGGGACCGACATCAACGTGGGCATCTACGGCAACGCCGACTACCGCTGGGCCGGGCCGCGTCTCACGGTCGATCCCCGTACGGGCGAGGTGTACTTCGGCTCGCGGGAACACGGACTGTGGCGCAGCGATCCGACCGGAACCAAGTTTGCCCGCATCGAATCGTTCCCGGCCGTGGGCACCGGTTCCGGCAACGAACGCGACGGGGTCGATGCGGTCGGAATCACGTTTGTCATGCTCGACCCTTCCTCCGGTTCCGACGCTGAAGGACGCACGAGCCGCATCTACGTAGGCGTCTTCGGCAGCGACAGAGAAGGCACGCCGCTGCACGGGGGCGTCTACGGGAGCGTCGACGGAGGTACGACGTGGTTCCGGCTCGAAGGCAGCCCCATTCAGCCGGTGCGAGCGGCCGTCGATCCCCTGGGCACCTTGTACGTCACCCATACGAGCGGGGTGGCCAAGTGCGATGCCACGGGGTGCACCGACGTTACGCCGGCACCCGGAGCCTACTCGGGGGTCACGATTGATCCCTTCGACCCGAGCCACGTGCTGGTCGCAGAGCGCATCGGACGGTCGGGCAATCGCATCTTCCGCTCTACCGACGCCGGCACGCGTTGGCAAGAGGTACGCAGCGGCCTGCGGGAACCCGAGCCTCCCTGGTGGCC
>JAAYLA010000321.1 GCA_012522135.1 Bacillota bacterium | reverse complement strand
CTGAAAAATACACAACTTTGATCCGGGCACGGGGAACGCTGGGATTCCAACAGGGAGGATCGACGAAGATGACCAAACACTTGATTTGGACCATTGGGTTGTCGCTGCTGCTTTGTTCGTGTCTTTTTTCGTTTGCGTCAGCCCAGGACTCAATTGTGCTGACCCACCTTTTCTACTCCTCACACGGGACCGCATGGCTTGAGTTTCTGCACGACAGGGCGGAAGCGTTCCATGAGCGGTATCCTCGCATTCGCGTCGAGATCATGGAGGGAGGGACCGGCGCCGGCTACTTCGACAAGCTGAACCTGATGCTCGCCGCAGGTACGCCGCCCGACACGACGGACTTTCATCCCGGGATCGCCGGGCCCTTGATCGCCCAAGGTGCCTTTGCCGATCTGCGTCCGTATCTGGAGCGTGACGGTGTGGACCTGAACGAGATCACGGTGGGTCCCGTCGTGGAGGTGCTCACGGACGTCGACGGTTCCATCTGGAGCTTGCCCGGCGATCTGTTTCCCGTCGTCACGTACTTCAACGAAGACCTGTTCGCCGAGGCGGGCTTGATGACTCCGGTCCAGTTGGGCGACGACTGGGACTGGGATAACGCCCTGATCGCTGCCCGCCGGTTGACCGTAGATTTCGACGGCGACGACATCATCGATCAGTACGGCCTCGACCGCATGTACGCCCGGTGGTATATCTGGGTGTGGCAGGCGGGGGGCGCCCTGTACGACCGCCTGATCGACCCGACGCAAAGTTACTGGACCGATCCCAAGGTCGCCGCCGGCTTCGCCTTTCCCGTCGCCGTCTTCGAGCAAAACGTGGCACCGAGGCTGGGCACACCCAATATCGCTAACTACCACTTCTGGACCGGACGGTCCGCAATGAGCCTCGTCGACGGACCCGGTATCGTGCGGGCGAGCCTGCGCGACGTCGACTTTAACTGGGACGTGGCGCCGCAAGTCCGCGGCCCCGAGCACGCCGGCTCCGAGATTGCGGTGAGCGGCTTCCAGATGGTCTCGCAAACCCGCTATCCAGAGGAGACTTGGCTTTGGCTTTCCTTTCTGACCTTGGAGAACGAATCGGTTGAACGGTTTGTAGAGATTACCGGTCGCACGCCGGCCCTTTCCGAGCTGTTCGCCGAGTATCCCCGGCTGAACGAGCATGCGCCGAAAAACTGGATCGCATACTTCCAGACCGCGTCGTTGCCGCAGTCGCAATCCCAGTACGTACTGCCCGAGGGAACCGCGATAGGGGCCGTCGTCAATCCACGGGTCAACGCCGTGTTTTCCGGCCAGATGCCTTTGGAGACCGCACTTCAGGAAATCCACGAGCTGGTCACGGTGATCTTGAACGAGCGCCACGGCGACGGGCGGTAGCCGGAGCGCCGAGCAGCCGCAGTACGTGGACGTAAGGAGGGGGCTCCGGCCATGCGAGCTCTTATCCGGGCATGGGCCGCCGGTTTCTGTTGGTTGATGATCGGCGGCTTGGCGGTGGCGGCAGGACCGGCGGGTAAGGTGGGAACGAATTTGTTGACGGAAGCCGAACTCGCGACCATTCGGGAGACGAAGCGTTGGCCCGGCGCCGGGGATACGGCCGGCATCATCGCCGCGGCCGAACGG
>JAAYLA010000046.1 GCA_012522135.1 Bacillota bacterium | reverse complement strand
GACGAGCAGCCCGGCGCGTTATGGTCCCGGCAGACGGCTTTGTACGTGTCGCAGCCCTCGGTCAGCTCCTGGAGACGTGGTGATCCGGATTGTGGTCGGCGACGAGGTTCAGCTCGATGCCGTGCTCCAGGTACGCTTTACATCCCGCGAGCACCATGGTAAAGCCGCCCATCGCATCGATCGCTTGCGCCACCTTTTCCTCGCCGGTGCCCTCGAAACCGCCGGCGACGATGTTTACAAGAGTGGCGCCGTCTCCCCGCGGTTCGAAGGTCCACTCCACGGGCGTCGGCCATGCGATCAAAATGCGCTTATTCGTCTCGAGGGCCTTGACCGTAACGTCGGCATGCACCCCGTACATATCCCAGTACCACTTGACCGAGGCGCCTTCGTCGAGCCGGCGATCCCCCCTGCTGAACCAAAACTTACTCGTGATCTGCGGGTCGACGAACGCTTCGAACACTTCGGAAACCGGCTTGCGAATCAACATATGGGCGTGCGCCACCGGTTCGGATTGCAGCACGTTGTATCTCCTCCTCGAGATGGGGTTGACTGTACAGGCCGGCGCATCCCGCACCGGATGGCCCGAGGCCCGGTGGAGCACGACCCGTACGTCCCTAGCCGTCCGATCCTAACATCACCAGATTGCCCTCGCTGTCCCGCAGTACGGCATAGACTTCCGCGTCATTCCACATCGCCCGGGACGGTCCGGTCTTGAAGGAAACGCCCTTCGCTTTGAGTTCCTCGTACCAGCGATGGACGTCGTCGACCGTCAGGACGAGGCTGGGCACGTCCCCCTCCTCGGTGTTCGGCCTGCGGCTGAGCAAGATCTTCGTCTGCGCTCCGGGAATCTCGAGTATGACCCAGCGCCATCCATCTTCTTCGTATGGAGTGTCCCGGACCACACGAAAGCCGAGGTTTTCCGTGTAAAAGGCGATGGCACGATCTTGATCCGCGACGGGCAGTTCAGCGAATCTAACGTACATGTGGTCTTGCCCTCCTTTCTAATCGATCAAACGCTGCACTGAAACGGGCCCGTTCAGGATAACGCGATTATAGGCCGGCGGTCCCTGAACTGTCTTGTAAAAACTGGACATGATTGGGCGGCGGGGCAGCTCGCGCTCGTCTGAGGTAGGCGCGGTACGCATCTAGGTCTACTCCGGTCAGTGCCTTTATGTCTTTGGCGAAATGGGACTGGTCGAAATAGCCGTATGACGCCACAATATCTTCCCAGCCAACCGTCTTATTATGCATGAGTTGATAGTGGACGCGCCGCAAACGGACCGTACGGGCAAAGAACTTCGGCGGCAACCCGATAATGCGGCGGAATAGACGATCCACGCTCCGAATCGATAGGCCGACGTCCTGACTGAGGCTGCGAATGGAAACCAGGCCGTCCCGCTTTTCAATGGCCTCAGCCCAACCCATTACCCGATCGTACTCGGGCAGTATCGTGAGGCGGGACACGAAAAATTCGTCGAGCAGGCGCGCCTGGAGTCGGTGTTGCCCGGTTGTCTCGAAGAGCCTCCCTTCCAACTCAGCGCCGGGTGGGCCGAAAGCATCGGTCAGACCTACCGTATACCCTGACAGCTCGTGGACGGGCAGGCGGACGAAAGGGGCCAAGCCGCCGGGGCGAAAGCGTACGCCGATTAGGTTGAGTTGGCCATGTTGCAAGACACGAACGGGATACCGCCGCTGCGCGTCCACGTTCGAACTGCCGATCACTTGTTCCCGCTCCGGCTGTTGCGGGACGACGCGTCGATATGGACTGCCAAACGTAAAGACGATGTCCGCCCGGGCATCGGTGAAAATCAACTCCTCGAGCTGATTCGCCAGTCCGACGGTGGCATTCACGAACCAGTAGCACTCGATGAACCGACGCAGTGCCGGGCAGGGCAGGCGGATTTCGTACACGGCGTGCACCTCGCAGACTACTTCGTGCGACGATGGCCCAACATTACGCCGATAATTCGCCATATAGGTAATTTTCCCTGTATGGCACAGTCTGTGAACGGGGAAGTTTCTTCAG
>JAAYLA010000320.1 GCA_012522135.1 Bacillota bacterium | reverse complement strand
GCCTTCACCCGGAGCATCTTAGTCAGGCCGGCGACCATGCCATCGTGGCCGCGATCGAGCTCCAGACGGGCGGCGGTCAGATCGCGGGCATCCGTGCCCCGCACGAAGGCCTGCAGTTTTTGTATGCCGCGGCGCTTCTGCTCGAGGCTCGTCTTAAGATCGGCCAGAGCCTCTTCCAGGGTGTGGCGGTCGCGGAGATCGAGGAGGCTCGGCGGCGTGAGGTCGTGTATCGTCAAGTTGGCTTGCCGCACGTCCTCGGCCAGCACGCCCAGGCGTACCCACGCCGTAAAGCGGTCGATATCCCCGCGGTTCAAGGCGTCGAGCACTTTGGGCACTTGGGCCAAAGCACCGTCGGCTTGCCGGTGTGCCTCGAGAACCTGGCGTTCCCAGTGGGGAAAAGAGCGCCTTTGATCGGGGAAAACATGGTCGCCGCGCTCCGTGCCGGCGCGCACGATCGGTTCCAAGTACGACAAGACGGCGTCGGCCGGAAGCGGCGCTTTGATCGGGCTCGGCACGCGGCCCGCGGCTCCGAGGGGTGGGGCAGACGTGAGAAACAGGAGCAACAATCCCAGCGCAAGGGGAAGCAAGGCTGTGGCGCGCGAGGTGAACCAGCGGCGGTCGATGCGCCCGCGCACGACGCCAACCAGTCCGGCGGCGATAAGCAAGAAGCTGAGCAAAAAGGGAATTTTTTCCATGGTGCCCTCCTGGGTGAGCGGGATCTCGCCCAAACATCGGGGATGATCTTAGTCTCCGCAGAAGGGCGGGGAAGCGCTCGCACCTTGGCGCTGCAAATTTTGCCTGCGTGGCCAGGGCTCTGCCGTGAGCGGCCGACACGGGCGCTCCGGAGAGCCGGCACGCCGGCCCGCGGGATCAGTACCCGCGGGCGGCTCGGGCTGCCTCGAAAGCGGCGATCTTGTCCTCGTACTGCAAAGTTACGCCGATGTCGTCCAAGCCTTTGAGCAGGCACTCCCGGCGGTACGGGTCGACCTCGAACGGGACGGAGAAGCCTTGATCGTCCTCTATAGTCTGATTCTCGAGATCGATGGTCAGCCGGTAGCCGGGTGTCCTCCGGACCCGGTCGAACAGCTCGCCGATGGTGTCCTCCGGCAGTACGATGGGCAAGATTCCGTTCTTGAAGCAGTTGTTGTAGAAGATGTCGGCGAACGACGGCGCCAAGATCGCCCGGAACCCGTAGTCGAGCAGGGCCCACGGCGCGTGCTCACGTGACGAGCCGCAGCCGAAGTTATTCCGGGTGAGCAGAATCGTCGCGCCCTGGTACTCGGGTTTGTTCAACTCGAAGTCAGGGTTGGGCTCGCCTCCGTCCAAGTAGCGCCAGTCATAAAAGAGAAATTGGCCGAATCCCGTGCGTTCAATACGCTTAAGAAACTGCTTCGGTATGATCTGGTCGGTGTCGACGTTCACGCGATCAAGGGGTGCGACCAACCCGGTTTCACGCACAAAAGGCTCCATGGTTTCCTCCTGCTTCCATCCGGCCGTCCGAGCCCTCGCGGGCCGGCGCACGGCCGGGTCGTTGCGAAAGTCGTCGGGAAGGCGTCCTGCCTACGGCTCTAGGCCGTCACGACCTCGCGATCCCACGTGCGGATGTCGACGAAATGGCCCATGATAGCTGCTGCCGCCGCCATCTGCGGGCTGACGAGATGCGTGCGACCGCCGCGGCCTTGCCGGCCTTCGAAGTTGCGGTTTGACGTCGATGCGCTCCGCTCGCCCGGCATCAAGATGTCCGGATTCATGCCCAGGCACATGCTGCACCCCGACTCCCGCCACTCGAACCCGGCCTCGATGAAGATCTCATGCAGCCCTTCTTTCTCGGCCTGGGCCTTGACGGTTTGGGAGCCGGGCACGACCATCGCCCGAACGCCGTCGGCCACCTTGCGCCCGCGTACGATGGCCGCGGCGGCCCTCAGGTCGCTGATCCGGGAATTGGTGCACGAGCCGATGAAGACCCGGTCGATGCGGATATCCTGAATGGGCGTACCCGGCTCAAGGCCCATATACTCGAGGGCTCGTTCGGCGGCACGGCGTTCCACTTCGGTGGGGAAGCTCGACGGATCGGGAACGACCCCGGTGACGTCGGTGACCATAGAGGGGGTAGTTCCCCACGTCACTTGCGGTGCCAGGTTACTGACGTCGAATTCGACGCGCGTATCGAACGTGGCACCCGGGTCGGTCGGCAGCTGCTGCCAGTCGGCCAGCGCGCGCTCCCAGGCCTTGCCTTTCGGAGCGAATGGCCTGCCTTCAAGGTAGGCGAACGTGGTGTCGTCCGGCGCCACCATGCCGGCGCGCGCCCCGGCCTCGATGGACATGTTGCAGATCGTCATGCGCTCTTCCATGTTAAATTTGCGGATGATGTCGCCGCGGTATTCGACGACGTGTCCGGTTGCGCCGTCGGTACCAATCTTGCCGATGAGGGCCAAAATCACGTCTTTGGCGGTGACGCCCGGGGGCAAGTCGCCGATGAACTCGATGGCCATCGTCTTCGGCTTGTTTTGCTGCAGCGTCTGAGTGGCCAACACGTGCTCCACTTCGGAGGTACCGATGCCGAAGGCCAAGGCGCCGAACGCGCCGTGGGTCGAGGTGTGGCTGTCGCCGCAGACTATGGTCATTCCCGGCTGGGTAAAGCCGAGCTCCGGACCGATGACGTGGACGATGCCCTGACCTTCGCTGTGCAGATCGTAAAGGCGGATGCCGAATTCCTTGCAGTTCGCGGCGAGCGTTTCCATTTGCTTCAGCGATATGTTATCGGTGATAGGCAGCGAGCGGTCCCACGTGGGCACGTTGTGGTCCATGGTCGCCACGGTCAAATCGGGCCGGCGCACTTTGCGGCCGCTCAGGCGCAACCCTTCGAAGGCCTGAGGCGACGTAACCTCGTGGACTAGATGCAAGTCGATATAAAGGAGTGCAGGTTTGCCAGGCTCGTGATGGACTATATGTGCATCCCAGATCTTCTCGAACATAGTACGCGGCATTTCCACTTCACCTCGAGGACTCATACCGAGTTTCGTTCTATTGTGCCAGTTTCTCCGGGAAAGTTCAATAGTGGAAAGGGAAAGAAGGGCGGGCTGTCCAATGAGTGCTCGCCTTCCGTTGCTCTTTTGTGGGGGTGCCGTATTGGAGGTGCAGCATCCACTCCGAGAGGGAGCAAAGGGGCTGCCCCGTCCTCATTTCGGTGCAGCCCCGCAAGGAGACGATGAACTTGCCCGCACTAGCGTATTGCGTACCAAAGCAGCCAGGCGATCGCGGCAATGGCGATGACGGTGATGACGGTATTCGTGATCGACCGCCGCTTCGCGGTGCCTTCGTCTTCTTCCGTCGCACCCGCACCCGCGCCACCTGCACGGGCTCGTGCGAGCGTGCTTTGCACGTCGGAAGGCCGCTCGGACGCGATACCGCGGCAGCCGAGCTTACCGCATCCGCCCGAGTCGTACCAGCAAGTTTCATGGTGCGGCGACTTACAGATCGGGCACAGGACGATCACTTGACCCTCTTCGATGCCGAACTTACATTGCGGGCACTGTTTCGCGATATGTTCGGAGTGCTTATCGACGACAATACTCGGTTCAGCCACCCGCGTTCCCCCCTCTCGTAGCCTTTGCTTTAAGAGTGCATGACGCCAACATCGTATAGGTTCCACGTTCGCGCCGATGCTCCTGCCCGGCCTTCTTGATCACCCCGGCCGCTGCTTCAGTACGGCGCGCAGGGGACACCGCCTTGCCACCATCCTATGGCGTGCAGGATGGCCCCATGATAAACTGCGATGCAAAGGGCGGAAGGAGGAGAGCCGGTGACTTTTCCCGAGCCGTATCTGGAGTTCATCGAGCTCTTCAACGAGGAGCGCTTCTGGCACAGCCACGAGGCCCTGGAGCTGGCCTGGCGCGAGAACGGCAGCACTTTTTACAAAGGGCTGATCATCTTTGCCAGCGCGTTCGTTCACGTCCAGCGCGGCAACCCCGTCGGCGTGCGCAAGCAAATGGCCAAAGCCTTGCGTTATCTCGGACCTTATGCTCCGAGCTACTTGGGCCTCGACGTCACGGCACTGCTCCGTCACGCCGACTTTTGCCACACGTTGGCCGCAGCGTGGGAGGCCGATCCGACCGCGCCCGTTCCCCGGTTTCCTTTGTACCGGCTCGCGCTCGACCCCGCTCACGTGCGCGGCGATGAGGCAGAACGGGCGCCGTAACGGTTTCGGGTCGGCCTTAATCCACATATCGCCTTGCTTAACCCTCCCTGCTTTGGTTCAGACTAAAGCCACGGAAGGGAGGGACGGAGGCTGCCTCCGAGCTGGTTATGGTGATCGGAATCGAACGCATCCAGAAAGAATATCGTCGTTTGTGCGAGACCTTAAACCGTCCCGCGATCAGCCGGCAAAGCGTCGCGTACCGGCGCATCATCAGGCGCATGGAGCGACTGCAGGATCTTGTGTGGCGCATGGAAACACAATGGGCACGTCGGTCTTGACAGCGCGCGCTTCGGTCCTGTAATATATCGCCAACGCTGGATGACAACCGAATAGAACGCACTCTTATCAAGAGCGGTGGAGGGACTGGCCCGATGAAACCCGGCAACCGGCATGAAAATGCGTCTGGTGCCAACTCCTGCAGGTGCTTGTTACCTGAGAGATGAGAGGGGGCGTCAACACGACTTTCGCTTGGGCAGTGCTGCACCCCTTTCTACCTTGAAAGGGGTGCTTTTTTCGAGTGCGGTACCCTCACCCTCTTAGTGGGAATCATCCAGTGGATTCCACCCGAAGTGAGGAGCGAAGCGCATGTCAGAGAACAACACCCAATACGGATTTGACACCCTTGCCGTCCACGGCGGACAGGAGCCCGATCCGGCGACGGGATCGCGGGCCGTGCCGATTTATCAAACGACCTCGTACGTGTTTCAGGACGCGGCCCACGCGGCTAGGCTCTTTGCCCTGCAGGAGCCCGGCAATATTTATACCCGCATCATGAATCCGACAACCGACGTCTTCGAACAGCGCATGGCGGCGCTCGAAGGCGGCGTCGGTGCACTGGCCCTGGCCTCCGGTCAAGCGGCCGCTACGTACGCCATCCTGAACATAGCCGGCGCGGGCGACGAGATCGTCTCCGCCTCGACTTTGTACGGCGGCACCTATAACCTTTTCCGCCATACGTTGCCCAAGCTCGGCATCAAGGTACACTTCGTCGAGCCTCACCCCGCGGCGTTCGCAGAGGCGGTAACCGACAAGACGAAGGCCTTTTTTGCCGAGACGATCGGCAACCCCCTGGGCAACGTGATCGACATCGAGGGCGTCGCGGAAGTTGCTCATGCGCACGGGGTGCCCCTCATCATCGACAACACCTTCGCCACGCCGTATCTTTGCCGGCCCTTCGAGTGGGGTGCCGACATCGTCGTCCACTCGGCCACGAAGTTCATCGGGGGCCACGGCACCTCGATCGGCGGCGTCATCGTCGATTCCGGAAAGTTCGACTGGACAAACGGGCGCTTTCCCGGGCTGACTGAACCCGATCCGAGCTACCACGGGCTACGGTACGTCGAGGCGCTGGGCCCCGCGGCATACATAGTAAAGGCCCGTACCCAGCTCTTGCGCGACATCGGAGCGTGCCTGAGCCCCTTCAATAGCTTCCTCTTCCTGCAGGGGCTCGAGACGCTGTCGCTGCGGATGGAACGCCACAGCCAAAACGCTTTGGCCGTTGCGCGGTTTCTCGAGACCCATCCCGAGGTCAGCTGGGTCGCCTATCCCGGTCTCGAAAGCCACGCGTCGTACGAGCTGGCCCAAAAGTACCTGCCGAAGGGGGCCGGCGCGATCCTGTCCTTCGGTCTGAAGCGGGGCGCCGAGGCCGGTCCGAAATTCATCGACCGGCTGGAGCTGTTCTCACTGCTCGCCAACGTCGGTGATGCCAAGTCGCTCGTGATCCATCCGGCTACGACGACGCACCAGCAGCTGACGCCCGAAGAGCAAAGGGCCGCCGGCGTCTCTCCCGAGTTGGTCCGCCTGTCGGTGGGGCTCGAAGACGTGGACGACCTCATCGCCGACTTGGATCAGGCCCTGAGCAGTTTAGGATGACCTCGGGCGCCCATAGACTACGGCCGACGGACGAGGTGACGGAATGAACCGGACAGAACGCAAGCTGGCGGCGGTACCCGACTGGACACCGGGTGAGACGGCCTTTAAGTACTTCAAAGCCCGGCCGATGCTAAAACGGGTGCGTCTCGCGCGGCCCGTGCGGTTGGAATCGGGACGTGAGTTTGGACCCGTAACGGTGGCCTACGAAACGTACGGCCGGCTGTCTCCGGCAAAAGATAACGTCATCCTCATTCCGCACGCGTTGACGGGGGACTCCCACTGTGCATCCCACGGTCCCGACGATCCCGAGGAAGGCTGGTGGGAGCCCCTGGTCGGCCCCGGCCGCGTCTTCGACACGGAACGCTTCTTTATTATCTGCTCCAATGTCCTAGGCGGCTGCCAGGGAACTACGGGGCCAGCTTCGTATTCTCCATCCGGCAAGCCCTACGGAATGCGCTTTCCCGTCATCACGATCCGCGACATGGTACGGGTGCAGCGCATGCTCCTTGAGCACCTCGGCATCGACCGGGTGCTGCTCGTGGCCGGGGGCTCGATGGGGGGCATGCAGACGTTGCAATGGGCTGTCGACTATCCCGAGATGGTGGGCGCTGCCATCGCGATCGCTACACCCGCGCGAGCGTCGGCCCAGTCCATCGCGTATAACGAGGTGGGGCGGCAGGCGATCATGCTCGACCCATACTGGCGGGGCGGCGACTACTACCGCTACTCCGAGGGACCCGAGGCGGGACTCGGCGTAGCGCGGATGATCGGGATGATTACGTATCAAAGCGATGCGTCCATGGCGCGCAAGTTCGGCCGGCGCCTCATGGAAGGACCCCGGGCCGACATATACGATTTGGCGACGCAGTTCGAGGTGGAAAGTTACCTGCACTATCAAGGGCGTAAGCTGGCCAAACGCTTCGACGCCAACACCTATATTTACCTAACGCGGGCTTTGGATCTGTTCGACTTGGGTGCGGGTTACGGCTCGTTGGAGGCGGCCTTGGAGCGTGTGCAGTGCCCCGTCATGGTATACGGGATGAGCTCGGACATCCTGTATCCGACCTACCAGCAGCGCGAGCTTGTCGACGCCCTGACGCGAGTTGGCAAACGGGCTGAGTACGTCGAACTCGAGACCGACTACGGCCACGACGGCTTTCTCATCGAATTTCACCGTATGGAACCCGATCTGCGCGCCTTCGTCGACCGTGTCGCGGAAGGCCGGTAAGTCATCGGCTGCACGCTTTAGCCGCCCGTCTCGGCCGTCGCGGCGTCCGGCATGCCAAAAACAAGGGGCCGCCTCGATCCGGGCAGCCCCTTCCTTCTGCATACTTCGATCGCCTAGGCGGAACGCATTACGCTTTAGCCGAGCAGCTTCAGCGCCTCGTCCGCCACGCGCTCTGGCGTCAGTCCCAAGTAGGCGGCCACCTCCGGGCCCTTTCCGCTCTCGCCGAAGCGGTTCAGGCCGATGACGACGTCGCCGGGCTGGGTCAGAACATGCCAGCCGACGGTGACGCCGGCTTCCACGATGACCCGCGGCACGCCGGGCGGCAGCACCTGTTCCCGATAGGCCGCATCCTGCTCCAAGAACAGCTCGCGGCACGGTACGGAGACGACCCGCGCCTTTTTGCCTTGGGCCTCGAGCTTCTGTGCAGCCTCGATGCACAAAGGCACCTCGCTGCCCGAGGCGACGAGTACGATGTCAGGCCCGTCGGCATCCTTCACCACGTAGCCACCGCGCACCGAGTCGGCGACGGTACCGCCCGTTCGCTCGATGACCGGCAGATTTTGGCGCGTCAAGATCAGAGCCGTCGGACCGTCGGTGCGGGATACGGCCTGGGCCCACGCGTAGCGCACTTCTTCCGCGTCGGCGGGCCGGATGACGCGCAGGTTCGGAATGAGGCGCAACGACTCGAGCTGCTCGATCGGCTGGTGGGTGGGCCCGTCTTCGCCTACGTAGATCGAATCGTGGGTGAAAACGAAAATGACCGGCAAGCCCATGAGCGCGGCCAGGCGGATGGGCGGCCGCATGTAGTCCGAGAAAACCAGGAACGTCGCGCAGTAGGGAAGAAAACCGCCGTGCAGGGCCATGCCGTTGACGATGGCGCCCATAGCGTGCTCCCTGACGCCGAAGTGCAGGTTGCGTCCCGCGTAGTCGCCCCGCTGCACGGACGGCGAGTCATCGATGAGGGTCAGGGTCGAGGGAGCAAGGTCCGCCGAGCCTCCGACCAGATGGGGCAGCTCCTTGGCCATTTGCTGCAGGACGACCTGACTCGACTTGCGCGTGGCTTGGCTTGTGCCTACCGCAAAGGGTTCGATCTTTTCCGCGATGTCGATCGTGGCGGCCGGCGACATGGCGGCATCCCACTCACTGCGCAGTTCGGGGTAGCGTGCGGACCACTCCGCAAAGAGCTTTTCCCACTCGCGCCGCCGCTCGGTCCACACCTTCCGCCGCTCCGCGTAAAAGTCGTAAACCTCTTGCGGAACGTAAAACTCTTCGTCCGGGAGCCCCAGGGCCTTCTTCAGGGCTTTGACGTTCTCTTCGCCCAGCGGAGCGCCGTGGCTTTTTTCCGAGCCCTCCAGCGCACTGTAGCGTCCGATGCGGGTGCGCGCGACAATGAGACTCGGCTTATTCTTTTCGGCCCGGGCTGCAGCGAGCGCGTCGGCGATGGCCTGGAAGTCGTGGCCGTTGATCTCTAGAACTTGCCAGCCGTACGCGCGGTAGCGGTCGGCCACGGATTCGGTGAAGGCCAGCTCGGTGTCGCCCTCGATGGAAATCTGGTTGGAGTCATAAATCACGATGAGCTTTCCGAGGCCTAGATGTCCGGCCAGCGACGAAGCCTCTGCTGAGACGCCTTCCATGAGACAGCCGTCGCCTGCGAGGACGTACGTGTAATGGTCTACGATCTCGTAACCGGGCCGGTTGAATTTCGCCGCCAGCATCCGCTCCGCGAGGGCCATGCCGACCGCGTTGGCGACTCCTTGGCCCAAGGGCCCGGTAGTCGTCTCGACGCCCGGAACGAGGCCGTACTCGGGGTGTCCGGCTGTCTTCGCGCCGAGCTGACGAAAGTTCTTCAGTTCGCTCATAGGCAAGTCGTAGCCAGTAAGATGAAGGAACGAATAGATGAACATCGACCCATGACCGGCGGACAGCACGAACCGGTCGCGGTCGGGCCAAGCGGGATCGGTGGGATCGTGCTTCAATACATCACTGTAGAGTACCGCCCCGATCTCGGCGCAGCCCAGAGGCATGCCCGGGTGGCCCGACTTTGCCTTCTCGACGGCGTCTGCAGTAAGGCCCCGAACTGTGTGCGCAATGGTCGTTAACATGGACTTCCTCCTTCAGACCTCGGCCTGATGTGCGTCAATACCTCTGTCGTCTTTGACGTCGTGGCACTGGTTTCCTCCCGCAGAATCGGGAAACGCCCCCGGGGAAGAAGGCCGGACCCCGGGTCACGGAACGCCCACAGGCAAAATGAGGCAACGTATTTTGTGCGGTCGGTATCCACCGGAAGGAAGGTGTTCCTCGCCCTTCTCTTGAATGTGAGTCTGAAACTGTTGACTGCGAAATGGCGCAGGGGGCTGGTATGTTGCCCGTATCCTTTGCCGACTCTTTAAAGCACAGAAGGTTCATTATCTTGGTGGTCATCGCTTGTCTGCTGCTCGGCGCTGCCCCGGCGCGGGCCGAGTGGCATACGCTGCAGGCCGGCCATTTCCTCATCCATTACCCTGAAGCGAACCGAGCCCTGGCTTTGGACGTGGCTGTCCGTGCCGAGGCGGTGCACGAGCTGCTCACTGAACGCCTGGGCCACGCGCCTGCGGCCAGGACGCACCTTGTGCTATGGCACGGAACCGACCTGGCAAACGGGTACGCAACGCCGCTGTTCGAAAACCAGATCGGCGTCTATCTCACTCTGCCCTCATTGGCGGATCAGTATCTAGCCGGCTTTGCTCCCTCCGCTGACGACTGGCTGACGCTCCTTTTGCTCCACGAGTACGCTCATATTTTGCACCTTGATCTGCGCTCCGAGTCGGCTGAACGATTGCGGTCGATTCTCGGACGGGTGCCGCTGATTACGTCACCGCTCCTTATGGCGCCACCTCTTGTGCTGGAAGGTTTCGCCGTCTACCACGAGAGCCTGGACGGAGCGGGGAGGGGAAACGGCACGTATTACGACATGTTCTTGCGGGCCGCCGTACTCGAGGACCGCTTGCCCCGGGTCGATCAAGTGCTCGGCGAGTATCCTCTCGGACGCTGGCGTCCCGGAGGCCACGTCTATTTTTACGGATACGCCTTCGTCCGTTACTTGGCCGAGCGTTACGGTCCCGACATTTTGAACCGGCTGAACGAAGAGCTGGTGCGCCGCCCCGACACGTTAAGCGGCGCCTTGCAGAACGTGGTCGACGCGCCGCTGCACGTTCTGTGGGACGAATGGCGCGCGCACGTAACGGAAAAGGTCGAAGACAGCCTGGCACGCCTTGCCGCCGCCCCGGTCACCCGGGTGACGGTGTACGAGACCGCCGGATATCACGCGCTTTTTCCCACCCCTTCGCCCGACGGCACGACAGTGGCGTACGTCGCGCTGGGCGGAGCCGGAAGCGAGCTGCGCCTTATCGATTCTGCGAGCGGTAAGGAGCGGCGCCTTACCGACGGCGAGCTGCTCCTGACGACGACGATCGCTTGGCATCCCGACGGTACAAAGCTCGTCGTGGCCGAAGCCCAGGAAGAACGGGCGGGCTTTTGGGTCACGCAACTCGTGGAGGTCGACGTGCAGACCGGCGGCAAGCGACGCATACCGGGCACTCGCCATGCCTTTTCACCTGCTTTCGATCCGACGGGAGAGCGCCTGGCTTACATAAGACGGGACGGGCTGGTCACCGAGCTATGGGTGCTCGAGCGCACGACGGGAGAACACAAACGAGCGGCCTTGCCGCAGGACGTGACGCTCCTGGCCTTGCGATGGGCCCCTGCCGGTGACCTTCTGGCCTTGAGCGTATGGGACGGGGAGCGAGGGGGATATCTCGCCCTGTACGATGCGGCAGGCGGAACGTTTACGCCCCTTCTGGGCGGAGGCGATGCGATCTACGACCCGCCCTCGTGGTGTCCCGACGGACAGGCTTTGCTATTCGCCTCGGACCGTAGTGGAGTTTTTGACATCTACCGCTACGAGTTCGGATCGGGCCGCATAACGCGCCTGACCCGCACCCTAACGGGCCTTTTTTACCCGATGGCCTCCGCGGCGGACGCGGTCACCGCCATGTTGTATACGGCGGACGGGTATCGTCTCGCCCGCCTGGACGAGTTGGCGGAAGAACCCGGCGGTGCCCTCTGGTTGCCTCCTCCGGCCCCGGTGCCGCTTCCCGATGCGGCGCCGGAGTTGCAGGAGCTCGGGCGTTATTCCGTGTGGACCACCTTGCGTCCGACCTTTTGGTTGCCGGCCGTGAGCTACGGCGCAGGTGAATCACTAGTCCAGCTCTTCACAGCAGGACAAGACGTGCTCGGCCGCGTCGCGTACACGGCTACGGTGGGCGCAGGCTTTCCGAGCGGTCGTCCGCTGTACGACATCGAGTGGCAGCAGCAGCTCGGCGAAGGAACCGGCCTATCGCTGCGCTTTGGCGCGCGCCGGCTGCCGCAAATTCTCGTCGTCGAGGGCGCACGGCATCCTTTCGAGACGTCGGCGGGCACGATTGGCCTGGAGTGGCGCAGACCGGCAAGTTCGGGAACGTACACGCTGTGGCTTGCTGCCCAGCGCTTTGCGGCCGAGTCGGATGTGCCGGACGTTCCAGCGGTTCGCACGACGGAGGTGGCAGCCGGCATCAGTCACCGTCAGGGGCGCACGTATTTCGATTGGCGCCTCGTCCGCGAACTGCGCCTCGAAGTAACGAGCGAACCGGCGGCCGAAGGCGCGTGGTCGGCTCGCGTCGAGCGCAGCCTCAAGGCCGGGCACACGCACGGGTTGGACGTAGCCGTCGAGCTGGCGGGCGCCGCTGCCGGCTCGGGCCGCGCGGTGGCTCTGGGAGCGGCGGGAAGTGCCCAAGGCATCGATCTGCCGCTGCGGGGTTATCGCACGGCAATCTATGCGGGCAACGTGGCCTGGAAGGGAACGGTCGAGGCAAGCATCCCCCTGCTGCAGCTGCAGCGGGGCATGCTGGACGCGCCGGTGTTCCTGCGCGACGTGCGCCTGCATCCATTCGTTGAAGGCGGCTGGACAAAAGCGTACGGCGCCGAACAGGGGGCGTTTGCCTGGTCGTTCGGCGCCGAGCTGGGCTTCAGAACGTACCTTGCGTTCGGTGCAACGGCCGTCGACTTGCGAATCGGCCTAGCCCGGGGAGGGGGCGAACCCGGGCCGCACGTGTACTTGCGAGTGGAATCAAACTTTTAACTCCGCGATCACTTGCTCGGGCGTGAACTCGAGCACACCGCCGACGGGACAAAAAACATCCTTGCGCACACGGTAAATGGGCACGTCGTACTCCTTGCCGTTGATCATGAGCGGTTCGGCGTACGGAAAGTCGACGTCTCCCGAGTGGGCCTCCTCGAGCCAGTCGAGATATTCCTCGGACTTGACGAACTCGATGAAGGCCTCGTCTACCGTGTCGATGGGGACGACGACGGCGGTTTCTCCGGTCAGGTCGATATCAATCGCAATGCCTTTCACAGGTCTCTCCCTCCCAAAATGCTCAAATTGGACCGTCACACTTTGAAACACTAGGTTCCCCACGGAACGGGCTGACGTATACTGGAGCGAGGAGGGTGAGTCGGATGCCGATCTTCGCCCCTTTCGACTATCATCTGCTTGACAACCGTGTGAACCTAAGCTGGCTCTGGCACTCCCCTGACGACCTTTGCTGGCGCTTGCGCCGTTTGCTCGGCTGCAAGGTGCGGGTGCGAGCGGCATGCGCCGTAACGTGCGGGCGGCTTGTTGCGATTGCCCGCGACCACATCGTCCTAAGGCGCAGGGGCCGGAGCGTTCTGATTCGCCTGGCAGCCGTCAGCTGGATACGGCCCCAGCGGCCGGCACGCAAGACGCGGCCAAGACGCCGCATCCGGACGAAACGTCGCAGACTATGCTAAAACCGTTTCCGCGTCAAACGGACCGTGCGAAACGCGTCGACGCGCACGCGGACGGGACCCTCCTCCGGTGCTTCCACAAGTTCCATAGGCAGCGGCAGCGTCGCTTCCTTACACTTGGGGCACTCGATCGCCCGGCGCTCTTCGTTGTACCATTCGCGGTCGAGCCAGGCGAGCTCCCGGTCGTCGAATTGGACGTTCACGTCGTTGCCGCATTGACAGCGTATGTTCATATCAGAACCTCCTGCACAGAGCTGATCCAAACAGTCCGCCACCATACAATTAAACCATAATGGACAAGGGACCTACAAGCTCCGGGACATAGGTATTCCAAGCATTGCGGGCGATTTTGGGGGAGGAACTTGCGGCTTTATGCATAATGTACCTACTGATATTGTGACATCATACCCTGTCTAGGTACCAATGTCCCGTCTAACACGTTTTGCCGGAGGAATCCTATGGCCCATACCATTTTGGATACATGCATCGGCTGTACCGCCTGCGTAAAAGTATGTCCCGTTGAAGCCATCTCGGGAGAGCAGAAGGCGGTCCATCACATCGATCCCGGCGTGTGCATTGACTGCGGAGCGTGCACCTACGTGTGCCCGGTCGAGTGCATCACCAATCCGGTGGGCGAAGTGCCCGAGCGTATTCAGCGGCGGACGAACTGGCCGAAGCCGGTCATCATCGAGGAGCTGTGCACGGGCTGCAACTTCTGCGTCGACGTCTGTCCCTTTGACTGTTTGGCGCTCGACGGACCGGAGTTCACCGGGATCGCGGAGCTCGTCGACGCCAAAGCGTGCGTCGGTTGCGCGATGTGCCAAGAGGTGTGCGCGAAAAACGCCATCGTGGTGCCCGACAACCGCAGCTTCGCCGTAGGCAATCCCCATTTGCCGCTCGCACCTGCGGAGGCCGCCGGTCCTGCCGGGGGCTTGCGCTACGGCTGAGGCGGGAGGTCACAGCGGGGGAGTCGCCTTCGGATCGGGTCCGGGCAGGTCCATGATGCGGGCGAGCTCCTGTTCGAACGGGGGCTTGACAAGCCCCACCTCGGTAATGAAGGCCGTCACGAGCTCAGCCGGCGTCACATCGAAGGCGGGGTTGAACACGTGCACGCCGTCGGGTGCGATTTTCCGTCCCATGCCTTCCGTCACTTCGCGGGGGTCCCTCTCTTCGATAGGGATTTCCGCTCCCGATGCGATGGCCAGATCGATCGACGAGCGAGGAGCAGCCACGTAAAACGGAATGGAATGCGCCTTGGCCAGTACGGCGAGACCGTATGTGCCGATCTTGTTCGCTACGTCGCCGTTACGCGCCACGCGGTCCGTCCCCACGATGACCGCTTGCACCCAGCCGCGCTGCATCACGACGGCCGCCATGTTGTCACAGATCAGGGTAACCGGTACGCCGGCTTCTTTTAGTTCCCATGCGGTCAGACGGGCGCCTTGGAGCACGGGCCTGGTCTCGTCGGCGTATACGTGGACGTCGATGCCCCGGGCCTTTGCAACGTAGATGGGCGCCAAGGCCGTGCCGTAGCGGGCCGTCCCCAACCCTCCTGCGTTGCAGTGGGTCAAGATCCCCATGCCCGGGCGGAGGAGCTCAGCGCCGTGGCGTCCGATGGCAAGGCACACGGCGTTGTCTTCTTGGATCATACTTTGCGCCTCGGCCAAGAGGAGCTGTTTCAGTTCGGGCACGGAGGCCTGCGGGTGCCGGCTCAACGTACGCCGCTGACGTTCAAGGGCCCACGCCAAATTGACGGCCGTGGGGCGGGCGGAGACAAGCCGGTTTGCCACGACGTCGACCGCAGCCAAAAACACCTGCCGGTCGGCCGTGGCGACGTCGCGCACGCCCAAGTAGACGCCGAAAGCCGCGGCGATGCCGATCGCGGGGGCGCCACGCACCTGCATACTCCGAATTGCGCGGAAGACGTCATCGGCGGAAGTTAGACGGACGAGGACCTTCTCGGTGGGCAGCCGGGTCTGATCGACGATGACCAGTGCATCGTCCTGCCAGGTGAGTGTGGGTGTATGCACTGGGCATCACCTTTCCGTGGACGTGCCGCACGGGAGGCGGGCGATCCCGGCCTCCCGCTAGCGCCCGCCCGTGCTAAGAATCGTCGCGCGTGAGGAAACAAGCGATGAGTACGGTCGAAAGGAGCCCGAACAGGCCTTTCGATAAACTCAGGGCAATATCGAAGCCATCGACGGCCGAATTAAGGTTCAGCAGGGTCAAGACCCAGATGGCGCCGATGCCTAAGGCCGCGAGAACGCGAACGATCCAGCGGTAGACGGCCATGCGAACACCTCCTTTTGCCGTTTCCAGTGCAGCTGCAATCTGCTTAGCGGGCAAAACACTTAAGTGATATTCGTCTCTGGTACGTGAACCCCTTCTCTGAAGAGGGGATTGATCGGGAATAGTGTGGCGAATTGTCCCGGCCCGCGAGCTGCTCCGCAGCCGCGGTTCCCGATTGCAGCGGCGGGGGACGAGTGGTACACTTGTGACCACCTCCTGGTCTACACACCAATTCACGGGAGAGAGTGCAGTGCACCGAACAGACCACGATTTCACGACAGGCAGCATACCTCGGCATCTCATCGCTTTCTCTTGGCCCCTGTTTGCGGGAAATTTGCTGCAGGCTTTCTACAACGTTGTCGACAGCATCTGGGTAGGCCACTTCGTCGGTGCCAACGGGCTGGGGGCCGTGTCCGTCAGCTTTCCGGTAATCTTCGCCTTGATCGCACTCGTGGTCGGCCTGACGATGGCCACGACGACCCTGGTCGCGCAGTTCAAGGGTGCCGGGCGCCACGACATGGTGCGGAAGGTCAACGGCAACTCGGTACTTCTTCTGGTGTACCTGGGCACCCTTACGACGGTCGTCGGATTGTCCGTGAGCGGTCCGCTGCTGCGGCTGATCAACACGCCTGCGGACATTTTCCCCATGGCACACCAATACTTGACTGTATTCCTGCTGGGTCTGCCGCTCATGTTCATTTACAACGCGGTTTCGGCGATCTTGCGGGGCCTGGGCGATTCACGCACGCCGTTGCGCTTCCTTTTTTACGCCACAGTAATCAACGTGATTCTCGATCCCGTCTTGATCATCGGCATCGGACCGATTCCGGCGCTGGGCGTAGGGGGCGCGGCGCTGGCCACGGTCATCGCCCAAGGCGTGGCCACCGTGATCGGCGTCCGGTACCTCGTGCGCATAGGCTTGCTTAAGGTGGACAGCTGGCGGATTGACCGGGAACTGACGCGCACGACGTTCCGCATCGGCATTCCCGCAGGGGTGCAGCAGAGCCTCGTTTCGCTCAGTATCGTGGCGGTCAGTTCCTTAATCAACCGGTACGGGGCGGATGTGGT
>JAAYLA010000005.1 GCA_012522135.1 Bacillota bacterium | reverse complement strand
GCTGCCGGCCGCGGGACGCACCTGGCTTGAGCTGCCCTACTTGCCGGCAGCCGCGGCGCGGGTGCGGATCAACGGCGTGTACGTCGGCACGCTGGCCTGGGCGCCGCTTCGGGCCGAGCTGACCGCACACGTGCGCACCGGCACGAACACGATCGAGATCGAGGTGGTGAACAGCCTGCGCAACCTGTTCGGGCCCCACTACCGTTTCGAGCCCCTTGCCCTCGTGACGCCGGGCCACTGGTTTTACGACGGAACGGCGTCGTCGGAGATGGCGGTGGTGCCCGACGGGCTGCCCGGCGACGTGTACATTGTGCAGGAGCGATAAAGCCGGAGGCTGGCGCGGTGCCTCCGGTCTCGCCTACATCTGGTAACGCACGAGAACCGGCTTATGGTCGGAAGGTGCCACTCCGTCGAGGAAGAAGTCCACGGGTCCGCCCTCGACAACCCAGATCGGCCCCGAGTAAAACTGCCAATCCAAGATCCCGCGGTACGAGGTCGTTCGCGGGTCGGCGGGGTACGTGGGCTGTAAGGGCTCGCCATCCGCGCCCACGGAGTCGCGCAGGCCGCCGGCCCGCAACGTGTCGATGGCCGCTCCCGACTCGTTCAGGTCGCCCATAAACAGCACAGGCTCACCGGGCAGCCGGATCGCGGCGAGGGCCTCCAGCGTGCGACGGGCCATGTGGACGCGCAGTCCCGCCCCGTGGGTCCGGATGCAGTCGTGGCCGTCCCACGTGTAATGGGCCGTCGCGACGAGCAAGGTGCGCTCGGGTTCGACGTCCTTTACCCGGAGCCGCACCCAAAACATACGGCGCGCCGTTTCGCAGATACCCACGTCTTCTGCGCCGTACTCCACCAGTTCGAACCGCTCCCGTGACCAGTAAATATTGCCCTCGAACACCCAGCCGCTAAAGAGGTCGATCACGAGATCGTGATCGGGCAGTGCGCTAGCGATCGTCTCACGGTGCTGGAACTTGAACTCCTGCACGGCCAAAATGTCGGGCTGCATCTCTTTGAGTACGGCCTCGAGCGCGGCGGACCGCTGCGGCCACTGATTCGTGCCCCAAAGGTTGTAGGTGACGGCTGTGAATTCAAAGTCGGCATAGCCGGTGTTGACCGCGCGGGAATCGTGGGTGATCTCCACGGGGACTTGCGGAGCGAAGTCGTGCTCCACGTCGTAATGGATCTTGAAAGTACCGCGGCGGGCCGGCAGCGGTACGGTCACGACGTACTCTACCAGCTCTCCCGGATTTGCCGCTACTTCCTGACGCAAATTTGCCGGGGGCGATTCCACCGGCACTTCCTCGTAGCGCAGGACCCGTTCGCTCCAAACCACCTCAGTGAGGCGGGCCGACACCAGAAAACTGCCGGACAAGGGCACGGTGCTCTCGAGGCGAGCAGCAATCGTAGCAGCATGGAGGTCCGGGTTGAAGACGGGTTGCGCCAGATGAAGCTGCGCGCTGCCCGCGACGAGACGCAGGCGACGCGTGGCGGTCACCTGCCCGGCGTCGAGGTACTCAAGGCGCAGATCCATCGGGCCGGCCCGCTCCTCCGTCACCGTAAACAGCGGAAGTTCAAAGCGCGTCTTGGAACCGGGAACCTCGGCCAGTACTTCGGAAACTCCGGCTCGCTCCAGGCGGACCCGCCAGGTACCGCTCGTCGGACCCGCCGTCTCGATCTTCAGCCACAGGCGGTCGCCGGGTTCCACGAAAGGATGCCGGTCGGACAACTGAAAGGCGGGCTCGTCTCCGCGCAGGCGCAACACGGCCCATTGCACGCCCAGGGGCACGTAACCGCCCTGCTCCGCCACGGTCAGCTGTTCGGTGCCCCGCGGCCCCTGCACGGTGCCAGTTGCGCCGGGCATCGCCACGGCAGGCAAGGCTGCCAGGCCGAAGTCCGCTACCACGCTTCCGCTCGACCTGTCGACGACACGCAGGCCCAGGGCGCCCTGCACGCTTTCATAGGTCAGCGTCAGCTCGTACGTATGACCTGCACTCGGCTCCACCGTCGATGCCAGGTGAAGCCAGTCGTGCCCGTCCTTTCGTTCCACACCGCGCCCGTCCGCCCGTATGAGTCCGGGCTCGGTGACGACGGAGACGCGCCATACCGGGAACCAGCTGGACGCATCACGCCACCAGACCAAGGCCGCCCGCTCGCCGAAGCCCAGCGATATCGATTCGGGAACGTCGAGCCTGCCCGCAGGTGCAGTCCATCCGGCAATTGCCGTGACGTTGCGCACCCCGGTTCCGCCGGTTTGCGCCGCCTCCGCCAGGCCGAACACAAAGGCCGCTGCGGCGACAACGAGGGTCAAGGCCACAAGTCTACTGCGCGCACCCATGACTTCTTCCTCCCGGCAACTCCGAAGGACAGTCGACGGGGCGGGCTCCCCGCCGCGCAGACGGGACGGGGAGCTCCGCCGCAGCAGTCCGGCACCGGCGACGCTGCGTTCACTTCACCGGCAAGACGTTCTGGTTGACGTCCCGGGCGAATTCCGCAAGGCG
>JAAYLA010000319.1 GCA_012522135.1 Bacillota bacterium | reverse complement strand
CTCCAATACCGTGTCGCAGGGGAGCCCGTATGGGTCAGCCCGCCCCGGCAAGTGACCGTGGGCAGGGTGGAGGCTGCGGTGCGGCAGGCGGAGCCCCGGGCCGAGGCGGCTGTGCTCGAGGTGACGCTGGAGCTCGCAGGCGACGGTCCCTTGGCCGGCCTCGATCTGCAGCTGGATGCGGTCGTCAGTGCCTTGGAGTGGGACCGCAGCACCTTGAGCTTTGCCGAAACGGTGCGCTCGTCCCATCGCTATCATCTGCTGGCCGGTCCGGGTGTGGAAGACGGCCTGGCCCGCGTGCGCATTCCGGTTGAGAGCGAACCGGCCCTGTGGCGTGTGGAGCTGAGCCTGGCATCGGAGCCTACCATCTCCACGCAGATCGGAAACAACCGCATTCTGTTCGGGCCGCGTACCCAGGAGACGATCCTCACGAGCGGCGCGCCGGTCCCGATTGCGGCGTCGCCCCTGGCCCCCACCAGGGACTGGGAATCGGAGCTGGCCCTGATCGAAGAGCGCTACGCCCAGTTCGACAGCGACGAAGGCGCCATTCTGTTTATCGGCAGCTCGAGCATCCGCGGCTGGCGCACATTGCAGACCGACTTTCCCGGCCTGCCTGTCCTGAATGCCGGTTTCGGCGGGTCCCAGATCATCGATGCCGTGTACTTCTTCGACCGGCTGGTCCGGCCCGTCGCGCCCCACACGATCGTCATGTATTCGGGCAGCAACGACATCGCTGCGGGAAAGAGCCCGGAGCAGGTGTTCGCCGATTACGTGGCTTTCGTCGACGCCGTGCATGCAGCTTTCCCGAAGACCCGCATACTGTACATTTCCATCGCCCCGAGCCCGGCTCGGTGGTCGCAGCGCTTCAACGTGCAGCGAGCGAACCGGCTCATCGAGCTGTACACGCAGACAGACGACCGGCTGGAGTTTATCGACGTCTACACCCATATGCTAGGCGAAGACGGTCTGCCCCGGCCCGAGCTTTACATTTCCGACCAGCTGCACATGACGCCCGTCGGATATGCCCTTTGGACCGACATTGTGCGTCCGTATCTGTATGGAGAGCCGCCCGCGGCGCGGTAAGCGGCTCGTTTCATCTACAAAACACTACACCCTTTCCTTGCACGCCGACCCGCCCGCCGATCGGTTCCGGGCGGGTCGTGCGTTGAACCCCTTCACCCCCTCTTGGACCCTTCCATCCCTCAGGAAGACTGCCCGGATGCCGCCCGGCGAACCGGCGCCGCCGTGTTTGTCGGCAGGCCGTAGTGCGAAGCGAGGGCGAGCGGGAACACCGCCGCCACGCCGGCTCGGCGCAGCAGCCACGACGCGATGGTGAACGTCCAGCGGGAATTGACGATGTCGTCGACAAGGAGTACCGGACCTTGGGGCGGACGTTCGGTCAGGCGAAGCGTGCCGTCGACGTTCAAGGCGTGCCGTGTGCTGTTGGCCATGGTGTGTTGCGGTGGCCGGTCGACGGTCTGCGCGAGGACGGGGTGGAACGGCAAATTCAACGCCCTGGCCAGGCGGGCCGCAAAGTCCGGCACGAGGTGCGGATGGCGCAGCGACGGAATGCACGTCACCCACTGCGGCGGCGGGACGGGTCGCCACTCGTAGAACAGCCGCACGCAGGCATCGACGAGCTCGTCGGAGAACCGCCCCGTCCGCTTGCCCTCTTCCACGAGCTCCCCCCAGCCCGAATCTCCACGGATGCACAAGGCTTTGCCCTGCCGCGCCAAAAGGGTTTGCGGCATCCGTCCCCGCACTCGGTAACGCGGCAGCCCGCCGGGCGGCCATTGCTTGCGCGGCTCGATCACGACGCTGCTACGCCGCAGAAAGGAGCGGGCCTGCGCGATGAACTCGGTTTCCGCTTCGGTGGGCAAGGGCTCCTCCGGGGGCAGGGGACCGTCGGCTCCGTCGGCAGCATCTTCCGGGAAGGCAGGCTCCAGCTTTTCTCCGCACGCCGCCTCCAGCAAAAATTCCCAATGGCCGCTTTCCAATTCGAGGTAGCGCCGCACTTGTTCGAGGCCGTCTTGCTCGGCCGCGCCCAGGCGGTCGAGGCGGATGATGAGCGATGTCGGCAGCGCATCGGAGACCAGGCGCCAGCGCCCTTCCACCTTCTGTACCGGAGCCGGCGACTCTAAGGCCAACAGCTGCAGAGCGTAGCGGATGCGGGCGAGGGGCGCATTGATGGTGGCGGCGAGGCGCAGCGGGGTGAGTCCTTGCGGCGCGGCCCGCAGGACGGTCAAGACTTGCTGCAGTTCGCGGGCGCTCGGCACGAGGGAGCTGCGCCCGCCCTCGCTATCCCCGTCGCCTTCGGCCGGAGCGCCCGATCCCGCCATCATGAGCGCCTGCGCGGGCGCCACGATGCCGGCCATGCCCAGCTGCCTGTAGTACTCGGCGAGCGTAGCAGGCGGGTCGTAGTGGATAACAAAGCGCAACTCGGGATGGTGCACGCCGGCGCCGTACGCGGAAGGTACCACGAGCGCCTTGATCCGACCCCGCAGAAACGCGCTTTCTAACCGAAGGCGATGGGCGGCCTGCGTCGCCGTGTAACCCTCTGCCGCCACGCCTCGGACGTTGAGCCATTCGGCAATCTGGTGCGCATCGCGCTTTGTGGCCGTGTAGATGATGCCGGGTCCCTCCAACGCCGGAACATGACGGGCGAGCCAGGCGTAGCGTTCTGCCTGGGATTCTAAGGGCGCGGTTTGCAGGTACAGCGCCCGGCGTTCGATTCCGTGACGCACCGTGACGAGGTTGCTTCCGAACAAGCCGCCGAGCTCAGCCGTCTGCGCGGGAGTCAGGGCAGGCGCGGTCAAGAGGCAGCGCGTGTCGGCAAAGAGACTTAAGGCCTGCTGGATGCTGCGGTAAGCGGGTTGAAAGGCCGGTGCACAGCTGCACAGGGCTTGCACGTGCTCGAGAAGGAGGAGGCTTACCGGCGGCGCGGGCTGAGCCATGAGCCGTTCCAGCAGCCTGGGCAAGTTCGAACGCACCGCGTTGACGATGAGCACGTCGAGCTCGCCGGCGCGCCACGTTGCACCGACGGTGTGCCAGTCGTCGTCGGATGTCCAAAGGGAAATGCTCAGGCCAAGCCGCTCTGCGATCGCCACGTCCCGGTGGGCATTGGTCACCTCGGGCGTCACGACGAGCACGGGTCCGCCGCCTTCCTGCCGCAGCAGCTTCGCCGCAAGCAGGGCGATCAACGTCTTGCCCCAGCCGGACGGTTGCACGAGCAGTACGCGCGCCCCGTCCGGCAACACCTGCCGCAACGCTTGCTCTTGCCCGCTGCGAAACGTGGCCGAAGGGTCGTCGGTGGCCAGGCGAAGCAGGGCACGCCCGGTCTCTTCGCTGAATGCCATGCCAAGAAGCACCTCCGATGCCGATGGGGGGCCCTTGGCACGACACGGTCTGGTCGCTAAGAGGAGTGGTGACGTCCCAATTCTACGTTAAAGGCAAAACTCCTTCTCAAAATTTTGGCCCGGTGAGTCGGCTTCCCCAAGGATGTCCCAAAACGGCATCGCGCGGCGCCCGAAGCCGGTCCCGGCACCCCTCCCCGCAGCCGCAGGAAAAGCCCGCAGTGTGCACGAACTCCGTAGCAGGCGCCGGCCGAGGTCGCACGGGGCAAAGGCGCGCCGGCGGTTGCACTATGGACGATTCCATTAGAGATAACGGATGATCAAGATGCGCGTTACGGAGCAAGCTCCCCCCAGGGCCCGGCGCAAGCTGGAGGCCGGCATCGTCCCCGAGCACAGGCGCACGTTCGTCCTACTTTGGCTTGCTTTTTTCGTGATCGGCATGGGCTGGGGCTTCACGGTGCCGCTCTTTCCCGTCGTGATCGTCGATGCCGGGCTGCCCGTGCACACGTACGGCCTGTTGCAGTCGTACGCCGCCCTCGGGTCGATGCTGGCGCAGACGGTTGTGGGAAGGCTTTCCGACCGCATGGGCCGCCGCAAACCGATCCTCTTGGCCAGTCTCGTCCTCATGGCGCCCGTAGTTGCCGTCTTTCCCCGCGTGGAAGTGGCCACGGCATTCGGGCTGCTCCTCGCCTGCCATTCCATTTTACAGAACGCTTTCCGCATCATGATCAACGCGTGGGTCAGGTCTCTTGCCGATTCCTCCGCCCTCGGCCGCAGTTTCGGCACGATGCGCATCGCAGGCAGCCTCGGTTGGATCGTCGCGACGCCGCTGCTCGGTGCGGTGACGGCGCGCTTTCATCAAGGAGCTACCTTTGAGATCGCCGCGGGAATTTACATCGCGTCAGCTCTTTTTATCGGCTTCGGCGTGCGGGAACTCGTGGCAAAAGGCGCGGCTGGGAGCGGCTCCGGAACTTTGGATGCCAACACTGAGCGGGACGGCGGCGTGGGACCGGTTGGGGAGACTTCCGCCGGCGCGGCCTCCCGGACCCCGACGCCCGCGGAACTGCGCAGCGTGCTGTTGTTTTTCTTCCTCGCCCTGGGACTGTTTCAGCTGGCGCAGAGCATGGGCATCTCGTTCAACAGCATATATCTCAAGGAAGAGCTGGGCCTGAGTGATACCGCTTTTGGGTGGATGTTCTCGCTGCAGGCCTGGTTGGAAGTTCCGCTTATGATTACGCTGGGCGCCATGTCGGACCGCATTGACTCCCGCCGCATGCTCGCCGTGACGATCGGATTGAGCGGACTGCGGTGGCTGCTCCTTTCGGTCGTGGGCCGTTCGGCTTGGCTCATCCCGGTTCAGCTGCTGCATGCGGTGGGTGTCACGGTAAGCGAGGTGTTGGCGGTCGCCTTCGTCGCCCGTTATGTGGCACGGGAGCGCCTCGCCACGGTGCTGGGTTGGAAGGTGGCCGTGCAGAATGCGGCGCTGCTCATGGCCCCGGCCCTCGGCGGATACATCAGCCATGCGGCGGGCCTGCAGACGATGTTCCAGGTGGCGGCGGCGTTGGCGTTGGCTGCCGCGGCGGTGATCCTTTTGACCGGCAGGCGGGCGGCACGGGGGAACGCCGAGCCACGGGTCGGCGCATAGCATGGGACCGGCGGCGAGGAAAGCAAAGGGCCCACCCGCACCGCCCGGGCACGAATGGGCCGCAGAGGTTGAATGGTTTTGCTTTCCCGCGTCTAGAAGCCCGACTGCTCGCGCACCTCGTCGAAAAAGGCGATTTGACGGCGCACGCTCTCCGGTGAAACGAGAAGGGGCTCGCCCTTGCGGATCGCGTCGTAGAGGTTCCGGTAGAAGATCACCTTGACGTCTTCCGATGCCTTAATTTCCTCTTCCTTCTCCACCCAGGGCAGGGTCTCCGGCTTACCGTAGGCGCGGCCTTCGGCGGGACCTTCCTCGGCGACGGGCTCGGGCACCTGCGTCGGATCGTAGTACTTGTAGGTAAATTTGCGCGTCGAGCCTGTTAGCGTCCCGTACTTGCCGACGACGAAATACTCGGGCGAGGGATAGGCGACGCAGTTGCTTACCTCGATGTCGACTACCATGCCGTTTGCGCCCTTCATGACGATCTTTACATGGTCGTCGGCATCGCCCGCGCTGACCGTGTGCTGCATGTCGGCGAAGAAGCGGTCCACCTCGCCGTCGATAAGCTGCAGGGCTTGGTCGACGATGTGGGAACCCCAGTTGTTCAGCATGCCGCCGCCGAACTTGCGCAGCGTTTGCCAGTCGCGGCGCCGGTTGTAGCTGTTGCGCGCAAACTTGACCAGGACCAAGGGACCCAGGATGCCGGAGTCGATGATCTCCTTGAGACGCACGTAGTCGGGATCGAGGCGCCGCAGCTGATAGACCGTAAGCAGGCGGTCATTCTGCTTCGCCGCGGCGATCATACGGTCGGCCTCTTGCACGTTCACGGCCATGGGCTTTTCGACGAGGACGTGCTTGCCTGCTTCCAGGGCCTTGACCGTCAAATCGGCGTGGGTGTGGGACGGCGTGGCGACGACGACGAGCTCGATCCGATCGTCGTTGATCAGCTGTTCGGGATCTGCATACGCCGTGCAACCCGTCTCCTGGACCGCCTCATTGCGCCGCTCTTCCACGGGATCGCTGACGGCCACCACTTGGAAACGGTCCGCCAGCTGTTTCATCACGAGCAGGTGCAGATACCAACCGCTGCGCCCCAGCCCTATGACGCCCGCCTTCACCGGTTGCGCTGACATTATCGGATCACCTCACGTGTTGATCTGGCCGCATTTCGGTAGCACTGCGGGCAGCCAGTCCACGGTGTTACTTCGTCCAGGCGCAAGCGGCTTCCTCCAAGTATTGGCGAGGAATGTGACAGATATCGCAATGTGGCGCGGAAGCGTGAAGAGGCACCGGACGGCTCCGGGATGGCGAGTTACATCGTTACACGTCGTCCTCGGATGGGCGCTCGTGGACATCTGCGTCGTGCGGAGGGCCGGCGTCGGGATGGGGCCCGTCACGCAGCCGGTCGTCGGGGATGAGGATCGTCGTGAAGGTGTGGGGGCTGCGCTGCGGCGACGGCTCCTTGGACATGTAAGACAACATGAGCTGCCGCAATTCGCCGACGAACTGGGCCAGCTCTTCCGGACTCAGATGCATGACGTGGGTCTGGTAGCCGACGCCATCCCGGGCCAGATCGATCCGCTCCCGGCGCAAATAGGTGCCGAACAGTCCCAGGAGGTGGACACAAAAGGTGGTAAAATAGCGCATGTGGTCGTCCTTGGTGGCGCGTTCCAAATCGGCGGGGGACAGATACGTGGCGCCTTCGTTCAGGGCATAGACCCGCTCCAGGCTGCCTCCCGTGGGCCGCTCTTCTACCACCCGGATGATGTCGGCCTCGCGCAGATTGTTCAGATGGCGATAAAGTGTAGCCTGGGGCACGTCGTCGAGGAAGCGTCCGATTTCTTGCGCCGTCAGGTTGCTGCGGGCGGCCAAAATAAGGACGATTCGCAAACGCACGGGGTGCAACAGGGCTTCGCTGCGCGAAACGTGCATGTGGCGTGGCCTCCAATCGGACAATTGGGGCACCGTGGCAAGGGCCGTTACGGGTATGTTATCATTTCTGAGAATAGGGTGTCAAGCCACGTGCAGGCAGGTAGACGGAGCGCAGGCCGCGTGTGGGCAGGTGGTATAAGAAACGCCCCGGATGGGGTGCGATAAACCTCCAGGAGACTTTGACCTCCACCTTGACACGTTCATTCTCAGACATGATAATAGGGGCGTGTGCAGACATTCGGACAGTACCGTTCCCGAGGGAATTCCGAGTGCCGTGAGCCGCAAGCGAGACGGTGCCGTGAGCCGAGCGGAGGTGTGCAGCATGCTGCAGTTGACGAACGTGACGAAGCGCTACCCGGGACAGACCAAGCCGGCCGTGGACGACCTCACCCTGGAAGTGCGCGAAGGAGAGATCTTCGGCTTTCTCGGTCCCAACGGAGCGGGGAAGACGACGACCATTAAGATGATCGTAGGCCTCATCCGTCCGGATGCCGGCAAGATCAGGGTAAACGGCCACAATTTGGAGGACGATCCTACCAAACTGAAGGCGCAGATCGGCTTTTGTCCGGACACTCCCGAACTGTACGAGAGGCTGACCGGCGTCGAGTACTTGCAGCTTGTGGCCGACATCCGCCGAATTCCCGTGCGAGAGAGGCGCGAGCGCATCGGAAAACTCGCCGAAACGTTCAGCCTAAGCCACGCGCTGCCCGATCTGATCCAGAGCTACTCACACGGTATGCGGCAGAAGCTGTCCCTCATCGCCGCGCTCTTGCCCCAGCCGCCGCTGTTGGTCCTCGACGAGCCGATGGTCGGTCTCGATCCCAAGTCGAACCACCTGTTCAAAGAGATGATGCGGCAGCACTGCGACAACGGCAACACGGTCTTTTTCTCGACGCACATCCTCGAGGTGGCCGAAAGGCTCTGCGACCGCATCGGCATCATCCAGCACGGCAAGCTGATCGCAGTCGGCACCATGGAGGAGCTGCGGGCCGCGGGCCGAGAAGATGCCAGCCTCGAGAGCATCTTCCTAGAGCTCACCGAGGGGGCAGGTGAGGCGCAATGACCCACCCGTGGCTGTCCCTCTTCAAAGCGCTGCTCAACGTGAACTTCGGTGTTTCGGCCTTGAAGCACCAGATAAAAAGCCGCGAGCGCATTTGGGAACCGCTCCTCATCCTCCTTGGTCTCTTGGTGGGCGGCGGCAGCATCATCTTCCTCGTGGTGCTCATGGCCGGACAGTTCGTCCAAGTTGGCCTGACGGTGGGGCAGCCGGAGCTCATCCTCACCATGGCCCACCTTGCGGCGGCGATCATGGTCTTCGTCTTCGGTATCGCCTTCGTGATGTCGAGCATGTATTTTGCCAACGACATCCCCATGCTGATGAGTATGCCGCTGCGTCCCCGGCAAATCGTCTCGGCTAAGGTGGCGACGGTCTTGGTCAACGAGTACCTGACCATGGCCGTCATCCTGATTCCGGTCTATGCCGTCTACGCCGTGCACGTGCCGGTCAGCCCCTGGTACTATCCGACCGCGGTCCTCACCTTTCTGCTGACGCCGATCATACCGCTCCTAGTGGCCACTCTGGTCACCATGGTGCTGATGCGCGCCGTCGGGGGTGCCAGGCGCCGGGACCTTCTCACTATGGTCGGCAGCTTGCTGGCCATCGTCGTCTATCTGGCGATCCAGTGGGCACTGCAGTCGACCGACGTGACGGAGGCCGAGATCGCAGAAATCCTGTTTGAGCGCCTGCACGGACTGAGCCAGGTGATGGCCGCAGGGTTCCCGCCGGGACTTTGGGGCATGCAGAGCCTGGCCTTGGCCGGAACCGGTGCCGGGCTTTGGGCGTTGGTGAAGCTGGCCGGCCTGAGCGTAGTGCTATTTGCCGCGCTCCTGGTCCTCGGCGAGCGTGTTTTTGTCCGGGCCGTGCAGGAAGGCGGCGAGACCGGCAAGCGGCGGCGTCGGGCAGCTTTGGACCTGCGAGAAGGGAGCGCCGTCGCAGCAGTTGCCCGGGTGGAGCGGCGGCTCATCCTGCGCACGCCGGTCTACGCCTTGAACGGACTGCTCGGCTTTATCCTGTTTCCCGTTCTCCTCTTTCTGCCCGTGTACTCGGATATGGAAGCCTTGAATGAGCTGCTTTCCCTCGGCGTGTTGGATCCCATGGTCGGTGCACTCATCCTGGGAGCGTGGTTCGGCCCAGCCACCGCTACGTCTGCCGTCCTACCCACGGCATTCTCACGGGAAGGATCGCGGTTTCTGTGGATCCTCAAGTCGCAGCCGCTGTCGGGACGAGAGTTTTTCCTCGGCAAACTGAAGGGCGGTCTGTCCATGATGCTGATCGGGTCGCTCCCCGGGGCGGTGCTGATTATCTACCTCCTCAAACTGGGACCGGCGTCTATCGTATTGGGTCTACTGCTCGGCGTGCTGCTGTCGACCCTTATTTCGGTAGTTGGCCTCGGCGTCGACATGATGCGTCCGATGCTTAACTGGACCGATCCGGCCCGGGCAATGAAGTCGAACCTGAACGTGCTCATCCTGTTCGTCATCCTGGCCGCCATCGCGATCGCCGGCTTTTTCGGCGGTAGGTTTCTGATGAGATTGGGTGCGGATTTGACCACGCTTGTCGTTGCTGCTATCGCCGGGATATCCGTGATTCTAGGGCTCTTGTGGCTCCTTTGGGCGCCTCGGTTTGACGCTTGGCTTTCCCGCATGGGCGATTGAGGGCAGGTACTTGAGGACCGCTACTCGAGGGCCGCTACATCTATCGGTGGCGCCGAAAGTTGAGGCTGCGGCCGTGCGGCGGGCGGTATGCTGTCACCCAGGCGCCTACGGCGACCCACACGAGACCTAGGACGAGCCCGCCTAAGACGTCGGTCAGTTGTTGCGTACCCAGTGCGAGGCGACTCCAGGCGACCAGGCCGACGAGCAAAGCTGCGGCGAGGGAGGTAGCGAGTCGCCGTCCCGGCGCACGAACGGACCGGATGACGAAGTAAGCGAACAGGCCGTAGACTGCCATCGCAAAGAAGACGTGGCTACTGGGGAAGCTGCCTGTCTGCATGCCGAGACCGTCGGAGGGCGGGGCTCTGCCTACCCACTCGCGCAGCAGGTCTTGGGCGATGACGGCGCTAAGGCCGGATCCGACCTGGACGAGGCTTTCCGCAAACCGTCGACGCGCGAGCAACAGCGCGGCGAAAAGTGCTGAGATCACGGTCGCAAACAGCGCACCGGCCAGGGAACTAATGCCTGCGGCGAGGCTCCGCATGCGCTCCGAGACCGGGGTGCGAACACCCACCAGGGCATCAAACCGGTCGAACGAGCCTGAGTGCAAGGCAAGGCGTGCAAGGGCTCCCAGCACCACGGTGGCCGCGGCCAGCAGTGCCAGGCCCGCCAAGCCTCTGCGCAGCAGCCCTCGATTTACGTCTTTTCGCATGCGTGCCACACCTTATCCTCCCTGATGCCGTAGTGGTTTGTCCGCACTGTTCGAGCAAGCCGCGGAGTACGAAACGTTCATCATATCTTAACCTGGATAGGTGCCGTCCCCTCGCTTTCGTAGAGGTTTTTTCTCGTGCCCGTGAAGGCGGCGGAACCGAGCGCTCACGTGGTCCGTGTCCGGTCGGACAGGAGGGGCCGGAACCTTTCTCGGTCCGATGCCCGCCCGTGGCGTTGGTTTGGTTTCCCACGGCCCGGGTTGCGTCCGCCGAAGCGTCACGTGGCCTGCCCGGTGCGTCTTCGGATGCGCTCGATCGAACCGCGGTACTGCTGCGATACGGTTTCCAAATACGAGAAGATCGGTTCGTCTGCGCTTCGATCGAGCAGCGGCATGAACTTGCCGAAAAGCTGCCGCAGGCGGTGGAAGGTTAAATCCTCCG
>JAAYLA010000318.1 GCA_012522135.1 Bacillota bacterium | reverse complement strand
TGCTCGAGGCCGCCAACTTCAACGCCGCCAGTGTGCGCAGGACATCCCGTACCTTGGGACTGCCGACGGAGGCTTCCCTGCGCTTCGAAAAGGGACTGGACCCGCACCTTCCGGCCAAAGCCCTGGCACGGGCGGCGCAGCTCATCGCCGAAATCGCCGGAGGCAAACCTGCAGCCGAGATCACGGACGTATACAAAGACCTGCCGGCCGAGCGAGTGATCCACGTCCGGCCGGAACGGGTAAACGCCGTGCTGGGCACCGACCTGCCCGACGACGAGATGAAGCGGCTGCTGAGTGCCCTGCACTTCACGGTCGAACGGGTCGAAGCGAATCGGTTGAAGGTCACGGTGCCCACGTACCGCTCCGACATCGAGCGCGAGGTCGACCTGATCGAGGAGATCGCGCGACTGTACGGCTACGACCGCATCGAACCGACGCTGCCCCGTTCGTCCGCCGTTCGGGGTAAGCAGGAAGGGAAGATGGAGCAAGTCGACGCTTTGCGGGCGCGGCTCAGCGCCGCGGGCCTCGACGAGGTGATTAACTATTCGTTCATGAACCCGAAATCATTGCGGAACCTGGGATTAGCGGAAGACGACCCGGCCCGGGCCGCTATTCCGATTTTGAACCCGATCACCGAGGAAATGTCGCTTCTGCGGACGACCCTCATGCCGGGTCTATTGGAACTCCTCGTCCGCAACTTGCGGCGGCAGATCACGTCGGTACACGTGTACGAGATCGGTTCGGTCTTTCTACCTGAAAGCTTGCCCCTGAGGTCGCAGCCGGAGGAACGGCCCGCCCTCGGCATCGCGCTCATAGGTCAAGCCCCGAGCAGCGGCTGGGGAGTCGCTCAGCGCAGCGTCGACTTTTACGATTTGAAAGGATTCGTGGAGGCGGCTTTGCAAGAATTAGGGGTAACAACCGGCCTGCGGCGGGCCAGTCATCCGGCTCTCCATCCGGGTCGTGCGGCCGAGCTCGTACTCGACGGCCGAGTGGTAGGGGTCTTCGGCGAGGTACATCCGGAAGTTCTAGAGCGCTTCGAAATCGACCGCAGAGCATACGTGGCCGAGCTCGATCTTGGTCCGTTACTGGGCCATTCGAGAGTGCCCGTCGCGCAGCCGTTACCGCGCTTTCCGGCCATCCGCCGCGACCTGGCCCTTCTGGCGCCGGAAGGTGTGCCGGCACAGACGATTGCCGATATCATCCAATCCGAAGGCGGACCGCTCCTGCGCCGGTTACAGCTCTTCGACGTGTACCAAGGTAAACAGGTTCCGGCGGGCTACCGCAGTCTGGCCTACTCCCTGGAATGGCAGACACCGGACCGAACCTTGACCGACGAGGAGATCCACGCGGTCCAACAGCGCATCCTCACGCGGCTCGCACAGGAGTGTGGTGTGAAAGTCCGCGTCTGATGCTGGGGTGAATCCCTGGTGAACTGGCTCGACATTTCGATTGTCGTCGTCCTTGCTTGGGGAACTCGCTACGGTTGGCGCCAGGGGCTGGCGCGAGAGCTCTGTCATACAGGCGCCGCTCTGGCTGCCCTCGTGCTCGCGTGGCGCTACGCCTCACCCCTGGCGGAGGCGTCTGCCCGATACGTCGCGCTCAGCCCCGCCGTCGCGAGGTTTGCCCTGTTCTGCGGACTGCTGCTCGGGGTGACGCTGCTCGGTCACTGTGTCTCGTCGTATGTAGAGCGCCTCGTTGTTCGCCTCCATCCCGGCCTCGACCGCTGGGGTGGGGGCGTTCTCGGCGCCGTGAAATGCCTCCTCGTCGTTACCGCGTTGGTGGTGGCGTCCGCTCGCCTCCCATGGGCCGCGGCGCAAGCGGCCGTCGGGCAATCCGCCCTGGCCTTGCACCTCTTAAGCGTCGCTCCGGTCCTGTACGAAGGGATACGAACGATCCTGCCCGCTGCACCCGGCGCGCTCTAAGGGTTCCCCTATTTCCCGCCCCTGGCAGCTCTTGCACGTATTGATCCGACGAGGCAACCGGTCCGAAAGATGCCGGCAGGGGCCCCGAAAGGCCCCGGCTAAGGGGTGGAACGGTGCGTTCAGCTGGCCTCAGCTTTGCACCGCGACGGATCCAACGGCAGACGGAGGTTTCACCCCATGCAGACTTATCGGCTATACTCGGGATGGGTCACTACATTGGCCCTGCTCCTTATCGCGTGGCTCGTGTCGTCGCCGGGTGACACAGCGCCGCCCGCCAGAGAGCGGACCCGGGCTAGTACGGAAGCTCCCGCGGAGGAGGCCTCCGGACCGCCCGGAGATGTCCTCTTAGCCGGACGAATCGTGATCCTCGACCCCGGGCACGGCGGGACGGACAAATCACTGGGCGACTTCGGAACCGAAGGAGTGGGCCCTGCGCCGGAGAAGGAAATCGTGCTGGATGTCGCACGCCACCTGGCAAACCTTCTGCGCGACGCAGGTGCCGAGGTCGTCATGACGCGCGACGACGATGTCAACCCCGCGCAGGGAACGCCATACGAGGCGGTACCCCACGGCCAGCTGCTGGCCAGAGTGGCGAAGGCGCGGGAGGCGGGAGGCGACGTCTTGATTAGCATCCACGGAGACGCCAGCGCTGATCCGGCGGTTCACGGTACCACCACGTATTACTACCACGAGCGGAGCAAGGATCTGGCTCGCCACCTACAAACAGCCGTGGTGCAAGCCAGGGGAAGCCGCGACCTTGGAGTGCGGCGCAAAGGCTTCATGGTGGTGCGAGACGTCCCGGTTCCCGCTGCCTTAGTGGAGATCGGCTTTTTGACCAATCCAGACGAAGCCCGGCAGCTGGCTGAACCCGGTGAACGGCGCCTCATCGCACAAGCTCTGTTCGAAGGGTTACGGACCTATCTTGGAGAGAAGGATGGCGCCGAGGAGGAGCCTTCATGGACGAGCGAGCGATAACGATTTTGGAATTTGACAAGATACGTGAGGCCCTGGCCGACGAAACCAGCTTTTCAGGCGGCCGGGCCCTAGCCGAGACGTTGATGCCGACGACAAACCCCATTTGGATTGCCGAAGGTCAGGATGAGACGTCCGAGGCAGTACGTCTGTTGGAGACAGGTGAGCCGGCTCCCTTCGGAGGCATCCGGGACATCCGGCCGTCTGTGGACCGGGCGGAACGCGGCGCCCTGCTGCAGCCCCAAGAACTTTTGGAGATCGCAGACACCGTTTCGGGCGTGCGCCGCCTGGCAAGCTACATTCGCAGCAAGTGCGATGCGGAAAGCGTGCTGGCCGACCTGGGAGCCGGTCTCGGCTCGCACCAGGCGCTGGAAGACGAGATCCGACGCTGCATCGGGACGGAGGCGCAGGTGAAGGACGAGGCCAGTCCTGCGCTTGCCAAACTCCGGGCCCAAATGCGCACCACCCAGTCGCGGATCCGCAACAAGCTGGAAAGCGTGCTGCGGGAGGCCGATGCTCGCGGATACTTGCAGGAGCCGATCATCACCGTCCGCAGTGGCCGGTACGTGTTGCCCGTGCGTCAAGAGCATCGGTTGCACGTACGGGGCATCGTGCACGACCAGTCTTCCAGCGGCGCTACCCTTTTCGTCGAACCGGTGGCCGTAGTGGAGCTCGGAAACGAGCTACGCCGGTTAGCTGCGGAAGAGGAGGAAGAGATCGAGCGCATCCTAACGCGCCTTACGGAAAAGGTGGCAGCGGAGGCCGATGCGCTCTACCGGAGCGTCCACGCCGCGGCCCGCATCGATCTGGCTTTCGCCAAGGGACGGCTTTCGTTGAGACTCGGTTGCGTCCGGCCGGTCATCGCCGACGAGCGGTGGCTCGAGATACGAAAGGGGCGGCATCCTCTGCTGCCGGCGGAAACGGTGGTGCCGATCGACATCTGGCTCGGGCGCGAAGAACCGGCTCTCGTCATCACGGGCCCAAATACCGGCGGCAAGACGGTCACGCTGAAAACCGTAGGGCTCTTCGTCTTGATGAGCCATGCGGGGCTCCACGTTCCGGCCGACGAGGGAACCCAGATTCCACTATGTGACGGTGTCTTCGTCGACATCGGCGACGAGCAGAGCATCGAGCAATCCCTCAGCACGTTCTCGTCCCACATGAGCAATATCGTGCGGATGCTCGACAAAGTCGGGCCCAAATCCCTCGTGCTCCTGGACGAGCTGGGTGCAGGCACTGACCCGACGGAAGGTGCGGCATTGGCGATGGCCTTGCTGGAGCATTTCATCGAGGTAGGCTGCCTCACGATCGCGACGACCCATTACAGCGAGCTGAAAAGCTTTGCCTACACCGAGCCCGGTGTGCAGAACGCCAGCGTCGAGTTCGACGTCCAGACGCTGCGGCCGACATACAGACTGCTCATCGGCGTGGCAGGCAGCAGCAACGCCTTTGCCATCAGCCAAAGGCTCGGCCTGCCCCCTGAAATCATTGAACGGGCCAGGCAGCGCCTTTCGGTGGAAGAGCAGAAGGTGGAAGACCTCATTCGCACGGTCGAAGGCGATCGGAGGCAGGCCGAGCGGGAGCGGAAGGAGGCGGAACTCCTGCGGGCCGAACTGGAGGAGCAGCTCGCCAAGGTAAGAGACGAGCGAGAAAGGTTTCAGAGGCAGCGCGACGCGTTGCTTGAAAAGGCGCGTGCCGAAGCGCTCGAGCTCGTCAAAGCCGCGCGGCAAGAGGCCGAACAACTGATCGGAGAGCTGCGGCGGAAGGGCGCTTTAGAGAGTGCCGAAGAGGCACGCGCCGCCCGTCAGCTCTTGGCCGAAGTCGAGGCAAGCCTCACGCAGGCTCGTGCAGCCGAGAAGGAGGCAACGCGGGGCGATCTACGGCCGTCGGACCTATATCCCGGAATGCGGGTCAGGGTACGCTCGATTGGGCAAGTAGGCGAAGTACTCACGCGGCCCGATTCCGGAGGGCAGCTTCAGGTACAAATCGGCGGTCTGCGCGTGAACGTTGCGGCTGCCGACGTAGAGACCGCAGACGACCAGCCGAGCGGACCGCGGGAGCGCAGCACGGGCATGCACCTTGCCCGCGGCACGCTGCAGCGTAAAGCGATGGAAATCAGCCCCGAGTTGGACCTGCGAGGCCTCACTTCCGAAGAAGCGCTGGATAGCTTGGCCAAGTATCTCGACGAAGCACTGCTCGCCAATTTGCAAACGGCCCGGATCATCCACGGCAAGGGAACCGGGGCACTGCGGACCGCGGTACAAAAGTATTTGGCCGAATGCGGGCAAGTAAAGAGCTTTCGCCTGGGCGATCCGTCCGAGGGAGGCTCCGGCGTCACCGTCATCGAGTTTTAGGGCAGCCCAAACAAGGTCTCGGACAGGCTCGCCTCGGGTCCGAAACAGCGCGGCGAGACGGACATCGGCTCCGTACCTTCGATGAACAGCTCGACGCGGGTCTCGCCGGGCGGGACGTAGACGCACCCGTCCGGTACCCGCAGGCCCGTCATGGTGTCGATCCGCATCTGGACTACGCCCGGGGGGCGCTCAAACCACCGAGGCGGGCGATCGGCAAGGGCTTGCGCCATGAACTCCGTCCATATCTCGACTGCCCGCCGGCTGCCGAAATCCAAGGGCTGGCTCTGCTGGTCGTTTCCGATCCAGACGGAGGTTACGAGGTCGGGGGTATAGCCGACGAACCAGGCATTCGTATCGCCCTGGCTTGTACCCGTCTTGCCGGCAGCCGGCCGTCCTAGATCGGCAGCTGCCCGACCCGTGCCGTGGGGGGCTTCGATGACCCCGCGCAGCATGTCGTTGATCAGGTACGACGCCTCCTCCGACAGGACAACTCTCCGTTCGGGCCTCGGTTCGTCCAGCACCGTGCCGTCGTACGCTTCGACCCGCAACACTCCGATAGGCTCCACGTAAATGCCGTTATTGGCAAATGTTGCGTATGCGGCTGCCATCTCGAGGGGCGTGACACCGCGCGTGAGCCCGCCGAGTGCAAGCGCGGGCACCATGTCGTTTACCCGGCCCGACTCGACCAACGTGCTGATGCCGAGCTCTTTCATGAACTCGACCGCGCGTTTCATCGTGCCGTCCAGACTCAACAACACTTGAACGGCCACTACGTTCACGGACCGCTCCAGTGCCTCCCGCACGGTGAGCGGACCGCGGTAGACATTGCCGAAGTTGCTTGGTTTGTAGACCTCGCCGGTGACGAGGGGGATCTCAACGGGCTCATCGACGAACACCGTGGCGGGGGTGATGTCCCGCTGCTCCAAGGCGAGCGCGAAAACGAACGGTTTGATGGCGGATCCAGGTTGGCGCACCGCGCTCGTCGCACGGTTAAACTGATCCTCGCCGCGCCCGCCGACCATCGCCAGGATGTGACCAGTCTGAGGATCCAGACTCACGAGGGCAGCCTGCGGCTGGTGCAATCCTTTGGCGTCGGGCGTGCCGGCCGGCAGCAAGGAGATAACGGCTTGCTCCGCGGCCCGCTGCAAGTCGAGGTCGAGCGTCGTGTAAACCCGCAATCCGCCTGCATAAACTTGCTGGTCGCCGAACTTGGGGATGAGATATGTCTGCAAGATGTACTCGACGAAGTATGAGGCCTCGCGGCGACGAGGCTGCAGTTCGATCACTTCCAGCGGCGTCGCCTTGGCTTCCTCGGCTTCCTCCTGGGTAATATATCCGAGTTCAGCCATTCGGTTCAGAACGATGTTGCGCCGGCGCACCGCGGCCTCCATGTCGTAGTGGGGTGAGAAGTAACCGGGCCCGTTGATCACGCCGGCGAGGAAGGCGGCCTCGGGCAAGGTCACCTCGCTGATGCTCTTGCCGAAATAGGTCTGCGCCGCCGCTTCGACACCGTAGGCGCTATGTCCGAAGTAGATTTCGTTTAGGAAGGTCTCGAGAATCTCTTCTTTGCTGTACTTCCGCTCGATCTGAATGGTCCAGACCCATTCCTTGATCTTACGCGTAATGGTCTTCTCGTGGGACAAAAAGGCATTCCGCGCGAGCAGGCCGGTGATGGTGCCTCCACCTTGTTCGAAGCTACCGGCACGAATGTTGACCAGGAGCGAGCGCAGAAGACCGCGGAAGTAGATGCCGTGGTGCTCGTAAAACTTGTGATCTTCTATGGCGATAAAAGCGTCCTGTACCATTTGGGGCACTTTGGACAGGGGGACGGGTATGCGGTTTTCGCCCCGGTGCAGACGGGCGATTTCACGGCCGTGCACATCGTAAATATAGGTCGTCATTTCGGGATTGAACGTGACCTCATCGAGAGTGGGCGCCGTCCGCAGGAAAGCTGCCACTACACCGACGACCGCGCCGACGCCCAAAGCCATGATGAAGAGAAAGAGAATCAGGACGATGCGCCATGGCCGCCGAAACATACATCGAAGCACCTCCGCCTCCGAGTACTTAACGATTATACCATATCCTAGGGGGCGCGGTTGTCCTTGCTGCATGCGGATGGTAAAATGTGAAACAAGCGTTCCCGGCGTAACCAAGGGCCGGTGGGGCAGTGCAGCACGGCATCGCCCGGGATTTACGGAGAGAGGACGGAACAGCTTTGGTCGAAAAAATGCTGTCGGTAGAGGAAGAAGTCGAGCTACTGTCACGGGGCTGCGAGGAAATCTTTCCCGAAGGCGAGCTGGAAGAGAAAATCCGGAAAGCCCGTAAGGAGAATAGGCCCCTCCGCGTGAAACTCGGTATCGATCCTACCGCCACCGATCTGCATCTGGGCCACTTGATTCCGGTGCTGAAATTGCGGCAATTCCAAGAGCTGGGACATCAGGCGGTGCTGATCATTGGTGATTACACTGCCATGGTGGGCGACCCGACCGGGCGCAACAAGGAGCGTCCGCAACTGACCCACGAGGATGTTTTAGCCAACGCCGAGACCTATACCGAACAAGTGTTTAAGATCCTCGATCCGGAGAAGACCGAGGTAGTCTACAACGGTTCGTGGTTTTCCAAGATGACTTTTACCGACGTAATTAAGCTGCTCTCCAATATGACGCTCGCACGGATGCTTGAGCGCGAGGATTTCGCCAACCGGATGCGATCCCAACTGCCTATCTCGTTGCATGAGCTCGTTTACCCGTTGATGCAAGGTTACGATTCGGCTATGGTGCGGGCCGACGTGGAACTGGGCGGCATCGATCAAAAGTTCAACATACTGGCGGGCCGCGACATTCAGCGTGAGATGGGCATGGAACCGCAGGTTGGCGTGTGCAATCCCATCTTGCTCGGTACCGACGGTACGGAGAAAATGAGCAAGAGTCTGGGCAACACGATCGCCTTGACGGATCCACCCCACGAGATGTTCGGTAAGACAATGTCGATACCGGACTCGCTCATGCGCATGTACTTCGAGCAGATTACCGACCTGCCTCTGAGCGAGATCGATGCGATTCTCTCGGCGGTCGATGACGGTTCGCTACATCCGCGGGATGCAAAGCGCAAGCTGGCAAAGGCGATCGTGGCGCGGTTTTACGATGAGGCGGCGGCGGAAGAGGCGGACGAGCAGTTTATGAAGGTGTTCACCCGGAAGGAGCTCCCCGACGAGATGCCGGAAATTCTCCTGCCGGCGGGCACACTGACGGACGGCAAGATGTGGATTGTCAAACTCGTCACCACGGCCGGTTTCGCGAGTTCTAACGGCGAAGCGCGCCGACTGGTCGAACAAGGCGGTGTGCGGCTCGACTCCCGCGTGATTGACGATCCCGACTCGGAGTGCGAGCTGACGGACGGTATGGTGCTGCAAGTCGGCAAGCGGCGCTTCGGCCGAATCCGACTTCAGTAGTTCAGGCTCTCTAGTCACCCCGGCATGCCCGGCCCGCATATGTTACGCGGAAGGCTTGCGTAAAGGCGGGAGAAGGGCATGCTCCGCAAATCGATCAGCGTCTTCACGGTACGAGAACAAAGGGCGCGTCCAACTTTGTCCCGGGCGCGCCTTTTCATCACTTGGACGCTGTTCTTTCTCGTGCTGTTCAGCCTGGTGACCGTGTGGTGGGCGGACCGCCAGCTGCGCGCTCCCCTACACCGGTGGGCCGAGCTGCACGTGCGAAACATCGGTCAGCGGGCGATAACCGAGGCCGTGCAAGACGTCTTGTCTCAGGACCCCGAGCTCGCCCGGGCTGAGTTCGTGCGGCAACTGCCCGCGGCGGCCGACGGCACGGCTGCTTGGCAGTACGATTGGACGCGATTACATAGGCTGGAGACCGAAATCACGCGTCGCGTCCTGGAATCCTTGAACGCACTAGCGGGTGAGAGTATTCCGGTACCTTTGGGCGAGCTGCTCGGGGTCGACATCTTAGCCGGCGCGGGACCTCTCATTCCGGTGCGCATCAAGCCGGGGGGAGCGGTGTCGAGCGACGTGGAATTCGTGTTTACTGCCGTCGGCATCAACCAGGTACTGCACGAGATCGCGGTCCGTACGGACGTGCAGATGCGGGTCATCGCGCCCTTGGTTTCCGATGAGTTCCGGGTGTCACAGCGAATTCCGCTCTCGACCGTTATTCTGCAGGGACGCGTACCTCAAGTCTTCGTCGAATGGAAAAGCGGTTCGATGGAGGAATTCATACAGACCGGCCTGGCGGGACAGATCCTTCCAGGTCAGTGACGAACCGAGACAAGCGTGGCGCAGGATCGAGCAAAGTTTCCTGGCGACCGCCCGATTCCTTCCCCGGATCGGCAGCTAAGCATATGCCATCACCATCCGATGTCGGATGGGGTCAGAGCGTGTGCATAAGTGCCGGTTTTCCATCCAACACTTCCACCCGAAGCCCCTTCGGTTGTGGAAGACGGTGTCGCGAAGGTAGCAGCTACAGGCGTCGGCCCGGATGACCGGGTGACCGTACAGGGGCGCGCCGCCCATTCCAACGACTGGCTCCGTAGCGGGTCAGGCGTCACCCAACTGACGCTCCAAGGGGTCAGTCACAGCGAAAGGGAGCATCAACGCCGACTGCATGCCACTAGAGCCGAAAATTGAACCGGCTCGAGGTGGAAAGTTTCTCACCCCGGTTCCCTTGACTCAGTCCGGGCCACCG
>JAAYLA010000317.1 GCA_012522135.1 Bacillota bacterium | reverse complement strand
TCGCTCGACACTGCGCTGGACGGTGCGATCACAGCATGCCGGAGGCTTTCGGCCGGGAGAAGCGCTTTTGGATGTATACGAAACAGGCCGAGAAAGACGCGCCAGTCCGGCCAACACGCGACAAAGAGAATGTAAACGGGGAGGTTTCTGGCATCTTGGGCGTAGTTACCGCTTGCTGTTGGTGGGTGAACAGGACCGTTCATTGAAGCTAACCTCAGGGCGCTCTTGGCTGTCGCGCTTCGAACCGGAGGGGAGACGTGAGGCTGGTAGTCGGAGGCCGAGCCGTGGCTTGACCGGTGCCTTCGCTTGCGGGAGCCTAGAATTCGGAAGAGGGAGTATGTGGTGTTGTAGGGGGTGGGGGCGTGCGGAGGCTGTGCCGCGCTGTCGAGACGGTACTGCGTGTCGTTGCTACTCGAACACCCGTGACCTGCGACTTCCAGGGTTTGGGGGCGCACTCCTCGAATGTGTGGAGTGTTCAGCGGCCGAACGGCGCTCCATCATAGTGCGAGAGGTGTGGAAAGATGCGGCTCTACGATCCTCTATTCCCCTTGGCGTTGACGTTCCTCCTAATCTTCTCGCCCCTTTCCCTCGCAGCACCGCACGAGCGGCTGGCCGACATCGACCGCTGGGCCGACGTGGCGACGCAGGCCCTGATCGATCACTATTGGTCCGGCCCGCGCAGCCCCTTCTCCGGTTTCGGCTGGGGCAATGCGCAAGCGTGGGACGCGTTCATGGACGCGGTCGAGCGCACCGGAGGCGTCGATTCTCCCTACTACCCGTACATCGACCAGCTGTTCCGGCGGCAGAGCGCGATCAATCCGACCTTCATCAACGAGTTCAACGACGACATGGCTTGGTGGGCCCTGGCGTCGCTGCGGGCCTACGACATCTCGGGCGATCCCAAGTACTTCGACCGGGCGCTCCTGCTTTGGAATACGATCATAAGGAGCTGGGACGACGAGCTGGGCGGCGGCATTTGGTGGAAGAACAACGAGAAGACGGGTAAGAACGCCTGCATCAACTCGCCCGCCTCGATCATCGCGTCGAAGCTGTACCAGCTGACGGGCGACGAGGAGTATCTGGAGTGGGCCGTCAAATTGTACGAGTGGGTGAAAGAGCATCTCGCACCGACCGGCCTGGTATGGGACAACGTAAACCGCGAGGGCACCATTTGGCACGCCACCTTTACCTACAACCAAGGCACGTACATCGGCGCCGCGGTGGAGTTGTACAAGATCACGGGCGATCCGACGTACCTGGAAGACGCACGGCGGACCGCGCACCTTTCCATGACGCGCCTCATTGAGCCTACCGGTGTCCTGAAAGATGAAGGGCAAGGGGACGGCGGCGGTTTCAAGGGCATCTTCGTTCGTTATTTGGGCTCCTTGATTGAAGTCGATCCGGAACCTGAAGCGTACATCCACTTCCTGGTTAAGAACGCCGTAACCGTGGGCGAGCGGGCGTTCAACGAGCTGAACTTGATCGGTCCGAACTGGGCGAGGCCCCACCGCGGCGACGTGGAACTCCTCACTCACGTATCCGGCGTGATGCTCCTGAACTTGACGGCTCGGGTGTTGGCGGAAGAGGTGGGAGGATACGGCCTGGCGATTCACCGGCCCGCGTGGGATGCCTTGGTTATGGCCGATGAACCGATTGTCTTCGAGGTGGCCCCGTGGGTGGAAGTGGCAGAAGTTACCGTGTTGGAAGACGGCGTGGAGGTGTACCGGGGACCTGCGGTGCCGTCCGGTCTGACCCTCTCGCTACCGGTGCAGGAGGAAGGCGAGGAGCGGGCGGTGACGGTGCGTGTTACCGGCGTGGACGGGCAGGTGTGGCAGCGGACGACGCGGTTTTGGGTGCGTCGCCTGGCCCTCGACCTGCCGGAGCTGGAGTTCGGGCGCGTCCGGGGAGATGTGCCCCTCACGCTGGATGCTCGCTTCCGTCCGGACGAAGAAGTCGCGTCATTCGAGCTGGCCCTCGTCGCCGTCGGTCAAGATGGCCCGGCGGAGCGCATCGTGTTTTATGAAAGCGAGCACCTGCCCGGGCGCATGGTACTGGAGACCCGAAACTATCCCGACGGCGCGTACGATTTGCAGCTGACCGCCCGCGACTCTTCCGGCGGCGTCGTCTCGCAGGTCGCACGGCGCATCGTGATCAGCAATTGGGACACGAAGCTCGAACATTTCCGTCCACCGTTCACCTTCTTCGGGATCACGAGCGACTCGCTGCTCACCCACGCGCGCTCCGATGGCTGGGCCTTCCATACAGAGGACCC
>JAAYLA010000316.1 GCA_012522135.1 Bacillota bacterium | reverse complement strand
TCCACCTGCCAGTTGGAGGGAACGGGCAGATCCAACCAATGTGCGTCGTCGTAGCCTTCGTCGTAGAAATTTACGGGAGCCAGCTCGGGCCGCTCCGCATAGTGAAACTTCCATACACCGTTCAAGAGCTGGATCCACGGCGACTCCTCGTATACCCTTTCCAACGCCGCTGCCTCGTCCGCATACGGCAGAAGCGAAGCGCGGGCGGGCAGGCGGTTCCTTCCCACGATGCGCGGGTCTTCCCACTCCCGAATCAAAGCGGACACCTCCGAAGTACGTCAAAATAACCGTCTTAGCTATGACGATGCCCTCGGCTCACTTCGGTAAGGCAGTCGTGAATCCTTTTATCACGATGCGGTCATGGACCCGGGATAGGACGAACGAACTGTTCCTATGCTTCGGCGCAATAGGCCAAAGGTCCAATTGCACATTTCCTCCAAATGGACCATACTTTTGCCGATGGAGTGTGTACCGGGGGGTCTCGGAGGGATTCCGAATGAAACGTCATGTGGTGTTGTTGTGTGCGTGCGTGCTCGTCGCTTCCTTGGCAGCGGCGGCCGGCGCGCAGGTAAGTCTTTACGGGCAAGCAGGCTACACTACGTTCGTGCTGGATGAGTTCAACGACGTGATCCAGTCCATTAACGCCGACGGGGAAGGTGGCCCCGGCGAGTGGGACCCGATGCCTGAAATCCGCGGCGGTTGGCTCGTCAGCGCGGGTGTGGCGTATTCTGTTGCTCCCAACGTATCGCTGCGCGGCGGCGTTGAATACCTGAACGTCGGCAAGTCGGTCGGCACGTACACCGAGGATACGCCCACGGGTACCAGCACCGGGGTGTCCACCCTGTCGAGCAGCGCCCTCGGCATCACGGTCGGCGCCGCCTATCACCTCCCGGTCGGCGCCTTGAACCTCGATCTAACGGGGGATGTGGGCTACTACCGAGTGCCGCTCCACTACGACCTCACGGTCGACGGTGCTGTGGACGATGAGCTCGACGCCGTAGGCACCGGGATTGGTTTCCAAGCCGGTATCAACGGGACGTACGCGCTCGGCGTGAACTTCGACCTGGTGTTCGGCATCGGGTACCGCTTCCTCACCGTCTCCGAGCTCAAGGATGAAAACGGTGACGTAGTGGTAGGCTTCAGCGGCGATCCCTTGCAGATGGAGCTTTCCGGTATCGTCGGTCGCGTCGGGGTAGCGTACCGGTTCTAGCGGCGTAAGGCTGTCCGGCATCCGGGCGCACGAAGCGGATGCCGGTTGAGACAAAATCATAGCGCACAAACAAACCACCACGAGCCGAGGGACGCAGGGAAGTCCTAGGGTTTGGGCGAACCTGAGCGTAGCTGGATCTTCGCTAAGTAGAGGGCCATCCTCCAGGGGAGGTTCGAGCCATGCAGGAAACCAGGACGCGTCCCGACGCTCGTGTGTGGTTTGTCGTCTGGCTAGCCGTGGCGGTCATTTGCGCAGTCGCCGGCGCCCGCTCTCCCGACTTGCTCCTGCTCCCTTCGGGCCAGTCCCTTCTTACGCTCGTCATCATGGTAGCCGGAGTGCTTTCCGCCACGAACCTCCTCATCGTCCTGACGAATTTCCGGTTCAAGAGGGCGAAGAAACCGGAGGTCGAGGTGCAGATGGTGAGCAGCATCTACCGCCTGCTCGCCGTCTTCGCCATTGCCCTGAGCATCGCCTACGCCTTCGGTGCCCTGTCCGCGTTTACAAGCTTCTTCGCCATGTTCGGAGGCATGCTCCTCGGCTGGTCGTTACAGGCCCCGGTGAGCGGTTTTGCGGCCTGGCTCCTCATTTCCCTCAAGCGCCCCTTCCGCCCGAACGACCGCGTGCAGCTGCCCAGCCTGGGCCTGACCGGTGACGTCAAAGAGATCGGTCCCATGTACACGGTGCTCAATCAGGTCGGCGGGTCGATCGGTAGCGAAGAAGCCGTGGGCCGTTACATCCTGCTGCCGAACGCGATGCTCTTCAGCCAGGTCGTCATCAATTACACGGTCACCCAGGAGGCCGCCTACATGTTGGACGAGGTGGTCATCCGCATCACCCACGACTCCAACTGGCCGGTGGCGGAGCGGATATTGCTCGACGCCGCCCGGGAAGTGACCGCCGACATCATTCAAGCGACCGGCATGGAACCCTACATCCGCTCCGACCTGTACGATTACGGCGTGTACCTGCGGCTGCGCTACCAGACACGGGTTAAGGACCGGGCCGAAATCGCCTACGAGATCACAAAGCGGATCTTTAGCGCCTTCCAGAAGGAACCGTCCGTCGACTTCGCCATCCCCTACGTCTACTCGTACCGCGCCGGCCACGAGCAAAAGAAGAGCACCCATACCAAGGACAAAGACTTGGAGCACGTGCGCGAGATCGACGTCGACCACATCAAACCGTCGCACATACCGCACATCGATCCCCACGACATGCAGCAGCTGGTCGAAAGCATCGGCTCCCAGGGCCTGCTCCAGCCCATCGTGCTCATAAAAAAGCCGGGCGGAGAGACCTACGACATTCTCGCAGGTCATCTTCGCTTCGAGGCGTGCAAGCGGCTCGGCTGGAAGACGGTGCCGGCGATCATCCAGCGCAAGGGAGGGGACGATGTCCACTCCCCCTCCCACTGACCATGCCGGGGTTTCCACGTTGGGGTTTACATGCCCGCGTTTCCACCGGGGCGTTTACACGGTGTAGGAACGTGCCGCCGGCGTTACATCACCTGCTGTCCAGCCAAGCCAGCAGATCTTGCAGCGGCTGCGCGGCGATGGGCGCAAAGTTGTCCGCCAGCAGGCTCTCCGCGAGGCCGAGCGAGTGGCCTAGGCCTTCGTACAGGTGGAAGGTGACGTCGACTCCGGCTGCTTGCAGAGCCGCGGCCAGCTCCTCGGCACCGTAGGCCGGCGTATTGGCATCGTGTGCGCCCTGCAGGATGAGGACGGGCAGCTTGAGCCGGTCCACCTGGTCGGAAAGGACGGGAAGGGCCACGTCGTCGGCGTAGATGCGGAAGTAGCCCATCTCGCCGAAGGCCGAATCCAAGATGAAGCCCAGGCTCGGGACGATCTCCCGGTCGATGCTCAAGGCCCCGTCCTGGTCGATGTCGAGGGCGGCGTTGAGCGTGATCCGGCCCAGCTGCGCGGCGACGGGATCGACGATGTAATTGAGGATGCTTTTGGCCACTACGCCGCCTTCGCCGAGCAGGAGCGGAAACAGATCGCTATCGGTCAGAAGGCCCGACGGCAGCCGGCTGCGCAGGAACGGCACGCCGACCTCGTACATCTGAAAGGCGAAATTCTCCCGCCACGGAAGCACCACGGGCGTCTGCAAGATGAGTCCCGCAAGGCCGCTCTCCTCGGCCGCCACGTGTGCCGCTACCGTGCTTCCCTCGCTCCAGCCGTACAGGTACAAGCGGGACGAATCGACCGCCGGGTGGCCCTTGGCGAACTCGATGACGGTGCGCACGTCGTCGGCCATGGTCTGCAGGGTGACCTGGGTGCTGTAACGCAGGTAGTCCCCATCGCCCGGGCCGTTTACATACCGCTTGTTGTAACGCAGCACCGCATACCCGCTCGCGCTCAAGAACTCCGCGATGTCGGCGAAGTTGGCGGAAAGGATTTGCTGCCGGCCCGTCATGTAATCGACGGTAACGACGGCGTGATCCATGTCCACAAGTCCCGAGCCGTGCACCAAGATGACGGCGGGAACGGGTCCACCCGCGTCCGCCGGATAGGTCAGCTCGCCCCGCGCCGCAAATCCGCCCAAATCGACGGTGAAAGGTTCACGGACGATGGCTTCCGCGCTCGCCGCCGTGCCCGCACCTGCACTCCAGCCTGCGGCAACAAACAGAGCACAGAGCACGGCAAGATGCAAAGCCGCTCCCTTCACAACACGCTTCGTCATGGTTCCCACTCCGTTCATTGTGATGTCAGCCAAGGCCAATATAATGTGGAAAACCGCCGTGAACCATCGCAAGGTCCGGTGAAGTTTCTTTCCGAGCGGGTGGCTCCGTCATCACCCGATCGGGCGAGGAACGAAGGGCCCGGCGGGACGGAAGTTGCACTCTTCCTTCGGCCCAAAGTACAGTGTCAATAATGCTTGGCTATATGAATTCTATGGAGGGACTTCCGCCAGTGAAATAGAATTACCCCCATGCGAGACCAGCTAAATTTGGCTTATCCGGGGGACATCACAATGCAGCCATAGACAGAAGGGGGATGACTGAGAGTGAGACAGCGTCTAACCTTAGCGTTGGCGGTCGCAATGGCGTTCGCCTTGGCAGTGCCCGTCTTCGGCGTGGATCTGGTTATTTGGGACTACGTCCCGTGGCGTGTTGAGTACTACCAGCAGTTCGCCGAGGAATACATGAGGCTCCATCCCGACGTTAACATTGAAGTGCAACTTGTGGCGCAAGCGGAATACGTGAGCAAGATTCAAGTCGGCATGGTGACGGGCACGGCTCCGTCGGCGTTCGCCCATCACCCGCAGTGGATCTCCAGCTTCGCCGGGCAGCTGGCGCCGTTCCCCCACGACCTGTTCCCGCCCGATGAGCTGGTGCAGGAGGTGCTCGGCTACGCTCCCCTGCTGCAAGACGGCGTAGCATACGTGTACCCGCTCGGTCTGCAGGGCGCCGTTCTGTTCATCAACCAGGATCTGTGGGACAACGCCGGTTTGGGTGCTCCGCCGCGCACGTGGCAAGAAGCTGCGGACATCGGCCGGCGCGCCACCCGCAGGGTCGACGGGGTTACCGAAGTTGCTGGATTCTTCTTCAACCACGGCAACGAGATGATGCAGGACCTCTTCCTCGACCTGAACTACCAGCACGGCGGCAAACTCTACCGCAATAACGGCACCGAGGTCGCGCTCGATGAACAGCCGGCCGTCGATGCGGTCAACCTGATCAACGATATGTTCCAGTCGGGCATCTCGGGCTTCGCCGGCGAATCGCTCACGTTCCAGACCAACCGCCAGGTGATGTTGTATTCCTACGCTTGGCGCCTGCAGCAGCTGGCCCAGTTCACCGACTTGCGCTGGACGGCTGCGCCCATTCCGACGCTGACCGGCGATTTCCATCAGAATATGGCCCGCATGCAGTACTACTTCGGGCTGTCGGTGCCGCGCAGCAATCCCGAGGAGGAAGTACGGGCAGCCTTTGAGTTTATCGCTTGGGCCTACGGCGACGACGACCGGCTGATGGACCTGAACAGCCGCTCGGGCACGTTGCCGACCAAGATGAGCCTGTGGACCTACCCGGAGATCGTGGAAAACCCGGTCCTGTTCACCCTGACTCAGACGCTGCCGCTCTCCACGGTACCCGGCGAGACGCCCCAGTGGCTCCTCGACGCTTTGATCCAAGTGCGCGACGCCATCTGGTACAGCACGGGCGATCCCGGCATCATCCTCCGCGACGTGGCGCGCCAGATCAACGCCCGTCTGAAGGAAGAGCCGCTGTCCTGGGTGGCCGAGTAACGGCAAACCCGCCGTTACAGAACGCACGGCCGATATGTAAAACGAGACAAACGAATACGAGAAGACGGCCCGTACGATTCGATGTCCCCTGGGGGGCCGTCTTCTCGTTTTGCCGGCGGGCAAAAGGCGCGGGAAGGAATCCCCGCTTCCCCGCCGTAGGTTGAAGCTGGAAGGCCGGCCGGGCGTCTCCTCGGAAGTTCCCCGTGCCCGTCCCTTTCCGGTATAACGCACCCATCCCACAAAAGGCGAGGCGGTACCCGTGGTTCCCTTGCCCGCAAGGCTCCCGGAAAAGCCCCGGAACAAGCACACCGAAAAACCGGTCCGCGTGGCGATCGTCGGTCTGCAGCACAACCATATTCACAGCGTGGTGCAGTACGCCCGACGCACAGGGCGCATGCAGATCGTCGCCGTCGTCGAACCGGAGGCCGAGATCCGCGATCCCTTCGTACAAGAGCTCCACGCCTCCGGAATGCACGTCGCAGCGTACGCCGTCCTGGACGAGCTCCTCGTCAAGCACGCCGGCGACCGTGGGGCCCCCGGGCACCCCGATCACCCCGGGCCGTCCGGACACACTCCACTCCCCGTTGACGCCGCCGCCCTGGCCCCGGCCAACGCAGACAAAGCGCCGCTGGCCAT
>JAAYLA010000315.1 GCA_012522135.1 Bacillota bacterium | reverse complement strand
GACTTGCATCGCCGCGCTCATGACCGGCAGGCGCTACGTGGGCTACGACATCGAGCCGGAATACGTAGAGCTTGCCCAGCGCCGCATCGCCGAATACCTCGCGTCGGCCGAGGCAACCGGCGCGGACGGGACGGAGCTCCCCTTTAGCGGGTGAAACATTGCCGCCTCTTCGGCCGGTGCTACCCGGCTGCGTTCCAGCATAAGAAATGAATAAACCCCTGAAGATGTCGGTTCGGCTGGGCGGTGACAAGGCGCCATGAAACGGCTGCCCCTACTTGCACTGGCGTGTGGTCTGCTCGTTGCGGCGTGCGCTCTGATTTCCGCTGTCTACGCCTACAATCTTCACAAGGCACGGGCAGAACTGGAACTTCTCCTGTGGACCGAGTTCGACGCTGCTTTGGAAGGTCTCCATCGTGTATTGCGGCTCGCCGAGGCCTCGGCCGGACTCCCTTCCTACGGCGCCGTCGGGCCGCCGGCAACGGCGGCCCCTGCGCTCCTCGCAGCCTACGAGCAAAGCCTGATCATACGGCGCCTGGCACCCGTGGCCGAGCAGCTACTCACACAGCGCGGCGTGCGGGCGGAGCCCCTGGCGGGCTATCTGTTCAGCCTCGCCGGCGGCGTCGCTTCGCTTTGTGCCGAGGCTCGCCGCACCGGACGTGTGGACGGCGAATGGCTCGCCGAAATCCGACGCCGGATCGGCGAGGTACACGGAATCATCAATCGGCCCGCCGTCGAGCTGCTCACACGGCAGGAGCTGCAAAGGGCGGTCGACAGGCTCTTCGGCGCCGACCCGGCAGCAGTTTACTTCTCATCGGCAGCCGCCGAAACGTCCGCCTGCCCTTACTCCTGAACCTCCAGCTCCCGCACGATGGCCGTGCCGGAGCTGGTACCCAACCGGTCAGCCCCGGCCTCGAGCATGGCAAGGGCAGCCTCCGCCGTGCGGATGCCGCCCGAGGCCTTCACGCCCAAGCGGCCGCCGACGATACGCCTCATCAGGGCCACGTGGTGCACCGTCGCGCCCCCGGGACCAAAGCCCGTAGATGTTTTCACGAAGCGGGCCCCGGCCTCTTCCGCGAGACGGCAGGCCCGTTCGATTTCTGCATCCGACAATAGCGCCGTCTCGAGGATCACCTTTACCGGACGGCCCTCCGCCGCTTCCACCACGGCGGCAATATCGCGCCGCGCCGCCTCGTAGTCGCCCGCTTTCAGGGTGCCTACCTGCAGCACCATGTCGAGCTCATCGGCCCCCGCCGCCACCGCGTCGCGCGCCTCGTAGGCCTTCACCGCGCTGCTATGGGCACCGAGGGGAAATCCGATCGGCGTCACCACTTTGACGGCCTTCCCCGCGAGCCGCCCTTTGGCCAGGTTCACGTACACCGGCATCACGCAGACGGCTGCGAAACCGTGGTTCACGGCCTCGTCACAGACAGTTTCTATGTCGCGACGGGTCGCTTCGGGCTTAAGCAGTGTGTGCTCGATCGTGGCGGCCACTTTCCGTATTCGGTCTTGCATGGGTCTCCCTCCGCCGCGTCCGGCCGTTTCGGGCGCCTATCCGCAAGTGGTAACGGATGTCGTTAGCGTCCTTGAGCAGCTTCCACACTCGGCCGGAGCCGCCGAAGGCGCCAATCTTGCCTAGACCTTGCTTCGGCCCGATTGAAACCAGAACGCCTTTACTCCTACCGCTATACGGGGCAACCGCTTGCTCTTCCTGCACACCCGCGTACAGGATGTGCTTGACCACGACTTCGGCCTGAGCCAAGGCGGCTTGCGCCGTGGGAGCCACCGGCTTTCCATCGGCATCTTTGGCCGCGGCGGCATCGCCCACGATGTACACGTCCGGGTAGGCCTCGGACCGCATCCAGGAATCGACGATCGCCCGGTCGCGCGTGTCGGCAGGAAAGGCCTTCGCCACGATCGGGTTGCCGCGCACACCGCCGGCCCAGAGCAGCACGTCGTAGTCCATCCGCTCGCCGCTCGAGAGCAGCACGGTGTCCTCGTCTACCGCGTTCAGCCCGACGCCCGTGCGAATCGTTACGCCCATTTGCGCCAAGATGCGCTCGGCTTCCCGGCTCAGCCGCTCGGGCTGGCCGACGAGAAGGTTCGGCGCCAGCTCGACGACCGTGATCCGGTGGCCTTTGGCCAGCCGGAAAGCCAGCTCGCCGGCGAGCTCTACGCCAGTCAAGCCGCCGCCACCGATTACGATGTGCGCCTGTCGCCCGGCTTCCTCGGCACGCTGCACTACCTCGCGCACCCGCTCGCGAATCGCCGTAGCGCCCTCAAGCCCGTTCAACGATAGGCTCCGCTCTCTTAGTCCGGGGATGCCCCAGTACTCGGTCGTGCTGCCGAGCGCGACGACGAGGCGGTCGTATGCCAGCACAGTGCCGCCCGCCAGCTCGACGGCACGCCGCTCGGGGTCGATCCCTTCTACCCTGTCGACAATCAACTCAACGCCCGTTTCGTCCAGTAAATCCGCCAACGAAGCGGTCACGTCGGCAGGTTCCGCCGTGCCGGCTGCCACCTTATGCAACTCGGTGGTAAAGACGTGGTACTCTTTATCGTTGACAAGCAAAATATGCGCACTGCCGGTCCTGCCCAACACCCTGCCGAGACTACGTGCCACTTCTAAACCGGCATAACCTGCGCCGAGAATCACAATCTTTCTCATGCGCGCTCCCTCCCAAGGACGTTGTACCCGATACCCGCACTGCGGCAGCCGGGAAGGGAATCCCCCGCGCGAAAACCGCTGATAACTGGGCTTTGAGAATGTGATCCTTTTCACATTCGGGGCCAAAAATCATCGCCCCGCTTGTGCAAGGGGCATTTATCCTCGTCATCTATTTATCACAGTCCCAGGCCCGGCGCAAGCTCTTTTCAACCACGAAAGGGTCAAATGACCCTCTTTCGTCAAACTCAAGTCCCATGTAAGGCCTTGCACATCCTGCACCGAAGGAAAGGGCGAGCTCGCACCCCGCAGCGCATCTTGGTATCGCCCCGCACAAGATCCCGCACGGGGGCGCTTTGTGGCTCACCGTCCCGCACGACGGTGGCCTCGGGCGCGCCCACCTGCTTTAACGCCGCCAGGGAGCGTTCGGCTTTGCGCTCCTGCCAGACGCCCAGACCCGCATTGACCACGACGATCGCCATAATGACCGGGGCGTCGGTCAGTTCACCCGCAATAGCCTTGGAAGAGAGTTTCGTGTAGATAGGGTGGCAGCCCGCCTTAACCCAGACCAGGGTTTCCGGCGAGCCGCAGCGGATCGATGGGGATCGCGGACGGAAAGTAGCACAACCCAAGAGGGGCTGCCTCCCGTAGAGACAGCCCCGTCAGTGACGAAACAGGCTGGGATTAGTCCTCTTCGCCACCCAGGTGCAACTCGATCGATTCGATCGCATCGCCGTCGATGACGTACTTCGACCGTACGCTCTGCAGACGGATGACACGATTTTCGTAGTCGAATTCAGTATCGCCCAGGTGCAGCTCGAACTTCTGACCTGCATCGGTGACGACGACGATTTCGCCCCATCCCTGCAGTTCCTTCTGAACAAGCTCCATCTTCATACGTGCCTGCACCTCCCTGGTGAGTATTCCCATTCGTCAACGTCTTTATCGTATCCTTCTTATTCCCCTTTGCCCAGGGACGATGCTCACGAACGAAACGGCCGGTCTAAGGAGCCATGATCGAAAATGAAAGGGCCCGCCTCCGCCGGGCGGGCCATAGGCCATGCGCTTGCAGCCCTCCATCAAACCTTGGGCAGCGCCTCGAGGGATTGGTCGATGAGCTCCTGCGGGTACGCCACGTCCTGCAGCTCGCCTGACAAGTAGTGGTCGTAGGCCGAAAGGTCGAAGTGGCCGTGACCGCTGAGGCAGAAGAGGATGGTCCGCTCTTCGCCGGCCTCGCGGGCCTCCAGGGCCTCGTCGACGGCCACACGAATGGCATGGGCCGACTCGGGTGCGGGCAAAATGCCTTCCGTGCGGGCAAAGAGCGTGGCCGCCTCGAAGACCGGCCGCTGGTGTACGGCCTTTGCTTCAATGTAGCCCTCGTGATACAGCTGGCTCACCAATGCGGAGTCGCCGTGGTAACGCAGGCCGCCGGCGTGGATACCGGGCGGGACGAAGTTGTGCCCCAGGGTGTACATCTGCAATAGCGGCGTCAGGCCCGCCGTATCACCGAAGTCGTAGGCATAGCGGCCGCGGGTCAGGGTGGGGCAAGCCTCCGGCTCCACCGCAACCAGCCGCACGTTTGGCTCTTTGCCGGTCAGCTTGTCCTGCAAGAAGGGGAAGGCGATTCCCGCAAAGTTGCTGCCGCCGCCGCAGCTCGCGATGACGACGTCGGGATAGCGGCCTGCGATTTCCATCTGCTTTTTCGCCTCGAGCCCGATCACCGTCTGGTGCAGCAGCACGTGGTTCAGCACGCTGCCCAACGCATAGCGCGTATCGGCGTGCTTGGCTGCATCTTCCACGGCTTCGCTGATGGCCATCCCCAAGCTGCCGGTGGAATCGGGATCCTGCTCCAGCAAACGCCGGCCCGCTTCGGTCTTGTCGGAGGGGGAGGCATACACCGTCGCGCCCCACGTCTCCATCAACGAGCGGCGGTACGGCTTTTGCTGGTAGCTCACTTTGACCATATAGACGGTGCACTCCAGGCCGAACATACTGCACGCGAAGGCGAGCGCGCTGCCCCACTGGCCGGCTCCGGTTTCCGTCGAAAGGCGCCGCACGCCTTCCTTCTTGTTGTAGTAAGCCTGCGGAATGGACGTATTCGGCTTGTGGCTTCCGGCCGGACTCACACCTTCGTATTTGAAATAAATCTTGGCGGGTGTGTCGAGCGCCTTCTCGAGCCGGTCGGCGCGGATCAGCGGCGACGGACGCCAAATGCGGTAAATCTCCCGCACTTCACTGGGAATCTCGATCCAGCGCTCCGTCGAGGCCTCTTGCTCAATCAAAGCCATCGGGAAAAGGGGGGCTAGATCGTCGGGCGTCAACGGCTGCTTGGTGGCCGGATGCAAAGGCGGGGCCGGCGGATTCGGCATGTCGGCAACGATGTTGTACCAGTGGGTGGGCAAGTCTTTCTCCGAGAGGTAGATGCGCTTCGGTGCCAAAATTAGTCACTCCTTTGAAAGTTACACTTCTCTTCCATGGAGCAAATAGGATTTCTTCTCTATTCGGCCGGCGGGCTCCGCTTCCTGCTTGGCATGGCGCACGCCGGTTCGGAATACAGTTAGCAAAGTAAAGGTCAACGCCGCGACAGAAAGGGTGGCCCGATGTCGCCGGAATTTCGCATCGTGAAAGGCATGGCTCTGCTGCGGCTCTTGTCCTCGGCGATCGAGCTGACGGCCGCCTTGCTCATGCTGCGCCTCGGCAAAGTCGACGCGGCCTTGCGCATCAACGCCACGCTCGGTCTCGTCGGCCCTCTCGTCATGATCGGCGTCACGGCCTTAGGAATAGCCGGCTTGGCCCAGCACGTCTCGTACGGCAAGCTGCTGCTCGTCGCCCTGGGGGTGGGCATCGTCCTGTTCGCGCTGAAGAGCTGATCCGCACGCCATCCGGCCCACCCCGCCGGCTCCGGGCGGAGAACCCGGCGGCCTATCAGCCTTGGCCCGGCACCCACAGCCTGCTGCGAGCCGACGGCTGGGGAGGCGCTTCGGCCTGAACCTCCGCTTCCATTTCGGGCAGCTCCGGAAGACCGCCGCCCACCGCCTCGGCCAGTTCCCTTTGCACGTCAACCATCACCTGGCCGAACTGCATCTCCGCCTCGAGGAGCCTGCGCACATACGGATTGATCGACACAACCTGCGCCGTCTGCTCGTATTCCGCCACGTCCGCCTCGGTAGGCTGCTCGCCGCGCATGACCTTTTCCTGCAAGCGCTGCTGCTTCGTCAAGAAATCACGCAGCATGATTTGGGCCGCCTGGTGCTTGGCGATCTCATCCCTGGCATCCCGAAGCTTCCTGTATTCCTCGGAAGCGACGAGTGCCTCGGCCAGTTCCTTCACTTTCCGCCTCACGTTGTCGTCCAAAATAGGTAACCTCCCGCTCTGTCGTGTTCCAGCCGCGGCGCGCCGCCTACTTACGGCCCTTTCGTTTACGCGTGCCGATTCGCATTATGCGCTTAAATAGGTAGATCACTTTCCCTGCCCACAAGATCACGTCGGTCGACCGGCGCACCGCGAAATCTTTCTCCAATGCCTTGCCGCCGATAGTGAGAAAGGCGATGAGGCCGATGACCACGGCGCTGACCAGCACGGGCGAGATGCCGGGATAGGCGGAGGTGACGGCAAAGATGATCGGCGTCGCCATCACACCTGAAATCGTACCCACGATGTCGCCGACGATGTCGCCGAAAATGCTGTTCACTCTGCCGGCGTTGCGCACGATGATGAGCGCTTCCTGGGCACCCGGCACCTTGTCGGAGGCCATGGCGTTGAGCGGCACATCCTGCACGGCCGTGGCCGCGACCGCGACGATGTCGGCCAGAATACCAATCAGGATGACCACAAGAAGCAAGACCACACTCGTCCACAGGTCGACGTCCTGCAAGACTGCGCCCAGAGGTCCGCCGGAAAATACCGCTATGACAAAGGCCAAGGCGCCGATGGAGAAGGCCTGACGCAAGACGCCGCGTCTGCCGCCGCCGTTCACCTTCCCGCGCTTCGGTCGCTTCTTCTTACCGGAGCCCCGCCCCATCGCCCATCGCACACTCCTTATGATATGCCGCAGGCCGACGGCCCACGACACCTTGGGCTTGGCTACGATCGGACTGCCGCCCACATCGACGGGACGTCCAGCTCCTCGACGCGGCGCAGCTCCAGGGCACGGTCGGCCCGGAAGCCAATCAGGTGCCCGTTGACCGAATCCT
>JAAYLA010000314.1 GCA_012522135.1 Bacillota bacterium | reverse complement strand
CATGCGGGGTAGAGCTACTGCGGATACGACAGTAGCGACCCTTGGGGGGTCCATCCCCGCGCATGCGGGGTAGAGATTGGCCAGACTGGGCTCGGTTACCAAAAGTGAGGTCCATCCCCGCGCATGCGGGGTAGAGTCTTGACAACACCAACCGTTCGTGAGATAATGATGCGTTTACCATACCACGATCTTCTAGCCCTCTTCGCCCTGACCCACAAAACCGCATGAGGGCTTAAGCTTACACATCCATTCTCCTTTCTTTTCCTTCACTCCTTCCACCGTTTCAGAGCATACCTGGTCGCGTCTGATCGTTCCTAACAGAGGAACTCATTCCCGGAGTAGAGAAAACAGGTGCAAAAGAGCACTAATTTGACGCGCTTAGGCGAAGGAGGATGAACATGCACTGTAGGTGGATACGTACGCCGATTCTAACCGCTGTACTCGTCGCATTAACACTCTCGCCCTATGCTGCTGTGTACGCCGAGACCATCGTGTGGGGAACCTAGTTTAATCAAGACCAATTGGAAGGCCGCTGGGCGCCGCAACTCAATTACTGCATCGAGCAGACCGGCATTAACCTCGAGGTTGTACACATCCCGCACGGCTCGTACAGCGAGCGCATGCTATTGCTCGAACTCGTGGGTGACACTCCGGATCTTGTCATCATTCCGCCCGAGCGCATCGCGGCGATCGTAAACGCCGGGCTTCTTATGGACGTACAGCCCCTGGTCGAACGTGACCTGGATGACCTTGACATGTGGTTCCCGCCTGCGATCCGGGCTACGCAGTTTCAAGGGATCACGTTTGGCCTTCCCGCCTATGTGGTCAATTACACATACGCCTACAATAAAAACATCTTCAATGAGCGGGGCATAACGCCGCCGGCTATCGACGAGTGGCTCACCTGGGAGCAGGTTTACGAGAACGCTCGTAAGGCTAACGAAGATCGTGACGGTGACGGCGTTCCCGAGATCTGGGGCTTTTATAACGGTACCAACTTCGTGCAGACCCTGGCCATGATCCGGCAGGCGGGCGGAGAAGTCTTCACTGAAGACGGTTTCGTTCAGTTTAACTCGCCACCGGTGCACGAGGCCGTCGACTTCCTCCTGGAGCTCGTTGACGCCAAGTTGCATCCGGACAGCCAATACCTGTTCAACGAGGGACGGCTTGCGAGCATCAGGCTCGGTTCCGGTAGCTTGGTGGTCGACCGGACCGACGACGACCCGACGCCTATCGGCGTCGGCGCTGGCATCATGAACGTGAGAAAAGCCGACGTCGCCTACTTTACCTCGTGGGCGATTCCGCGCTCATCAAGTAAGCCCGAGGCGGCCTGGGAGTTCATGAAGTGCATGGTGACGCCCGAGGCACAGTGGTATGTGACCGAGCGCGGCGTGGTTCCCATGCGGCGTGACGTCGAGATCGCCCCCAAGCGTTACGAGATGCTCATGGGCTTGATGCACAACGTCGAGTACGCCGAAAGCTACCCGTACCACGTGGAGAGTGAGTACGTAATGAGCGCCTTCGACACGTCGATGCGCACCGTGTGGAATAAGACCGAATCTGCGGCAACGGTTCTGCAACGTCTTGACGAAACGCTCAACGGCTACTTGGCGCAGACCATGAACCAGTAACAGACAAGTCCATATGAGAACAGGGGAGGGTATGGCGGGAGGAAGCGGTGTTCGTCGTGCCCTTCTTGCATAAGCGCCTCGAGCATAGGTTCTTCTCGAAGAAGCGTAAGAACGTGCTTGACGGCTTGCCGACGCGCACAATCGATACAAGGAGTTTTCGCCCCTTTGGAAAACTAGGTGAGCATACCGGTGCATGTTTGCTCGTTCGATTGAGAATCGGTGTCTTACGGTGGAAGGAGACGTTATGACACGAATGGAGCGGTCTCGTCGGAAGAGATTTCGGATGATACTTGTATTAAGTACCGTTGTACTGCTCGTCGCGTCATGTATCGCGGCTGGGCAGACGAACTTGGTCTACAACCCCGGTTTCGAAGTGCGGTCCGGTAACATTCCGATCGGTTGGAGCGTATTTAGCGGCGCACAGTACATCTTCGTGGAAACGGAGGGCACGCGCTCGGGTGAGCGGGTTCTTGTTTTCCGCGATGCGTCGGATTCCGTCTCGGTCGGTCTGCGCAGCATGCCCGTATCGGCGAAAGCCGGTGAGACGTAAGAAGCGAGCGTCTGGGTTTATAACGAACAGGGCAGCAGAACCGATCTTTACCTCGACTTTCGCGACGCCAACAACCAGCGCATCCAAGAGCGCGCCATCAAGAGCACTCAGTATAACGTCTGGGAGGAGCTGCGGGTTTCCCTGAAGGCACCCGAAGGCACCGACAACGTGACGATCATCCTCTACAGTACGCCGGCGAACGTCGGCGTGAGCCGTTGGGATGAACCGACGTTGGTCCTGGTTCCGCCTGTGACTACTCTCGATGTCGAGGTGCTTGACATGCAGGAGTCGGACGAGGCGTTGCCTTACACGCCCGCCGATGGAGCCGTGGTCACCATCAACCCGCCTTCGTTCATCTGGGTACCCGTACCCGGCGCGATCCGTTACACTCTCGAGTATTCGACCGAGCCGGATTTTCCGGCACAAAGCACAGTGATCGTTGAAGACATCGACCGGAGCATTTACACCTCTTCCGCACCCTTCGATACGGAGCCGACCTGGTACTGGCGCGTCAAAGGGGTCGACGCCCAGGGCAACGAGTCGCCTTACTCTACAACCCGGGCGTTTCGGATCGCCCACGATGCACCGATCTTCCCGCTTCCTGATCTGGCTAGCTTGCGAGCCCAGATTCCGACTACCCATCCGCGCCTTTACGTGACGCAGGAGACACTGCCTCAGTGGCGGCAACGCATCAACACCGAGCCCCTTTTGCGATTGGTGTGGAACGATCTGCGCATTCAGGCCTTTGCATCGACTGTAGCCACGCCGTCGCCCGAACCGCCTCATCCGCGCATCACGGGCGTGTTCGACCAGGCCGTGTGGCGGGAAGCGAACGCCCAGACCGAGCGCGCGACAAGTCATATGGAACAGGTAGCCTTCGCCTACATGATCACGGGCGAGGAGGCATACGCCGAGGCGGCACGCCGTCATATTATGAACATGGCCCGCTGGGATCCCAACGGCGCCACGTCCGCAACGGCCAACTGGGACTCGTCCATGCCGATCCTTCTTGGCCTAGCCCGCAGTTACACATGGGCATACGATGCCTTGACTGAGGAAGAGCGGGCTTTTGTCCGGAACGTGATCAAGGTTCGTACCGAGCAGCATTACAGGATCGCCAGAAATCGGCCGTATGAAAGCAAACCTTATGCTAGCCATCCAACGGCGAGCCTGGCGGTGATCGGGCAGGCGGCAATCGTCCTCATGCACGAGGTGCCTGAGGCCGCAGAGTGGCTCGATTATGTGATTAAGATCTACACTGCGATCTTCCCCACATGGGGTGGCGACGACGGCGGTTGGTCCGAAGGCCACGCCTACTGGGATGGTTCCTTAGCACGGCACTACTGGCTGGCCGACGCGCTGCGGGCCGTGACGGATTACGATCTCTACAAGAAGCCGTTTTTCGCAAGGACCGGGTACTTTAAGACCGGTATTTCGCACCCCTGAGACGAGCCGTCCGGTAGTTTTTGCCTCCAGTTTTTCCCCACGATAGGAGGAAGTG
>JAAYLA010000313.1 GCA_012522135.1 Bacillota bacterium | reverse complement strand
CGCTGAAGGAGGGCCGGATCGGGTCCTTGGGCCTCGACGTATACGAGGAGGAATCGGACCTTTTCTTCCAGGATCTATCGGGGCAGGCGATTCAAGACGACGTCTTCGCGCGGCTTCTTACCTTGCCCAACGTGATCATCACCGGGCACCAGGCGTTTTTCACCCATGAGGCCCTGCAAAACATCGCGCGGACCACTTTGGCCAATATCAGCAAGTTCGAGCGGGGAGAGACGTCGGGAAACGAAGTCCGGGCGGTAACGGCGGGAGTGCGGGTATAGGGGACTACACCCGCACGGCTTCTCGCTCAAAAGGCTTGCTGCACTCCGACGGGTTCATAAGTGCAGAGGGGATCGGAAACGCTCCAGTCGTTGAAGGTGACGTACGCACGGGAGCGGGAGCCGCCGCAAATGCGCCGGTACTGGCATCTCGCGCAATTTCCTTTCAGGCGCGTGGGATCCCGCAGCTCCTTGAACAGCTTGGACCGGCGGTAAAGTGCGGTGAGCGAACGCCCGCGGACGTTACCGGCGACCAAGGGGAAAAACGGCGACGGGTACACGTCTCCTACGTGCGAGACGAATACGATGCCGTTGCCCTCGCGCAGACCGAACTGGGCAGCTTGCGGCGTCTTGGCGATCTCGGAGAGCGGTACGCCGGCCTCACGCAGCCTCTGGAAGACGATGCGTCGGTACTGGGGCGCCTCCAAGACGTCGATGGGAAAGTGCGCCGTGCGCGACACGTCGTAGATCCAGTTCATTAACACTTCCGCCTGGATCGCGTTGAGCTCGGACAAGCTCTTCGTCCCTTTTACCGGAACCAGGAAGAAGACGTTCCACTGGGCGATGTGCATGTCCTTGATAAAATCGTACAAGGCCGGCACGTCCACCATCGACTCGTGTGTGACCAACGTGTTGATATGCACTTCCAAGCCCACGTCGAGGATTTGCGCAATGCCTTCCATGGTCCGTTGGAAGGTTCCGGGCGCATGCAGCCGGTCGTGCCCGTCGGCCGATACGTCGTCCAAGGCCAGGCCGATGGCACGGGCGCCTGCCGCTTTGACCTTCTCCAGACGGGACCGCGTCAGGTTGCCGGTCGGGCTTACCCATAGGACCACGTCGATGCCGAGCCGGTGCGCGTGACCTACGAGGACTTCGATATCTTCCCGACACAATGGGTCGCCGCCCGTCATTACGAGCTCCGGCGGCGGATTGCTGAAAGAGCCGATCTCGTCCAGCAGGCCAAGTCCTTCGTCGGTCGTAAGTTCACGGGGATGGCGGCTAGGCATGGCGCCCACGGAGCACGCGGTGCAGGCTAGAGGGCACGCCCGGGTGACCTCCCAGTAGACTCTCTTTGGGGCCATAGGGTACGAGTAGCGTCGCCTGGGCCTCGATGTTTCAGAGCCGTTCATGCCGCCTCACCCCTCCTTTGAGCAAGTTCGAGACCGTGGGTTTCTGCATGTCGTGTGTCGCGAACAGTTATTGCAATAAATCCGTTTCAGTAAAGTAGATGTCGCCTCGATCGACGGACGGTAATCTCGGGTTCAATGACGGTACGTTAGGTACGTTTATAGAAGGGGTTCCTCCGCCCGCGCCGGGGGGAGGAACCCGCGTGAGTAGCCGGTTTACAGAAGCGGATGTTCGTGCATCGCCTTGAGACGGGCCCAGCGGCGCTCGATCTCGCGCTCGAATTCTTCGACCACGTGGGCGTTCTCGGGGCGGGTGAGGTGACGGGTCTTGCCCATCATCTTCAGCCACTCGATAGCCGGTATGCGCTTCTGCCGATCCTCGGGGTTGTACGTGATGTTGGTTATCCCCTTCTCCACTTCGTAGAGCGGGAAGAAGCAGCAGTTCACGGCCTTCTCGAGTATCTCCTGGCCCTTGGCCTCGATGCTGCCCCAGTTCAGCGGGCAGGTAATGAGGAGCTTGCCGTAGGCCATGCCCTCGTTCTTGGCGTACCACTGAGCCTTTGCAGCCTTGCGCATGAGGTCCTGCGGGAAGGCTTCGGTGGCGGTGAAGACGTACGGGATGTTCGTCGCAGCCATAATCTGCGCCGTGTCCTTGTGGTGGAACGCCTTGCCGTAGCCGTGGGTACCGGGCACCGACGTGCTCGTCTTGTGGCCGAGCGGCGTCGAGTAAGACAGCTGGCTGCCCGTGTTCATGTACCCTTCGTTGTCGTACTCCACGATGATCATGCCGTGGTTGCGCAGCGCCGTGCCGATGGCGGGACCCATACCGATGTCCATACCGCCGTCGCCGGTGACCATGACGAAGGTAAAGTCGTCGCTCACCTGAATCTCGCCGCGGCGCTTCTTCTCGTGGAACATCTCGACCAGACCCGACAGGGTGGCCGCGCCGTTCTGGAACAGGTTGTGGATGAACGTGACCCGGTGCGAGGTGTACGGATACCCGGTCGTCACGACGTAGCCGCAGCCCGTCTGGAACAACACGACGATGTCGCCTTCCAGGGCCATGAAAAACTGGTTCAAGGCCGGGAAGATGCCGCAGCCTGGGCAGGCGCCGTGTCCGGGCGCGATGCGATGCGGCCTGCGCGTCATCTCACGCGGCGGCTTCAGCTTGACCTTCAGCTTGCCGGTTGCGGGATCTTGCTCAACCTCGACGAGGCCGGTAGCTTCCTCTCGCTTGATGGGCGGCAGACCCTGCGGCACGGGTGCGTCTTCGCGTCCGGGAGTGACGCCGTGATAGTCGAAGGGCTTCTCTACCCTGCCCGTGCGAGCAGCCTCGAGCGCCAAGTTGATGAAGGCCTCCGCGTCGGCCGGGTAGAAGTCCTGGCCGCCGAGCCCGTAGATGCGGCTGATTACCAGTGTCTGGTTCTCCGGATCGTCCTTAAGAGCGGCCTTCACTTCGTGGGCCATGGCGCCGCCGTCGGAACCGTAATAGTCCGCGCGATCGCCGACCACGAGGGCCTTGAGGTTCTTGCAGGCCTTCACGATCTCCTCCGCCGGGAAGGGCCGCAGCACGTTGGGGCTGATCAGACCGACCTTGATGCCCTGCTCACGCATGCGGTCGATGACGTCCTTGGACGTGTCGGCGGCGGAGTTGAGGAGGAAGAGGCCAACCTCGGCGTCCTCCATCCGGTACAGCTCCACCATGTTGTAGTTGCGGCCGGAGATCTTGGCGTACTCTTCAAAGACCTCGGGGATCACCTTGCGGGCCGCTTCCATGGCCATGTGCAGCTGATACTTGTTGTTCATCAGGTCGGGATCGTTCATGTACGCCCCGATGCTGACCGGATTTTCGGGATCGAGCGCTGTCACGCCCGGCGGGCACTCGCCGATGAAGTCCTGCACTACCTGGCGGTCGGCGAAGTACTCGACGTTGTGCTTCTGGTGGCTTGTGAAGAACCCGTCGTACGCAACGATGACGGGCAGGCGGACGTCGGGATGCTCGCCGATCTTGACCGCCATGATGTTCATGTCGTAGACGGCCTGCGGATCGCGGGCGAGCAGGACGATCCAGCCCGTCTGGATCGCGTAGTACAGGTCGGAGTGGTCGCCGCGGATGTCGAGGGGACCGCTGACTGTACGGGTTACCAGGTCGAGCACCATCGGAAAGCGGGTACCCGACTGGACCGGCAGCTGCTCGATCGCGTAGAGCAAACCGTTCGCGCTCGTCGCGTTAAACACCCGGCCGTTGCCCGTCGATGCGCCGTAACAAATGCCCGCGGCGCCGTGCTCGCCGTCGGCCGGAATCATGACGATGTCGTGTTCTCCCCGGGCCTTCATTTCGCTGAGAATCTCAGCGATCTCGGTGGAAGGCGTAATGGGGTAGTAGCCCATCACGTGGAAGTTGATGTGGGCTGCTGCCAGAGCGGCCATCTCGTTGCCCGAGAGGAAGTCCTTCTTCTGTTCGGCCAGACTGGCTTTCAGTTCCACTTGGTCCAAAGCCACTGAAATCACCGGACCTTTCTACGTAGAATCTTTCCGCCGTTACCCTACTGCGACGCCGTTGCGCTTCCAGAAGTGGGCCACGCCGTGCTCTTGAGTGAAGCCGTCGGTCTCCTCGACGGTAATCAGCGCTTCCGTCGGGCAGACTTCGACGCACTTCAAGCAGCCCTTGCAGTACTGGTAGTCGATTCCCTTCAGGACCATGACGGGACGCCCGCGCTTGTCGGTGCCCTCTTCCCATACGAAGCAGAAATCAGGGCAGGCCAGCTCGCACTGGGCGCAGTCGATGCACTTGTCGCGCAGAAACTGGGGCAAGTAGCCTTGGCGCGACGCGGACAGGTCCTTGTTGACGGAGTTCCCCGGCGTCGGCAGCGTGCCTCCGATGGGACCGGTGGCGTACCCGTAGACAGGCTCGGGACGGACGAACGGCATGGTAGCCTCGCCCGCGGCCACGGTAGGCTCCGACCAGACTACCTCGTTGTACCCACGGCGGAACGTCTTCAGATTGCCCTCCATGAACCGGGGGTAGTGGCCGAGGTTGCGCTGAATGGATGCTTCAATTGCTTCGGGGGTGAGGAACGGGCAGGCCTGGGCGATGGCGCCGATCATCGCCATGTTCACGCGGCTGCCTTCCTCGTTGGCGATGTCGAGGGCCCGAATGGTGCCAATGCGGACTCCCTTCAGGCCGAGCATTTCTCGGATCTCCTCGGGCTTGCGCCGCGAGTTAACGATTAAGAT
>JAAYLA010000312.1 GCA_012522135.1 Bacillota bacterium | reverse complement strand
GTTCTGGGATCCTACCTTCACCCCTTCTGAGGCGAGGAGGTCAGCAGGCGCGGATGCCGTTCACGAAAAGCGGCCGCTCACGCCAGCGTATGTCGCTCAGGATGTGGTGTCCTTGCCGGTCGTCGGCGAGTCCCGCGCCGGCGAACCAGAAAGCCGCGTTAACGAAAGCCGGGAACGTTACTTCTTCGACGCACACTTCGTGTCGGATGAACCGCACTTTCTCGTTCGGGCTGAAAGCGACGGACTCGGCGCCCTGGGAATACGCCCCGGCGACTTGCTCCTTGTCAAGCGTCAATCGACGGCTAACACCGGTGACATTGCAGTTGTGAAGATCGCAGACCGAGGCTCTTGCATCAGGCGAGTTCAAATGGAAGGAGGATTAACCGTTCTCGTTCGTTCCAGCGAGCATCCGGTGGAAATTTTCCCTACGGACAGAGTGGAGATTGTCGGCCGGGTGGAACGTATGATTCGGAATGTGTGAGCAGCGGGGCATGAGACGTCGCTCAAAGGGAATCGAGCCCCGGCGCTGCTCTGGGGAAAGCAGTAGTCGTTACTCAGGATGATACTTTTCGTCCTCCTCCGCTGCATAAGAGCTGCCATACGCCGGTGCACTCTGGGGAATGTACCGCTCCTCGCCTTTAAATACCTGGCGCCGGTGCCAACGAATATACATGGGTTCGGGAACATACCCCGGGTCTTGCGGAGGACGTATCGACTGACCGTGAAAGGCTAACAAATACTGGTCAAACCTGTGATTTCCGTAGACTTGATTGGAAAGAACGATGACCAGACGTTCCGTAAGTGTAAAAGCGCCCAAATCAAAGAGCTTGTGGTGCAAAGAGCACAGTGCGAGGCCATTCGCTTCCGTATCGGGTCCCCCTGCTTGGTGCCACATGATATGCGCTGCTTCAAGCCCAACGTGCGTGTTGCCAAGACGCACATCATAGTCGCAGACGGCGCACCGGTACTCATACGCGGTCAGAACACGGTGACGAAATTCCGGATCCCTGCGTCTACGTTTTGAAAGTGTAAAGGCCACGTCAAGACCGACCGCACTGAGGATGTCGTCATGTAACGTTGCGGGGAAATGTCCTTCAAGAAGAATGTAAGCCAAACTTGCTCGTAAGTACGGATCGATAGCCACGGCTTCGTAGATTGGGGCGCGAAATCCGCCCTTTGCGTGGTATTTAAGAAGGACACTTCGACTCGGACTCTTTCCCGGCGGAACACTTATATCCCGAACCGCCTCGATCTCCCAAATCCCGTCTTGCTGCAAATGCCAGAAGGGATACTCAGGATGATAGGCCCTACGAAACGGACCGAACTCAATGAGCAACTCCCGCAGATCCCTGTCGACGTCTGCAAACGCAATCATCCTATCGCAGCCGCGACTGTACCTCCCCAGCGCGTAAAGGAGCAGCAAGGGTTTATGGGGAGCACGTTCGTGTCCCCGCTTCCACACGCTGATGGAACGAAAGAGATTCTCGATCTCAGTCCGGTCCACGGTGTAATCACCCAAATGTAACTTCGACTAGACATCGCTATTGCCTTCGAAAAACTGTGGCTTCCTACACATTCTGTCCAAACCGCTCCCATACGACCATATACCAAGGCTGCACCTCGGACACGAATATCCCGCCGATGACCGCGGGATCTCGTTCCATAACCAAACGCGCCTCCTGTTCGTCCTCACAGAGAACAACCGCAGCTCCACCCGTATCGTCCATGAAGGGACCCGCGTGGAGATTTTTTCCCTGCTGCCAGGGCTGATGCATGGAGAACCCGTGGTCCTGCAGCGGTTGGTCCCTCGAGTGGCTCGCCGGTCAACCAAGCCGGTCCAGGACGGTACAGAAGCAAAAACGGCCTCGCCGCGAAAACATTCCTCCAGTTGTCTATTTCGTAAACAACACGGTTACGGACCTTTCATTTAGTGGCTAGTCACCAGACGCCCAGCACTGGTATACTGAATCCACATCTTACCATCAGTGTAATGTACGAAAAAGCGTTCCTGACCAGTTCTACACACTCGCTCCAGCCTTCGTCTTGCAACGTCACGCGCGTATAGGGAGGGTAAGGCAGTGAGCCATTACGGCATTCCCGGGACCCAACCCAACCGGCGAACTCTGTGCGCCTTGGCGATACTCCTTGCCATG
>JAAYLA010000311.1 GCA_012522135.1 Bacillota bacterium | reverse complement strand
TATACATGCCTGCCGACCCTCCCCGCAAACCTTTAAGTGGACTATAATTATAAACAATGCCGTTCCCTGATCCCCTGAATGCGGCGGCGACGGGTGCCGCCGACGCCGTCCGTTCCGCCGTTTACGCCGAGAGCTTTTCCCTCTTGGCCAAAAGTGGTATAATGGCCCGGTAAATCCATAATTGGAAGGGAGCCACACGCCTTGCAGAACGCCATCCGTCTAGGGATCATCGGTCTCGGTACCGTGGGGACGGGTGTCGCCCGCATCCTGCAGCACGGCGCGGACCAAGTGGCCGCCCGGGCGGGAGGACCCCTCGAAATCGCCCGCGTGGTCGTGAACGACCCGACGAAAAAGCGGGAGGTCGACATCGATCCTGCTGTCCTCGGGACCGACGCCCTGGAGGTAATCCGCGATCCCGACATCCCGATCATCGTGGAACTCGTCGGCTGTCCCGGCGGTAGCGTCGAACCGGCGCGAACGTGGCTTCTCGAGGCGCTACGCTCAGGCAAACACGTGGTCACAGCCAACAAGGACGTCGTCGCCAAGCACGGAACGGAGCTGCTTCGCACTGCAGGTGAGCACGGCGGATCCCTTTACTTTGAGGCGGCGGTGGCCGGAGGTATCCCGATCATCAAGGCGATCAGCGAAGCCTTGGTGGGCAACCGGATCGATATGTTGATGGGCATCATCAACGGCACGACCAATTACATGTTGACCAAAATGACGCAAGAGGGCGCGGCCTTCGGCGACGTGCTGCGGGAAGCGCAAGCCCGCGGCTACGCGGAGGCCGATCCGAGCTCCGACGTGGAAGGGCACGACGCGGCGTACAAGATCGCCATCCTGGCGTCCCTCGCGTTTGAGACCGAGATCGCGGTGGACGCCGTCTACCGGGAAGGTATCACGCGCATCACGCCGGAGGACATCCGCAACGCCGCGGAGCTCGGCTACGTGGTGAAGCTCCTTGCCATCGCCAAGCGGAACGGGGAGCACGTCGAGGTGCGCGTGCATCCAACGTTTATTCCGCAAAGCCACCCGCTGGCGGCGGTCAACGATGCGTTCAACGCTGTCTTCGTCCACGGTGACGCCGTCGGCGAACTGATGTTCTACGGGCGGGGTGCCGGCATGATGCCTACCGCGAGCGCCGTGGTAGCGGACATAGTCGACGCCGCCCACAACCTCCGTCGAGGCGTGCGGGGCCGCCACCGGATCAACGGGAGGCGAACACCCATTCTACCGATCTCGCAGAGCATCTCGCGCTACTACATCAACACGAAAGTGGTCGACCGTCCCGGAGTACTTGCCGCAATCACGACGGCCTTCGGAGACAATGGCGTAAGCCTTGAATCGGTCATTCAGAAGGGAAGGGGCCAAGACCCCGTGAGCCTCGTTTTCGTCACCCACGAAGTGCAGGAGGCGAATCTAACCCGAGCCTTGGCTCGCATCGCCCAGCTCGCTGAAGTGCGCGAAGTGTCCAACGTCGTTCGAGTAGAGGGGGAGACCCATGGCCGGGATTATTGAGCGGTACAGGGATTACTTGCCGGTATCCGATAAGACGCCCGTCGTCACTTTGGGAGAGGGCAACACCCCCCTCATTCGCCTGCACGGAGCGGTGGCCGGAGAGGTGCCCGCGGCCGTGTACGTGAAGTTCGAAGGGCTCAACCCAACGGGCTCGTTCAAAGACCGTGGCATGACGATGGCCGTGAGCAAGGCCGTGGAGGAAGGTGCCGCCACCGTAATCTGCGCCTCTACGGGCAATACCTCAGCGTCTGCCGCGGCCTATGCCCGGCGGGCCGGGCTGCGCGCCGTGGTGCTCATCCCCGAGGGCAACATCGCCCTCGGCAAGCTGAGCCAGGCACTGATGCACGGCGCACGGGTCTTGGCCATTCGGGGCAACTTCGACGACGCTTTGCGACTCGTACGTGAACTGAGTGAAAAGCACCCCATCACGCTGGTCAACTCGGTCAACCCGTACCGGATCGAGGGCCAGAAAACCGCGGCTTTCGAAATATGCGACGCCTTCGCAGGGGAGGCTCCGGATTATCTGGCCATTCCGGTAGGCAACGCGGGAAATATTACGGCCTACTGGAAAGGGTTTAAGGAGTACCGGGAAGCGGGCAAGGCAGCTTCGCTGCCGAGAATGCTCGGCTTTCAGGCCGCGGGTGCAGCACCCCTTGTGCTCGGCCACCCCGTGCCGAATCCCGACACGGTCGCTACGGCGATACGTATCGGCAATCCGGCCAGCTGGGCAGGGGCCGTGGCCGCGCGGGACGAATCCAACGGACTAATTGACAAAGTGACGGACGAAGAGATATTGGAGGCATATAAGCTGCTCGCTCGGGAGGGCATTTTCTGTGAGCCGGCATCCGCGGCCTCCGTCGCGGGCGTGCTGAAGCTTGCTCGTTCGGGCTTTTTCCGCTCAGGCGAACGGGTGGTCTGCGTCCTGACGGGCCACGGCTTGAAAGACCCCGACCGCGCACTGGCAGTCGGCGGGCGCCCGGAAGTGCTCGACGCCACGATGGAAGCCTTGGAGCAGGCTCTGGTCGAGGGTTGGAGGTAGATGGGGCCTTGTCATCCGGGGCGGTTCGAGGCGTGCGGGTCGAGGTGCCGGCCACGACGGCGAACTTGGGCGCCGGCTTCGACGTGCTCGGCCTTGCGCTTGATATCACAAACGTATTGGAATTCTCGCTGTCCGACACACCCGGCGTCGAAGTGCATATTCATGGTCCAGGTGCTGACCGCCTGCCGCGGGACAGCTCGCACCTGGCCGTGCAGGCCGCTTGGCGTTTCTACGAGGAGTCCGGTTTGCCCCGACCCGAGGGGTTGAAAGTCAGGCAGCGCCTCGGAGTACCTTTGGCGGGTGGATTAGGCAGTAGTGCGACTGCGGTCGTCGGTGGTATACTGGCAGCAGCGGCCTTGTCCGGTGCAGATTGGAGCATGGAGCACGTACTCGAATTGGCCTCCGCAATCGAAGGTCATCCGGACAACGTGGCGCCGGCGCTGCTCGGCGGCCTGGTCGTGTCCGTTCGTGAGGAATCGGGAAAGGTGTGTGCCGTGCCGGTGCCCGTGAACGAAGCGTGGTCACCTGCCGCCGTACTGGCAGTTCCCGACTTCCAGCTGAAGACCTCCGACGCCCGAGCCGTGCTGCGTCCCGCGGTCACGCTCGCCGACGCCGTCTACAACGTAGGACGCGCGGCCCTCTTCGTGGCGGCCGCCGCTGCGGGGCGGACTGACTGCCTGTCCGTGTGCATGGGCGACCGCCTGCATCAGGCCGAGCGGAGCTGTTTGATCCCGGGCCTTGCCTCGGTCTTTGCCGCCGCCCGGGCGGCAGGGGCACTGGGCGTCGCCCTCAGCGGTGCGGGACCGACCGTACTGGCCCTAGCGGAGCCCGCCGACGCGGAGGCGGTGGGGCAAGCGATGGTCAGGGCCTTCGCCGACGCCGGGGTGAGCGCGAATATCATACACACCGCGCCGCGCTACGACGGCGCGACGGTTTACACCATAAGAAGTTAGGATGGAGACGGGAGAACACCTATGCGGATACTCGTACAGAAATTCGGTGGCAGTTCAGTCCGCGATCCGGAACGCATCAAGCGCTGCGCGCAGCGCATCGTCGCGAGTGCGCGCCAAGGGTACGCCGTGGTCGCGGTCGTCTCGGCCCTCGGTGACACGACCGACGAGCTGATCGCACTCAGCAAGCAAATTGCAGAACGGCCCCCGGCCCGCGAAATGGACGTCTTGCTGTCGACCGGCGAGCAAGTTTCCATGGCGCTTATGGCCATGGCGGTTGACGCCCTCGGACAGCCGGCGATCTCGCTCACCGGCCGCCAAGCCGGCATCCAAACAGACGCTGTACACAGCAAAGCGCGCATTCTCGATGTCGATACCCAGCGGGTCCGCAAGGAACTGGAAAGCGGCCGTGTCGTCATCGTGGCCGGATTTCAGGGTATCAACGCGGCCGACGACATTACCACGCTCGGCCGGGGCGGGTCGGACACGACGGCCGTTGCATTGGCAGCCGCCCTCGGCGCCGAGATGTGTGAGATATACACCGACGTAGACGGCGTCTACACGGCCGATCCCCGGGTCGTGCCTACGGCGCGCAAGCTCGCGGACATCTCCTACGGCGAGATGCTCGAGCTCGCAAGCTTAGGCGCCCTGGTCCTGCAGCCGCGCGCCGTGGAGTTCGCCGCACAACATAAGGTCCCGGTCCACGTCCGCTCCAGTTTCAACTACAACGAAGGGACCATCGTACGGGAGGAACGTCAAGTGGAAAGAGGCATGATCGTAGTAGGAGCGGCCCACGACACCAACGTGGCGAAAGTGGTATTGCGTGATGTACCCGACCACCCCGGGGTCGCCTACCGCATCTTTTCGGCGTTGGCCGCCGAGGGCATCAACGTCGACATGATTGTCCAGACGACACGCCAGGGCGAGGTGACCGACCTGGTCTTCAGCACCGCACGCAACGACCTGGCCCGCGTCCGCGAGATCGTCAGCGAAGTGGCCACGAACCTCGGAGCGGGGCCGGTCCTGTTCGACGACACGGTAGCGAAGGTGTCGATCGTCGGTGCCGGGATGGTCAGCAACCCAGGCGTAGCGGCGGCCATGTTCCAGGCTCTGGCAGAGGAGCACATTAACATCCACGTCATCAGCACGTCCGAGATCAAGGTATCGTGCCTGATCGACCAAGAGCACGTGGAACGGGCTATGCGGGCGATCCACGCCAAGTTCGGCCTCGACGCCGCCAGTTCCGTCCCGAACGTGAGCTGAATCAATTCCGAAAACGCCCCCCTGGCCACCCGGCCCTTGAATATCAGGGCAGCGTGTGGTAAGATCATAGATGTCCGGTAGATGCCGGATCGGGCTGTGGCGCAGCTTGGTTAGCGCGCTACACTGGGGGTGTAGAGGCCGCGAGTTCAAATCTCGCCAGCCCGACCAACAAACAGCCCCTCGCGAAACGGGTATCGCGAGGGGCTGTTTGTTTCGTAAGGCCCTGACCGGCAGGAGTGGAGGCTGCAGGCCAGAAGGGATAGGCGAGGTGACCGATCGTGATACAACCGGTACACTCGTTTCGCTCGCCGGGGACCGTCGTGTTCGGATCCGGCGCCTTGGCCCGGCTCGGCGAGACGGCGGCTGCCCTCGGTCCGAAGGTGCTCGTGGTAACAGGCTCCCGCTCGGCTGCGTCTTCAGGCACGTTGGACCGCGTCCGCACCTACCTGGAAGGCGCGGGCCTGAGCGTGTACGTTATGCCTGTAGTGCGGGAGGAACCTACCGACGCCGTCGTGGACGCGCTGCGCGCGGCGCTCCGGAGCGAAGGCTGCACCGGCGTCGTGGCAGTAGGAGGCGGCAGCAGTCTCGACGCGGGCAAGGCGGCAGCCGGCCTCAGCTATTCGGAGGCCTCGACCCACGAGCATATGGTCGGCAAGGCAGCGATTCCATCTCATGGGCTGCCTTGGATTGGCGTGCCCACTACCGCCGGCTCGGGCGCCGAGATGACGCCCAACGCGGTGTTAATTGACACCGTGACGGGCATCAAGAAGAGCCTGCGCAGCTGGTCCTGGCTCGCCCACGCAGCCATCGTCGATCCGGATCTCACCCTTACCATGCCGCCGCAAATCACTGCAGCGTCAGGTATGGACGCCCTCACGCAAGCAATTGAATCATACACCAGCACGGGCGCCACGCCGCTCACCGAGGCCATCAGTTTGGAGGCCGCAAAGCGCATTGCAGGCCACCTGCTGCGCGCGTACACCGCCCCTCACGACCGCAAGGCGCGGGAACAGGTCGCCTGGGGCTCCATGATGGCCGGCCTGGCCCTGGCCAACGCCCGGCTCGGGGCCGTGCACGGTTTCGCACATCCCGTCGGCACCTACTGCGGACTCGCCCACGGCTTGGCCTGTGCTATTTTGCTTCCTTCGGTGATCCGGTTCAACGCACCGGTAGCAGGGGAGAAGTACAAAGAATTGGCGCGTGCCCTCGGCCTGGTAACGGAAGGAGCCACGGCAGAGGAGGGAACCGAGGCGCTGTACGGGTATGTACGCGACCTCAATGTGAAGCTCGGCATTCCGGAACGCCTCGGCGATGCGGGCCTGACGGCCGACATGATACCGTCCATCGTGGCGGAGACGCTACCGTCCGGATCGTTGGCAGCCAACCCGAGGACCGCGGGCAAGGCGGATCTCACGGCAATCTTGGAAAGCCACCTGCGGTAACGGGGAAAACACCTGCTGGGAAGGCAAGAGCCCGGCTCGCTGGAGCCGGGCTCGTTACTGCCTTCGCGCACCTTAGAAGGTGACCAGCTGATTCGTCTCGGCCGACTTGTAGATCGCTTCGAGGATCTCGGTCACCACGAGGGCCTGTTCCGGCAGGACAAGGGGATCCTTGTCGTTGATGATCGCGTCGATCCAGGAGCGGGCTTCCGCATAGCCCGGGTCGACCGACGCGCCCTCGTAGTAAGCGACGCCGCCCGACTTCAGCTCGGGGATCTTCGTGTACAAGCGGCTGTACTCCTCGCCATTGATGCGCAGGCCGTCGAACATGTCGGCGCCCGCCTCGGTTCCGCAAATGACGGTCATGGACTCGCCGATCTGCAGCGTGTTGAGGGCCCAGCTGGACTCCAGAATGATGGTGGCGCCGTTTTTCATCTTGATGAAGCCGAAGGCCGAGTCTTCCACCTCGAACTTCGCCGGATCCCACGGTCCCCAAGCGTTGGCTGCGTTTTCCCTCTTGCCCAGCTTGTAGAAGACGCTGCCCAGCGCCGACTCGGGCTCGTAGTTGTTCATCACCCACAGCGTCAGGTCGAGGGCGTGGGTTCCGATGTCGATGAGGGGACCGCCGCCTTGCTTTTCTTTGTCCAGGAAGGAGCCCCACGTGGGAACGGCTCGACGACGCACGGCCAGCGCCTTGGCGAAGTAGATGTCGCCGAAGAAACCGTCGTCAGCCAAGGCCTTCAGATGCTGCGCTTCGGGACGGAAGCGGCCCTGGTAACCGATGGTCAGCTTCTTGCCCGTTTCCTTGTACGCCTTTACCATCTCGCGGGCACCTGCCGCGTCCATGGCCATCGGCTTTTCACACATGACGTGCTTGCCCGACTTCAGCGCGTCCACCGTGATGGGAGCATGCGAGTCGTTCGTCGTGCAGATATGTACGACGTCGATGTCATCCCGGGCCAGAAGATCGCGGTAGTCCACATATGTCTTCGAGTCCTTCACACCGTACTTTTCGGCCGCCTTTTTCGCCCGTTCCTCGATCAGGTCGCAGAAGGCCACCATCTCGACCTCAGGAATCTTGGCCAAGTTCGGCATGTGCTTTCCGTTTGCGATGCCTCCGCACCCGATGATACCAACCCTCAGCTTCTCCATGCTCTCTCCCTCCAACTAGTTCTAAATGTTACATAGGCAAGAGTGCCCGCTCGCTACCATAACTTAAGTTCTCCGGTTGGATACGGTTTCCTCTCCCGACAAAGGACGGTACCGCAGTTCGCTCTCCAAATAGTCGACGAAGCGCTCTGCAGCCCGTGGCGAGCGCCCGTCGTGCCAGACTGTCCACTCCAAAGCTTTCTTGTGCAGTTTTTCCCGGGGCACGTCCAACCCTCTCCGACGCGCAATGCTTTCTACGATAGACAGGTAGGTCCCTTGGTCCGGAGGAGGGAAGATGACCGTCAACCCGAAGCGGTCGGCCAGGGACAGTCTTTCCTCCATGCCGTCCCACGGATGCACATCCTCGTCCGAAGGCAGGCTGCGATCGGACCGGCGCTGTTCCACTAAGTGCCTGCGGTTGGATGTGGCATAGATCAGCACGTTCTCGGGCCGCCCTTCCAAAGTCCCTTCGAGTACTGCTTTCAGCTCCTTGTACTCGTCGTCTCCTGCATCGAAGGAAAGGTCGTCGACGAACAGAATGGTCCGCAGGCCCCGCCCTTCCAGAGCCTGCAGTACCGCAGGAATGTCGGTGAGGGCCCGGCGGGGCACCTCGACCATCCGCAGGCCGTGAGGTGCAAAGCTGTGGAGAACGGCTTTTACCGTGGCCGACTTGCCCGTACCCCGGTTTCCGTACAGAAGCACGTTTTGCGCCGGCAGCCCTTGCATGAACTTCTCGGTGTTGCGGAATACAGCGGCCCGTTCCGTCTCGTACTCGAACAGAGCGTCGGGCTCGACGAGGTGCGGACGGCGGATCGGTACGAGGGCTCCGCCCGACACTTGGGACTCCCAGCGGAAGGCCACGTGCCGGGCAAACACTCCCGCTCCGGCGCGCCGGTGCCAGCGGGCGAGGACAGGGGCTAGATTTTCCCAGTTTCGTTCCCCGGCCAGCCGCCGGACGATCGGTTCACGCAGGGGCAGTAGGGGATCGGGCTCGGACGGCGGTTCGCAGGCCAAATCGGATAACGTGCCGGCCGGGTCGAGTTCCTCCCGAAGCAAATCCGGTATGATGTATAGGCTGCCCAAAAGACGCAAATCGTCCGCTGCCAACCGGAGCAGGCCGCCTGGAACCCGCTCGCCCATCCGTTCCGCCGCCTCGGTAAAAGGGTTCGCATCGTACAGCACGCGGTCAATAAAGAGCGCCTGCCAAGCGTCGAGCCGAGCACCATGCAGCCCGGGTCCGTCCTGAGAGGTGGCCCGGGCAGCAGTCTCGGCCAAAAAGCGCGTTCGGAGCTCGGGCCGGTCGTTGCCGTCCGCCCATTCCGCCAGCCAGTTGATTAACGCCGAAACAGCCGGATCCCGTAGGACGCCGTGGTAGAAAGCGAGACGCGCCGGAGCAGCAACGGCCGCCGCGACCGCGTCGCTGATTTTGCCGGACAAATTTCGCCTTGTCACCTATGCCACCTGCCCATCGCGTCGTCGTAAGGGTTCATTGCCCGCAACCAGCTTACCGCACGCAAACACCATGTTGCAGCAAGTACTCGGCAAGCTGGGAGATGCGTATTTCGCCGAAGTGGAAGACGGACGCCGCCAGGAGCGTGTCCGCGCCTGCCTGCGCCGCGGCCAAGAAGTGCTCCAGCTGGCCCGCCCCTCCGGACGCGATGACCGGCAAGCCGACACGCTCTTTGAGAAGGGCTATGAGCGCCGTGTCGTACCCCTGTTTTGCTCCGTCGGCCCGTTTGCTTGTGGGCAGGAGGTACCCCGCACCGCGCCGGCGCACGTCCAGGGCCGCGTGGACGAGATCGAGGCCCGTGCGTGTCCGCCCGCCGTCGATCAGCACCTCGTAGCCGGACGGCGTCTCGTCGCTGGGCTCGACGTCGAAAGCGACGACCACCCGCTCGGGGCCGAAGGCCTCTGCGAGCTCCGAGACGAGAGCGGGGGTGCGTACGGCAGCCGATCCCACCGAAACCCGGGACGCGCCGGCAGCAAGGGCCGCTTGCGCCGCGACTTTCGATGCGATGCCGCCGCCGTAGGTAATCGCAACTTCGGGAACGGCTGCGGCCACACGCTCGAGAACTGCATAAGCACTCTCGCGCCGCTCCCACGTAGCGGTAATATCGAGAAGAGCCAGCTCCCGGGCCCCGTCCGCCGCATATGCTTTGGCCACCTCGACCGGATCGCCGGCATCGACCAACTGCACGAATTGCACTCCTTTAACCACACGCCCGTCCTTCAGATCAAGGCAGGGCATAATGGAAACCGTCGCCATGCCCGAAACCACTCCCTTATCGGATCCGCTGCCCGTTTCCGCGGCCGCGTTCCCATTTGCTTCGCTCGCCGCACGGCACCCTCCTGCTTGAACCCGCAGGGACAGGGCGCTGAAGCAGGGAACGCGCTGGACGAAACGAAACTAGCAGGAACGGAGCCGGCGGGCAAAGGGTCCCGGCTCCGTCAGCACCACGTGCGAGGAGGATTGTATGCAGAAGAAGGTGTCCGTGCTTTTTGTCTGTCTAGGAAACATTTGCCGCTCTCCGACCGCTGAGGCCGTCTTCCGCGCCAAAGTGGAGGAGGCCGGCCTAGCCGACCGGATCGCGGTCGACTCGTGCGCCCTCGGCCGGTGGAACCTGGGTCAGCGCCCCCATCCCGAGACCCGGCGTGTCCTCGATGCCCACGGCATTTCCTACGACGGCATCCGGGCGAAGCTCATCGATCCGAAGCGGGCCAAGACGTTCGATTACATCGTCGCCATGGACCGCTCCAACTTAGAAGGCCTCGCCAGGCTCGGAATCGATGGGGAACGGGTGCATCTCCTCACCGATTTCATCCCCGGCCGGGAAGGGGAGGAAGTGCCCGATCCGTACTACTACGGCAATTTCGAAGGGGTATACGAGCTGATCGCCGAGGGCGTCCAGGGACTGTTGGACCATATCCGAAGCGCCCACGGTCTTGACCGAGGCGTAAGTCAGTAGTACTCAAGCTCCTCGGCGAGTTCCGGCGGAATCTCATCGAGAAAGCGGGACGGGAAGGACTCGGAAGGCTTTCCGGCCACCATGCGGCTCTCCGCGTGCGTCAGGATGAGCCGCTCCCGGGCCCGCGTCATCCCCACGTAGCACAAGCGACGTTCCTCCTCGACGCCAAACAGGGTATCGGCCGAACGGAAGTGGGGAAAGAGGGACTCTTCCATGCCGATCATGAAAACGACGGGAAACTCAAGACCCTTGGACGCGTGCACGGTCATCAGGGTGACCATATCCGCATCGTCATCGTCCCGATCGAGTTCGGTCAGCAGGGCCACGTAGTCCAGAAAACCCTTCAGCGTGGCGTCCTCACCCTGGCGCCGGTCAAATTCATCCGCAACACGGATCAACTCGTCGATGTTTTCCAAGCGTTCCTGATCCTTTTCCTTGTTCCCGTCATATACGCTCTTGTAGTCGAACCGGTTGAGAATCGCCTTGATCAAATCGACCACGGTCATCTCGTCCTGGCGCTCGTGGTAGTATTCGACCAGATCGGTAAAGCGGTCCATGGCGACGGCTGCCCGGCCCGTCACGCCGCAAGCTTCGCTGTTGCACAGGGCCTCAAACAGGGAGAGTTCATTATCGTTTGCGTACCGTGCGTAGGCCTGCAGCGTCTTCGCACCGATGCCGCGCCTTGGCGTGTTGATGATCCGCTGCAGGCTCAGGGAATCCTTTGGATTGTGGATCAGGCGCAGGTACGCCAAGATGTCGCGCACCTCTTTCCGGTCGTAGAAGCGCAGGCCGCCGATCAGACGATAGGGGATGCGGTTCTTGATGCATTCCTCTTCAATCATGCGCGATTGGGCATTCGTCCTGTACAGCACCGCGATATCCGAGAGTCGGTATTCACGCTGCAGGAACAGGATTTCGTTCGCCACCCATTGTGCCTCGTGGCGGTCGGTGGGGCAGCGGCAAATCTGCACCGCTTCGCCCGATCCGTTTTCGGTCCAGAGTCGCTTTTTGATCTGATTCTCGTTGTGCGCGATGACGTGTCCCGCGGCCTCCAAGATCGTTTGCGTGGAACGGTAGTTTTGCTCGAGTTTGAACACCCGGGCGTCGGGATAGTCCTGCTGGAAGCTCAAGATGTTCGAGATGTCCGCCAGGCGGAAGCTGTAGATCGATTGATAGTCATCGCCGACGACGCACAGATTGCGGTATTTAGCAGCCAGCCTGCGAATTAGGGCGTACTGGAGATGGTTCGTGTCCTGATATTCATCGACCATGATGTATCGAAACCGCTCCTGATAGACGTCCAGAATGCCGGGGTGCTCATCGAAAAGGCGTATCGTGAGCAGCAAAAGATCGTCGAAGTCGAGGGCGTTTTGTTCGCGCAGCTTCCGTTGATAAAGCCGGTAAAGTTGTGCCAGCTGCCGGTCATGGGACGTCTCGGCTTGAGCGGCCACAGCATCCGGCGTCAGCAACTGATTTTTGAACCGTCCGATTACAGAACGATAGTAGCCGGGCTCCTTTGCCTTTTTCCCGAGCGGCGCGATGCACTCTTTGACAATCGCCGTCTGATCGTTGTCGTCGTAAATGGAGAAGGCGGGATCATAGCCGAGGCGGTCGATGTCAGACCGCAGGATGCGTACGCACATGGCGTGGAAAGTGCAGATCCAGGCCCCGCGGGCATCGCTTCCCGACAGCTGATAAACCCGCTGGCGCATCTCTCGGGCTGCCTTGTTGGTAAAGGTGACGGCAAGGATTTGCTCCGGACGAATGCCTACGTTGCGGATGAGATGGGCTATGCGGTGGGTAATGACCCGCGTCTTGCCCGATCCGGCCCCGGCGACGATCAGCACGGGGCCCTCCGTCTCGAGAACGGCTTCCCGCTGCTGCTCGTTCAAGCCTGCAATCAGTGAAGCGTCCACAAGCTGCATTTTCGAAGCGGAACCTCCAAATCGTTGCTTACCCCGGAGCCAAACGGTGCAAGGCACCCCCATAGGATCCGAGGGACAGAGTTTTATTTTAGCACACTGTAGGCTGCCTAGCTGTGCGAACAAATCGTTCCAATAATGATGCACTATTGCGCCGAATAGAGCCGCCGCGCGAGACGAGTTATTTCACCCGATGAACAAAGGGGCAGTCCGCAAAAAAAGCTCGGCCTTGAAACGTATCAACCACCCCTTGCGCCGGCACGCCGTCCGTGGTAAATTGTGTTTGTGATAACTTTCACTAATGCCGGCCACTCGCTACAGCCTATGAATTCCCGACGAGAAACGGAGGAGAAGTCGTTGCACGCGAACCCGATCGCCCCTGCAGCTGCCGAAGACGTGGAGGCGGCAGTTCAGCGCATCGTACGCTCGACGCCCGCGCGGCGCATGGATCTCATCCCGATCCTGCAAGCAATCCAAGCGGAGTACCGCTACCTGCCCGAGGCGGCCTTGCGCTGCGTCGCCCGGGAGCTCAACATCCCACCGGCGACCGTATACGGCGTAGCCACGTTCTATTCCCAGTTCGCTCTGAATCCAAAGGGCAAGTGGGTCATCCAAGTTTGCAACGGAACCGCGTGCCACGTGCGCGGAGCCAAACGGCTGCTTGACGCCTTGAACCGACGGCTCGGCCTGACGGAAAACGGGAGCACCACCGGCGACGGCCTTTTTACCCTAGAGATCGTGTCGTGTTTGGGAGCGTGCGGTCTGGCGCCGGTCGTCGTCGTAGGCGACAAGGTCCACGGCCAGCTCACAGAGGAGGCAATCGAGCTCTTGATCGACCACCTGGAAGCGGAAGAAGGCCAAGGTGAGAAGGTGGAGGAAGCAGGCCGGGAGGTGCGGAGCCGGTGATTCGTTGCTTACAAGATTTGCTGGAACGGGCAGAGGAGGCAAGGGCGCACCGGCAAGCCCACCGCGCCGAGGTTTTGGTCTGCGCCGGAACCGGATGTGTGGCCAACGGGTCCATGGAAGTGTTTGCGGCGCTGCGTGAAGTCCTCGCCAAATTTGGCCTCGACTCGAGACAAGTGGGCGTGACGGGAAACGGTGCGTGTCTGTGCGGCGGCGGGAGGTCCGTCGTGGTAAAGCACATCGGTTGTCACGGATTTTGCGAAATGGGGCCCCTCGTGCGCATCGACCCCGAGGGGCTGCTGTACTGCAAAGTGAAGCCCGCCGACGCGGAGGAAATCGTCGAGCAGACCGTAGCGGAGGGTCGCGTCGTCGAGCGGCTCCTTTACCGGCATCCCGTCACCGGCGAACGCTATGCCCGGCAAGACGAGATTCCCTTTTACGCCAAGCAGACGCGGCTTACGCTGAAGGACTGCGGCCACATCGACCCGCACCGCATCGACGATTACCTGGCGGAAGGAGGCTACCGCGGGCTAGCCCGGGCCTTACTCGAGCTGACACCTGACGAAGTGATCAGCGAAGTCACCGCTTCAGGGTTGCGAGGCCGCGGCGGAGGCGGTTTCCCCACGGGTCGCAAGTGGCAGCTCACCCGCCAAAGCCCCGCTGAGCGCAAGTTCGTCGTATGCAATGGCGACGAAGGTGACCCCGGCGCCTTCATGGATCGTTCGGTCATGGAAGGCGATCCCCACCGTGTCATCGAAGGGATGGCGATCGCAGGCTACGCCATCGGCGCTTCGGAGGGGTATATCTACGTCCGCGCCGAGTACCCGCTGGCTGTAAAGCGTCTCCGCGAGGCCATCGACGATGCCGAAGAGTACGGATTGTTGGGCGATAACATACTGGGCAGCGGCTTCAGTTTCCGGCTGTACCTCAAGGAGGGGGCAGGCGCGTTCGTCTGCGGGGAGGAGAGCGCACTCCTTGCCTCGATCGAAGGAAAGCGGGGCATGCCCATGCCGAAACCGCCTTACCCTGCCCAAGAAGGACTTTGGCGGCTGCCTACCCTCATCAACAACGTGGAGACCTACGCGTCCGTGCCCGTGATCCTCGCCGGCGGCGCCGAAGCGTACCGGCGGTACGGGACGGAATCGAGTCCGGGCACGAAGACGTTCGCTCTAACCGGCGATGTCGCCAACACAGGCCTGATCGAAGTGCCTATGGGCATGCCGCTACGGGAGATCTTGTTCGACATCGGCGGCGGCATACGCTCGGGGAAACGTTTCAAGGCTGTGCAGATCGGCGGTCCTTCCGGCGGGTGCCTGACCGAAGAACATCTCGATCTGCCCCTCGACTTTGACTCATTGAGCGAGGCGGGCGCCATGATCGGATCCGGCGGCCTTGTAGTGATGGATGAGAACACGTGCATGGTCGAGGTCGCCCGGTTTTTCATGAGCTTCACGCAAAATGAGTCGTGCGGCAAGTGTGTCCTGTGCCGTGAAGGGACGTACCGCATGTTGGAGATCCTTGAGCGCATCGTCGAAGGGAAGGGAGAACTGCGCGATCTGGATCTGCTCGAAGAGTTGGCCGAGACGGTAAAGGACGGTTCTCTGTGCGGCCTGGGCAAGACGGCTCCGAACCCTGTCCTGACGACTTTGCGGTACTTCCGCGACGAGTACATCGCGCACGTGGTAGAGAAGCGGTGCCCGGCCGGTGCCTGCCGCGCCCTGGTCCGCTACCGCATCAACCCCGAACTGTGCCGCGGCTGTGGTCTGTGCGCACGGAGCTGTCCGGTACAGGCCATCACGGGCCGGCGGAGGGAGCCCTACGTCATCGACCAAGACCGCTGCATCCGCTGCGGTGCCTGCATCAACGCCTGCCGTCTGGAGGCCATTGAGGAGGTCGCGCAATGAGAGAGTCTGCACCTGCCGTCATCGTCAACGGGGTCCCGGTCCCCCTCGAAGGCGAGAAGAACCTGCTGGAAGTGGTTCGCAAAGCGGGGATCGACCTGCCGACCTTGTGCTACCACGAGGATCTGTCCGTTTACGGAGGATGCAGGCAGTGCGTGGTCGAGACGGAGCGGGGCCAGATCGTGGCGGCCTGCTCGACGCCGCCGCAAGACGGACTCCGCATCCGCACCCACTCGCCGCGCCTGAGGAAAATCCGGCGCATGGCGCTCGAGCTTACGCTGGCCAACCACGACCGCTCCTGCACGACGTGCGGCAAGAGCGGGAATTGCGCCCTGCAAGATTTGGCCCGCAGCTACGGTTTGGACAACGTACGCTTTCCCCAGCGGAGCGCGGACCGCCAGCGTGATCTGTCGGCCCTGGGCTTGACCTACGATCCGGGAAAGTGCATCCTGTGCGGGGCGTGCGTGCGGGTCTGCCAAGAGGTGCAGGGCGTCGGTGCCATCGACCTTGCACACAGAGGAGCTCAGATGAGCGTCAGCACGGCCTTCGAGCAAGACTTGGGGCTGACGGAATGCGTGCAGTGCGGCCAGTGCGCAGCGATCTGCCCTACCGGCGCTTTGCTCGTGAAGTCCGACGTCGACAAGGCGTGGACTGCCCTGCACGACCCCGGCAAGTACGTCGTGGTGCAGATCGCCCCTGCAGTTCGCGTGGCCATCGGCGAGGCCTTCGGGATGGAGCCGGGCGAGCTTTCCATGGGCCGGCTCGTGCGCGCCTTGCGTCTGCTCGGCGCCGACCGCGTCTTCGACACCGTGTTCGCCGCTGACCTGACCGTCATGGAGGAGACGGCGGAATTCCTGTCCCGGCTCGAGGCAGGCGAGAATCTGCCCCTGTTTACCTCGTGCTGCCCGGGATGGGTGAAATTTGTGGAGCACAACTACCCCGAACTTTTGCCCCATCTGTCCTCGTGCAAATCGCCGCAGCAGATGTTCGGCGCCGTAATCAAGGGCTTCGAGGCGTCCCGTCTGGGCATGGGCCGGGACGAGATCTGCGTCATCTCGATCATGCCGTGCACCGCAAAGAAGTTTGAAGCGGCGAGGCCCGAGTTCGCCACGGAAGGTGTGCCGGATGTCGACATCGTCTTGACGACCCAGGAAATCGCCGAAATGATCCGCGAGAGCGGCATTCGTTTCCAAGACTTGGACGAAGACGACACGGACACGCCCTACGGGGTCGCGACGGGAGCGGGCACCGTCTTCGGCGCGACGGGCGGGGTAGCGGAAGCCGTCCTGCGGGCAGCCCATTGGGT
>JAAYLA010000045.1 GCA_012522135.1 Bacillota bacterium | reverse complement strand
CCTGATCAGCGAGCGTCACCCTACTCCATCTGATCGATAATGCGTCCTTCGTGCATGATCACCAACTGGTCGCAGAGCCTCTCCGCTTCGTCCATATAGTGCTTGGTGAGGAGGAGTGTGACCCCCCGTTGCTTGAGATCGCGCAGACGATCCCAAAGCAACACCCGCGCCTGTGGGTCGAGGCCTGTTGTAGGCTCGTCGAGTATGAGAAGGTGGGGCCCATTGATCAGTGCTCTCGCGATCATTGCTCGGCGCTTCATTCCGCCCGAGAGGGCTCGTACCTGTTCATCCCGCTTTCCGCTCAGCTGCATAAAGTCGAGAAGCTCAAGGGAGCGAGCGCGAGCCTCCTTTCCCGGCATCCCGAAGAATCGCCCGTAGAGCTCCAGGTTTTCAATGAGGCTCAAATCTTCGTCCAGGTTGTTCTCCTGAGGAACGAGCCCGAAGCGCTCCTTAATACGGCGGGCATCGTTTGTTACATCGAGTCCTAGCACCTCCAGCCTGCCTCCGTCGGGCGGGAAGCGACAGGTGATCATGCGAATGGTGGGCGTCTTTCCCGCACCATTCGGGCCCAAGATACCGAAGCAGACGCCTAAAGGCACCTCAAGATCGATCCCGTCGACCGCTGTAAACTCGCCGTAACGTTTAGTAAGTCCTTTGGCTCGTACTGCCCATTCCATGGCCTCAACCTCCGCATCGCTTTCAGCATTGTCGCACATTAAAATTCTCGGTGCAAGGCGTATGGAGCGGTCTTGAAGGCCCGAATCCGTGGCAGCATGAGAGCTGCATCCCGCGCAAGAGTCCACCTATGATTTGAACCTTCTCTAGGGAGATGCCCGTCTAAGGAGTAGTGTGTGGTGCGGGGGTGTTGGGCATGGACGCGAAGCAGGCGGAGATCGCTCGGCGCGAGCGTAGCCTTTATGTGCGAAACTTCACCCTGTGGCTAGGCCTTTTGATCGTGCTGGGGATCACCTTGGCCGTCTTGGCCGCTCACTACCCTGAGCCGGTCGAACTCCTCTTCACGCACGGCGAGTATGTGACCGTTCCCGTGCTTCTCCTCATCACCGTCCTTGTGACGACGACTGCGCTTTCCCGTGAGACGAGTGAAGGTTTTGAAGGTGTGTTTCACGCCCTTCCGGTACGCAACACGGCGCTCTACTGGGGCAAGGTGCGGGGGACGAGTGTTCTGATTGCCGTCTTCCTCATCGCCTTTGCCCTGATGGTTCCGGGAGCTTGGATCGTTTCGGGAGCGGGATGGACGGGCGCAGCCGGCTCAGCAGCCCTGATGCATGTAGCGCAGGTAGTGAGCAGCATCCTTCTGGCCGTGGGCATTGCCGCCTTCTTGCGTGGGGCTGTACCCGATTTCCGCGTACGGGTGGCACTGGGGGTGGCGGTCGTCGTAGCCCTCGTGCTTAGCCCTCGCTTCGTCGGCCTGCGTTGGGGATCCATTATTGCACCGTTCGTAGCAGGAATGTACGGTCACTCGGCCCTTTTCGGCTTGTTCCCCTGGACGGCCGCGGTCGCGTGGAAACTCCTGGTCCAGCTCGGGCTCTCATTCACCCTGCTCGCGTTAGGCTCACTTCTTTACGAGCGGAGGCGTGACCCTGCCCAGCGGACTCCCCGGCGCTTCGTGGTGGTCGTCCTTTGCATCAGTACGACCGTACTCTTCGCCTCCTGTTACCTAGGCTACTGGCATGATATCGAAGGCGCTCTTGCCCGTCAGGTAGCCCTTGATGCGCAAAGCCATGCTCCCGTCGGCGTGGTTGCCTCCGAGGGCTCGCCCGAGGTCTCCCACTACGACCTCTTGGTAGAGTGGTCGGGTGGTCATGACCTCCGTGTCGTCGCCACTGTTGGCCTCCATCGTGCTCGGGGCGGGCCGATCCCTCTCACGCTGCACCACCAGTGGGAGGTCGTCTCGCTTTCCGGAGAGGGTGTCTCAGCTTGGCGCCATGAGGGAAATACCCTGTGGATCGAGGCTCAGGAGGATCTCGCCGATCTCGACATCACGGTCGAGTATGTGGGAAGTCCTCTCATCTGGTACCGATCGGTACCGTACATGATTACAATTCACTTCATGGGCGGCGAGGGAGGCCTCCTTTCACCCCTGATGGCTTGGTACCCCTTGCCGGGTGAACGCCCCCTTCTACTCGGCACGCCGTCCCAGCCGCAGTTGAACAGGGAGCCTCTCCTTGAGTCACCCGTACCTTTCCGGCTGGAGTGGCGGGGGCCCGGAGAGTTCACCTTGGCCTCATCGCTCACCTTGGTACAGGAGCAACAGGAACCTGCCAAAGGCCGCGTCTATGCGGGTGTCGCCGATGGCGTAGCACTCCTTGTCGGCCGGATGGATCGGGTGGCCGAGGCGAGGCTGACCGTGGTGGGGGCACCCTCGGTGGTTCACGGTGCTGCGGCCTTGGCCGAACCGTACACCGCTTTGGTCACCTTCTACGAGGAGCTCCTTGGACGTACAGTACCGAGCCCAAGCGTGGTCACTGTACCCAACTGGATCGGCCGTTCGTACGGCACCTATAGGTTGGTAGTAGGACCTGTCACCGGCGAGTCGTCCCTTACCCTAAACATGCCGCTCTTTGGTTCGCAAATTGCGATTACCGAGAGCGATCTCGTCCACGCCGCCCAACAGGCACGAGCGTGGGACGGCACACGGGACGGGGAGCGGTTCATGGCCGCCACGGAGCGGCTGCACGACGGGTTACGCCAACTGATTTGGGGCCGCCCGTATGGACACAGGCCGTTTACCGAATCCCCTGTGGCACGGGGTCTAGCCGAGTTTAGTCGTCTTGCGTGGATCCGGTTCGTCCTGGGCGACGACGCGTATGAGTTGGCACTATCGGCTGCGGAACGGGAGATGGACCGTCCAAAGATGGCATCGGCGCGGGTTTCCGATCAGGTGTTGCGGGCCCTAGTCGACCTGGAAGGATCCCATGGCCCCGAGGCGGTGCGTCAGGTGTTGGGCCTTGCCTACGATCACATGAGCCGAAGCGAACTCGACTTTGTGCATTTCGAACAGCTTCTTGCTGCGGCCATGATGGATGAACCCTTTGCGTTGGATCCAACGTCTTAAGGGTGAAAGCGATCCGGCGGGAGGAATGGAGTATGCAAGTCGTTATCGAGAGCCTCTATAAGCAATACGGCAAGGTCGAGGCCTTGCGCGACGTCAACCTCCAGATCGAGTCGGGCATGTTCGGGCTCTTGGGACCCAACGGCGCAGGTAAGACCACGCTGATGCGCATTCTAGCCACCCTGATCCCCAAATCCGCGGGCAAGGTCCGCATCGGCCCTTACGACCTCGATACCGAACCCCACAAGGTGCGTGAGCTCCTCGGCAACCTTCCGCAGTCCTTCAACACCTATCGCAACTTCACGGCCTTCGAGGTCCTCGATTACGTGGCTGTACTTAAGGGAATCACCGACACGAAAGCGCGCCGCCGTGCGGTCGACCAGGTGCTGGAGCAAGTGAATCTCTCGCGGAGTGCGAAGGCGAGGGTCGGCACCTTCTCGGGCGGGATGAAGCAGAGATTAGGTATCGCCCAGGCCCTATTGGGCAATCCCAAGCTGCTCATCGTCGATGAACCGACGGCAGGCCTCGACCCGGAGGAGCGGATCCGTTTTCGCAACCTCCTAGGCGATATCAGCCGCGATCGGATCGTGATTCTCTCAACCCATGTGGTGGCCGACATCGAGAGTGTGTGTTCCGCCCTCGCCGTCCTCAACCGGGGACGGGTGGTGTACACAGGGACACCCGAAGAGCTTGCGCGTCAGGCCCAGGGCAAGGTGTGGTCGCTCACATTGCCGGCCGGCGAGGTCGACCGTTTGAGGGCCGTAAAGATCCTCGCCCGTCGACAGACTGCTGAGGGTGTTCAGATTCGCTGTTTGGCCGACCAGGCGCCCTCGAACGCGGCACGGCAGGTGGCGCCAAGCCTCGAAGACGGCTACATGGTGACGGTGGGGAGCGGGCTGGAGGTGGTCGCATCGTGAAGGCCGAACGCGCGTCCTGGGTGAAGACGCGTGTCATCGCTCGCATTGAGGCCCTCTCGTACCTGCGAAGCCCGACACTCTGGGTGTCGCTCTTGTTCACTCTCCTCTTCACGGTCTGGACAGCGAACCTTGCCACTACTCGCAGCCTCGAACTGTTCCTACGGAGCGGCGAGGGTCTCGCCATGATGCTCACGGCGTTCGTGGTGACGATCCTCATCAGCCATGGTTTTGCCCGCGAAGAACGTGAGGCCTTTGACGATGTATGGAACAGCCTTCCCACGCGCAACGCTGAGCAGTTCTGGGGCAAGGTAGTTGGTGCCGCCGGGATCGGACTCCTCTTCTTGGTAGGTCTTCTGTCGTTGCTCCCACTGGGCTGGTTTGCGGTCGGGACAGTGTGGACCGAGACCACTTCCGGTGTCGTGTGGGCATACGTCGCCCAAACCATAGGCATCCTGATGTTCTCCGCCGGCCTCGCAGTCTTTCTGACGGGTGCCGTTGCGAACCTCCGGCTCCGGTACGTCTTGGGGCTCCTCGTGGTCGTGGGGCTCTCCATCGCTCAGGCTCTGGGTATCGACAACCACGCACTGTGGGCCGTACTCCTCTCACCGTACACGTTGGGGAGCCTTCCGTACTCCCAGTCCCTTCTCTTCGGCTTGTGGCCATGGGGAGAGGCCGTGGTGTGGCATGTACTCTTTCAAGGCAGCCTCGCAGGTATGTTGATTCTCCTTGGCCGCCTTGCATATCAGCGGAGGCGCGATCCCGTCCAACGGACGGTCGCGACCAAGATTGCCCTCACATCTCTTGCCATCTGTGCCGTACTCTCGGTTGCCTTGTACGTGCAGTACTGGAACGAGGTGGCTGCTACAGTCGATGCGCAGGTTTATCACGACGTGCAGCCGGGCGCTGTTCGCACAAGCGATGGGAAGGTGGCATTGCCGGCGCAGAGCATCTCCCACGTGCGTGCCCTTGGCTACGACCTTCAGGTGAGGCTTACCGCCGACGCCGAGCTCCACATCACAGCTGAGGTCGCTCTAGCCGGCGATCCTGAACAGTCGCCATGGCCGCTTACTCTGCACCACCAGTGGGAGGTGACTGAGGTATGGGGCGACGGGATTAAGGGGTGGACCCGGGAAGGGAATTTCGTCTGGTTGGAGCTTGCGCCCGGAGCGGCACCGCATTCAGTCGTCGTGAGGTATCGGGGGCGGCCCTTACTCTGGGATAAGCAGATCGGCGTGATCAACCCCATGCACTTTATGGGAGAGCGTGGCGGCTACTTGTCGCCCCTTCTGGCATGGTATCCGCTGCCCGGGCAGCGCAGGTTGGTGTCGGTGTTGTACGACATGGGACAGACGCGGCATTGGGTTGAACCGGTAACGGATCCGCTGGTGACGGAGCCTGTGCCGATTCGTGTCCGCTGGGAAGGGCCGCAGCAGCTCAGGGTTGTGGCCAACCTGCCCACGATCGAACACAGCGATGCTCAAGGAGTGCACCAGGCAGTATTCGCGGGGCAGAGCGATGGGATCTCGCTGTTGGTCGGGGCGTTGGAGCGCATCCAGGCTTCAGAATTGACGATCGTGGGCGCAGAGTCGGTGGTCCACGGTGCCGAGGTGCTTGGACCGGCCTACGACGCCTTGGTCGATTTCTACGAGGGGCTCATCGGACGCGCCCTTCCCCGGGAGCCGGTGGTCGTGGTTCCCGACTGGCTCGCACGCTACTACAATCGGTTCCACTACCGGGTACCCGTGAGTGCCTACGGGCAACCGGGCCACATGCGACCGCTCACGCACATGGGCGCAAAACCTGTGGTGACCGAGAGCGCCTTGGCGGGGGCGGTTCGAGCGGCGGAGCGCTGGTCTCGTACCGAGTCCCCGCACGACCTCTTGGCGGCAACCGCCGCGATCAACTACGGGCTGCTAGAGTCGATTTGGGGTCGCCCCTACACCTTCCAAACGGTAGCGGAGGAGCAGCCTGTGGCCCAGGGGATTGCTGAGTACCTGCTGCTCCGTTGGGCCGAACATGTACTGGGCGCGGAGTTTGATGCGGATTTGCGTGCCGGGATCCGCGCCGGCACCGTGATGCAGCGTCTTAATGAGAGAGAAGGCGTTGCGCAGCAGGTACTGACCACACTCATCGACATCGAGGAGAGGCATGGCGATGCCGCTGTAAGCTTTGTCCTTGGTTGGGTTTACGATCGCTTGGCTGTCCGGCCCATCGATGTGGCGGGGTTCGAAGAGATCGTGGCCCTTAGAGTGGGTGGGGAAGCGGAGAGGAGGCCTTTCCAATGATCGCTCGCTTGCGCCACACACTGCGGCTCTGTTTTCGTCCGCATCTTTGGCTCTTATACGCGGTCAGCCTGACAGCGGCGGTGATCATGGTGATATCGGCGCGGGACTGGGCACCCGCTGTGACCCGCTCCTTCCTCATGGGGTACTTCGAAGTGTTTGGCAGTATCGCCGTGGTGCTGGGATTGGGCCATGTGCTTACCGTCGACGCCGATGACGGAGCCAAAGAGGTGTTGTTGACGTACCCTGCCCCCCGCAGTATTCTGGCCTTGGAACGAATCGTGGCCGGGTTTGCTCTTGCGGCCGGTCCACTCCTCGTGCTGGCTGTGGCTTTCGGTCTCTTCTTACCAAGGGCCATCTCCGAGATCGAGCTCGCCGCCCTCTCAATGCAGACGCTCCTCATGGACGCCGTGGCAAGCTGGGTGTTCCTTGCCGGCTTGGCCCTGATCGCAGCGGTGTTGGCGGAGAGTTGGGTGGCAGGGCTGCTCGCCGGCGGCCTCTATTGGGTGACCGACCTGACCACCGATGGAAGATTCACATCTCAGCTGTACCTTTTCTACGGAACCTTCTCGCCGAGCAGAGTAGCGCCGGATACAAACCGGATCCTGCTCGTAGTCTGTGGGCTTGCAGCGTGCGTCATAGCGGCCCTTGCGTTTGGTCGCATCCGTCGTAGGAGGTGAACCCCATCGACCCCACGCGGCTAGTACAGGGCATACGGCTGGGGGATGAGGAGGCGGTGCGGCACCTCGTCGAGGCGTACTATGCGCCCATCCTAAGATACCTGTTCCGAATGCTCCAAGATCACCAAGGTGCCGAAGACGTCTGCCAAGAGGTGTTCGTCCGTGCCGTGCAGCGGATCGATCAACTGCGCGATCCAAAGGGGCTCAAGACCTGGCTCTACCGTATCGCAGCCAACCTAGCCCACGACCACAGGCGGCGTCCCAAAGAGACCCCGGTGGCTGCTGTGCCGCACACGGAAGCTTTGACCGGGGAGTTCGAGGCGATGCGGGAGCGCCTCTACGTGGCCGAGCTGTTGCAGATCCTCAGCGTCGAACAGCGCGAAGTGGTGATCCTCCGGTTCTACGAGGATTTGAGCCTGGCCGACATCGGGGAAGTGCTGGGCATTCCGATCGGCACCGTGAAGTCGCGATTGCATCATGCCCTTCGGCGTTTGCGGGCGCATGTGGAGAAGGACGAAGAGGAGGTGGCCTCCGATGCGGTCAGGGGAAGTCGAGCGTATCCGTCGCATGTGGGCTGAGCTCTCCGACGAACCGATGGGCAAAGGGACGGCCGAGGTTTTGGCCGATAGGCTCGCACTCGAGAGCCTACCCTCGCCCCGCCCGCACCGCAAGGCCGAAGCGATAACGGCCGCATTGGCGGCGGCAAAAGAGCGAACGGTAGCTGACGTGGCTGACGACCGATCCTTCCGCCGGCTGCTCGATCAGGGAACGCCGAGCGTCGGTACGTGGCGGATCGTGGAGGCCGTCCGGCCGCAGCTGGGCTTGTTGTCGTGGAGCTACTGGTTGATCGCCGTGCTCCTCTTTGTTGCGGGCACCTTCGCCTTGCCCCGGATTGAGGCCTGGGGGCCGGGAGCGTTGATCGTCACCGTGCCGCTCCTGGGCCTGGTCAGCCTCCTCTACACAGTGAGGCCGGGCAGTCAGAGGGTGCGCGAGTGGGAGCGCTCGTGCCCTATTACGACTTTTCAGATCGCCCTCGGCCGTGTGACGCTGGTTTTGGGCACCACACTCAGCCTTGCTGCCGTGGCGAGCTTGCTCCTGTTGCGGCAGGACTTCGGCGTCCAGATGGCGGCGCTCACCGTGTCGTGGCTCGCACCCTTGCTTTTGATCGTGGGGTTGTATATGGTGGCCGACGTGAGGATGGGCAACCTTGCCGGGCCGACGGCTGCCATCGTGGGGTGGTTCGTGCATTTAATCCTCACCGAGGGCGGGCGCTTGCGCAGCAGTATTGCCTCTGCAGGTACGACGGTCTCCACGTACGACGCGCTCCTGCTGCTGCTTGGTGCAGCCTCGCTCTTGACGGCGCTGCTCCTTACATCCACGAGTGCGGGAGAGAGCGATGAACATCCAACTCCATGAAGTGACGAAGCGCTTCGGGTCCAGGGTGGCTTTGCACGCATTGGAACACTCCCTTCCTTGTCGCGGCTTGACGGTGGTGGGGGGACCCAACGGTGCTGGCAAATCCGTCCTCCTGAAGATCCTGGCAGGCGTCGTCGCCCCCACCTCAGGTCAGCTCCTATGGGATGGGGTTCGGGTCGATCGAACCCGGCTCACGGCCTACAAGTTTCGTATAGGCTATATGCCGCAGGAACCGGCCTTCTACGAGGGGCAGAGTGCGCAGGCCAGTCTGGCCTATTTTGCAAGGCTTAAAGGGATCCCGTCGGGCCTCGTGGAGACGCGAGTTCGGCAGATCCTTCGCATCGTTCACCTCGACTGTCTAGCCCGACGTCCGGTCAAACACCTCTCAGAAGGGGAGCGGGCCCGTCTGGCCCTGGGCGTGGCCCTCCTTAACGATCCGGATCTCCTCCTCCTCGACGAACCCGGTTCCAAGCTTGACCCGGGGCAGCGGATCGAGCTTTGGGAGCTTCTGGCCGCCATAAAGAGCACACGCTCCGTGGTGATGGCGACCCACCTTTTTGCCGGACTCGAAGGGATCGTCGATCACGTCGTGATCTTGGAGGATGGGCGCCTGCTTTACACTGGGTCTGCAGACGCACTGCTCGCCGAGGTCGCACCCTATGTGTGGGACGTGCGGAGCACGCTCGGTAAGGAACCGACATGGAGCTCGCCCATCCGTGTCGTGTCGCACAGGCGTCAGGGCTCTGATACGACCTGGCGTCTTCTGGCATCGACCCCGCCTTGTGCCGGTGCACGCCGGGCCGCTCCCGCCTTGGACGATGCCTACCTGTGGCTTCGGTGGTGCGGTAGGAGCGCAGATGTTGGCCTTACTCGGCCAACGGGTGAAATATAGCCGAAGGGGCTTGTCGCCGTTCGACAAGCCCCTTCTTGTGTGCCCGGCATGTCTGCCGAGCCGGAGGGCTGAAAGAAGTCCTCACCACCCAACCAGCGGGAAGGGAACCCGTAGGCAAGGGCGGGCCTGGCAACAGACCGTCCGGAGGAAGCCGAAGGGGGAGCATGGGACTTAGCGAAAGCGAACCGAGGTTGGCTCATCAGGTG